>JBAXQU010000065.1:0-19610 GCA_037131555.1 Bacteroidota bacterium
AAAAGAGAAGAAGTTACTACCTGCACCTGATTGAAGTGGAAATCCTTTTTCTTTGACCTTTTCGGGCAAAGAAAAAGATTGAAACGGAAAGCAGGAGGAAGGGAAACGAAGAATGAGAAACTACCTGCCCCAATTTAGTTGTTAGTTGTTAGTTGTTAGAAGTGGGTTGTCTATATTAGGCTACTTTGAGTTTGTTGACCAATGATTTTTTTAGTTTTTCTTTGGCATAACGCAAGGTGATGGAGATTTCTTTGGTGTTGGCATCGGAAGGGGTATCGAACATGATGTCGATCATGATGGCTTCGCAGATGGAACGTAAGCCACGTGCTCCGAGTTTGAACTCCATTGCTTTCTCGACAATATAGTCGAGCACTCCTTTTTCGAACTTCAGTTTTACTCCATCCATTTCGAATAAATGGGTGTATTGTTTTACCAAAGCATTTTTGGGTTCGCTAAGTATGCGCAGCAAAGTGGGCGCATCTAAAGGGCTAAGATAAGTGAGCACTGGCAAGCGGCCGATGAGTTCGGGAATTAATCCAAAACTTTTAAGGTCTTGAGGAGATACGTATTGCAAAAGGTTTTCGGTATCGATTTTTTCGCGGTCGCGGTCAACGGAATAACCGATTGCTTGTGTGTTGAGGCGGTTACCGATGTTTCGGGTGATGCCATCGAAAGCGCCACCACAAATAAATAAAATGTTTTTGGTGTTTACTTGAATGAGTTTTTGCTCGGGATGTTTTCGTCCTCCTTGAGGAGGTACTGCCACAATGGAGCCTTCGAGGAGTTTCAACAAACCTTGCTGAACGCCTTCGCCCGATACATCGCGGGTGATCGAAGGGTTGTCGCTTTTGCGAGCAATTTTGTCAAGTTCGTCAATAAATACAATTCCACGTTCGGCAGCTGTGACATCGAAATCGGCAGCTTGCAACAAACGAGAAAGGATGCTTTCTACGTCCTCGCCTACATAGCCTGCTTCGGTGAGCACGGTGGCATCGGCAATACAAAATGGAACATTGAGAACCTTGGCAATGGTGCGTGCTAGGAGGGTTTTGCCCGTTCCTGTTTCGCCTACCATGATGACGTTAGATTTCTCGATTTCAATTTCGTCTTTTCGAGCTGATTTTATTTGTGTTTGTATTAAGCGCTTGTAATGGTTGTAAACAGCAACGGAGAGCACTTTCTTGGCCTCGTCTTGCCCGATTACATATTCGTCAAGATGCTTTTTGATGTCGTGAGGTTTGAGCAAATGCAAGGCGCTGAACACGGATGAATTGGCACGTTGGCTTACTTCATCGCGCACAATGGTTTGAGCTTGAGTGACGCAATGATTGCAGATATGACCTGTCATACCAGCGATGAGCACATCGGTGTCTTGCTTGCTACGTCCACAAAACGAACATTTAATTTCTTTTTCTTCCTTTGCCATGGTGTTATGTTGGGTTGTCTATTGCTTTATAAAAAACAAATGGTTAACAACGCTGTTGCTAACCATTCGTTCGTTGATGCATTTTTATTATTTAGTTTTAATCAAAAGCTCATCTACCATTCCGTAAGCTTTCGCTTCTTCGGAAGTCATCCAATAATCGCGGTCGCTATCGGCCCATACTTTTTCATAAGTTTGACCACTGTGCTTGGCAATGATTTCGTACAATTCTTTTTTCAACTTTTGAATTTCTTTAGCAGTAATTTCGATGTCGGAAGCTTGTCCTTCTGCTCCACCCATTGGTTGGTGAATCATCACACGAGCATGTTTTAATGCTGCACGTTTTCCTTTGGTACCCGC
This sequence comes from Bacteroidota bacterium, assembly GCA_037131555.1. Lineage (GTDB taxonomy): Bacteria > Bacteroidota > Bacteroidia > 2-12-FULL-35-15 > 2-12-FULL-35-15 > 2-12-FULL-35-15. The sequence continues at coordinate 1,784 of JBAXQU010000065.1, forward strand.
ACACATCAACACCGCACCCATAGAAGCAGCCATGCCTGTGCAGATAGTAGCTACATCGGGAGCAATGTATTGCATGGTATCGTAAATACCAAGACCTGCATACACAGAGCCACCAGGGCTGTTTAGATAAATTTGAATGTCTCTTTTGGCATCTACCGATTGTAAAAACAAAAGTTGAGCCTGAATAATATTTGCAACTTGATCGTCAATGCCTGTTCCCAAGAAAATGATGCGATCCATCATCAAACGCGAGAACACGTCCATTTGAGCCACGTTCAACTGACGCTCCTCTATGATATAAGGTGTCATACTAGTTACATTGTGGCGGGAATACGAGTCGAATGTATTACCACTTATACCTCTGTGCTTTACAGCATACTTGCGAAATTCGTTATTGTCGAACATATAAATTAAGTTTTATTAGTTTTAAAGTTGAAACAAAAATAGGAATTATTTATTAGACTTAAAGAAATCGTCATACGACATCTCTTTATTTTCTAAAGTAAAAGTAGATTTAAACAATTGCATCACTTTTTGTCCGAAAAGTTTTTCGGCAATCTTTTTAGTTTCTTCTTCGTTTTTCAAAACACGTTTTGCAGTGTCGTTTAGTTCTTCTTCAGAAGGATTAAAGCCCGCTTGACCGTATTGTTGAAGAATAAGTGTTTTGACATCTTCAATCAACTCATCATTAGAAACGGTGATGTTGTGGTCTTTCACGATTTTATTTTCAATTAATTGCCATTTCATTCCTTTTTGATAATCTCCAAATTCAGCATCTAGTTGCTCAGCATTCACGGTTTTTTCGTTCATGGTCAATAACCAACGTTTCATGAATTCGGTTGGTAAATTGAAATTTATTTTCTTCATCAAATGTTCCACTACATCGTTGTAGAGCTTACGGTCGCTATCGTTTACAAACATTACCGACAATTCGTCTTTAACCTTTGCACGTAATTCTTCAACACTATTAATAACTCCTGGACCGTACAACTTATCGAAAAACTCTTGATTTACTTCCGCAGGATTCAACCTTGTAATTGATTTAATGGTGTATTGAATTTTGCAAGAAATGCTTTCAGCTCTTTCTTTGGTAATATTAAGTATGCTCACTAAGTCTGTTCGGTTATCAGTAATAAGTTGAGCGTCAAGAATGGCTTTGTCGCCTTTTTTAAGACCTAATAATGCTTTCTTTGTTCCTGCATCTTTCACTTTATCCAAGAACAATGAACTTGAATTGAAAATACCCCCAGGTAGTATTTCGCCTGCAGCATCTAGTTCAACAAAGTCGCCATTGGTTAAATCGCCTTCTTGCGTTATTTCAGCTTCTTCCACTTTTCCATAACGTTTAGCGATATCGGTAACGTATTTGCTAATCAAATCTTCGTCAACTCTTACGGTTGGATAGGTAAATTTTTCTTTTGAGGATAGCTCAACAGAGAATTCAGGAGCAAGACCCATTTCGTAAGTAAACTCAAATTCTTTTTGATTGTCCCAATCGATGATTAAGTTGTCATCTCTCTTAGGCAATGGATTGCCAAGAACATTTATTTTATTTTCGGATAAATAGCTGTTCAACGAATCGGTTAATAAACGATTGATTTCTTCGGCCATCACCGATTTAAAATATCTTTTCTTTATAACACCTGCTGGCACTTTACCTGGTCTGAATCCAGGGATATTCGCTTTCTTTTGATAATCTTTTAATGTAATTTCTACTTTTGGCAAGTAATCTTCTTCCGCCACTTTCACTTTTAATATCGCATTTACGTCATCAATATTCTCCTGAATAATATTCATTGTTTTGTTATTTATTAATTAGATTTATTTCTTCTGTTTTTTTAGAGGAACGCAAAAGTACAAAAAGTTTTGAGACAAAGGCGTTGATTTGATGCTGTGAGTGGTGAGAAAATCAGAGAGAAGAAATGTTGCTGAAAGGCTAAATGTCAATGAGTTTGATTAAATTCGAATTCCTTTCAATTGTTAATTTTTGCCAAAATCGGGTCGATTTAAGGCTTTTTTAAAATTGTGGTACGTTTATTGGCTTAGGGTGAAGTATAAAAATTAAACAATTAATTAACTTAAAAAAAACAAAAAAATGAAAAAAGTAAGTTTATTTGTAGCTGCAGCATTATTAATGTCAACAGTTACGTTTGCATCGCAAACACAAGAGAAAAAACAAGAGCCTGTGAAAACAGAAAAAAAAGCTGAGAAAAAAGAAGAGAAGAAAGCTGAGAAAAAAGACGAAAAGAAAGCTGAGAAAAAAGCTGACGACAAAAAAGCAACTAAATAATTGCTGTCTTAGTTCACAAAAAAAAGTCCTGCAATCATTTGCAGGACTTTTTTTTGCGACTAGAAGTGTGGATTAAATACCCAACACTTTATTATACAAGTTCTCGTACATAGGCAGTATTTTAGTAATGTCGAATTTCTGAGCTTGCTCGTAAGCATTTGCTTTGAAGGTTGCAAGTGTGGCATCATCTTTTAAAATATGAATGGCATTTTTCGCCATGTCGTCCACATCACCAACATTGCTCATGTAACCAGAGTATCCATGAATATTTACCTCGGGTATACCTCCCGAATTGGTTGAAATAACAGGCACTTTACTTGCCATGGCTTCCAAAGCAGCCAAACCAAAACTTTCAGTTTCACTAGTGAGTAAAAACAAATCGGCAACAGATAATATTTGCTCGGGATTCACAATTTTACCTAGCGACTTTATATCGCTGCATGTATCCAATTCTCTACATAATTTTTCAATATTCGCTCTTTCAGGACCATCGCCAACTAAAATAAGTTTTGATGGAATCACTTTCTTGATTTGATTAAACACATGAAGCACATCCTCCACACGTTTTACTTTTCTGAAATTACTTACGTGAATCAAAATACGTTCGCCATAAGGAGCGTACATTTTTTTCTCGCAATGTGTATTTTCAATTTTATAATCATCCAATCGAATAAAGTTTGGAATCACCGAAATCTCCTTGTTTACGCTTGGAAAGTTGGCATAGGTGTCTTTTTTTAGACTTTCGGAAACCGCAGTCACTGCATCACTCTTATTGATTGCAAAGGTAATAACAGGTTCGAACGAAGGGTCTTTACCAACAAGGGTAATATCGGTACCGTGCAAGGTAGTTATAAATGGGATGTTGATGCCTTGCGATGCGAGAATTTGCTTTGCCATGTATGCAGCGGATGCATGTGGAATGGCATAGTGAACGTGCAACAAATCGAGTTTTTCGTATTTCACAACATCTACCAACTTGCTCGAAAGCACCAATTCGTAGGGTTGGTAATCGAACAACGGATAATCGGAAACAGAAACTTCGTGATAAAATAAATTGCCAGAAAAATCAAGTCGAACTGGTTGACTATACGATATAAAATGTACTTGATGCCCTTTGGCAGCCAAGGCTGTACCTAATTCGGTTGCTACTACTCCACTTCCGCCAAAAGTAGGATAACAAACAATTCCAATTTTCATAATAGTTTAGTGAGATGAATGACAATAATTAGATGAAATATTAGAAAAAAAATGAGACTTCCATTTAGATAATATATAAGTCACTAGTTGCTTTTGCAAACAACTTTATTCTATTTCGGCATTCAAGCCTCTTTCTAATAAAGCAGTACACATGGGTTCCAATACATCGTACGAACCATTTTTTACCGAACATTTACCATGATAGTGTACAATGAAAGCGCACTGTTCTGCTTGAATAGCATCATGTCGGCATATTTTTATCAATGAGTCAATCACATGATCGAATGTGTTGAAATCATCATTATATAATATTATTTGTTTTCCAGCAATGGCAACTTCTTCGAGAAGTAATACCTCTTCTTGTTCGGTATCGTTTTGGTGATTAGGATTTAAATTGTTTTCCATTTTTTGATAGCTTAAAATAATGGAGGATGACTAATCGCCCCATTCTTTTCTTTCCAACAAAGGTACAAATTTAAATTCACCGAACTCTGTTTTTTCGAAATGTTTTTCTGATTTTTTTTCCATCAATGTCATAATTTGCACTTTGTCACCAATAGGAATTACCATTCGGCCACCAACCTTTAGCTGTAAAAGCAAATCATTCGGAATCATTGGAGCTCCGGCAGTGATAATTATTTTATCGAAAGGTGCATACGCAGTTAACCCTTTGTATCCATCGCCATAAACAAACCTCGCGGAATAACCAATCGAAGGCAAGAATTTAATTGTCTTGTCGTACAACTCTTTTTGTCGCTCGATGGTATACACTTTAGCTCCCATTTCGAGTAGAATGGTTGTTTGGTAACCACAGCCTGTGCCAATCTCTAATACTTTTTCGCCTCTTTTTAATTGCAACAATTCAGTTTGAAATGCAACTGTATGAGGACGAGAGATGGTTTGCCCTGCTCCTATCGGGAAAGCAATATCTTCGTATGCCCTCTCTATAAAGGTATTATCTAAAAATAAATGCCGAGGAACTTTCTCAATTGCCTTTAATACCTCAGTATCTTTTATGCCTTTTGTCTTCAGAAGTATGGCTAATTGTCTCCGTAATCCTTTGTGTCTGTATGTATCTAAAACCATATTGAATTTTTCGGCAACGAAATTAACATAACTATCTTTAATATTTAAATGTATTTATGAAGAATAGATTGTGGAAAAAACTATTTTTGTACAAAATTGAAAAGATATATGATTAAAATAGGAGTATTTGGTGCAGGACATTTAGGAAAGATACATATAAAACTATTAAAAGAAATCGAAACTCTTGAGTTGGTGGGCTTTTATGACGCTAACCCAGAAGCAGCAGCTATTGTAGAAAAGGATTTCGGAGTAAAATATTTCGATTCGATGCAATCGTTGATTGATGAAGTTGATGCAATTGACGTTGTTACTCCAACGTTAGCTCATTACGAATGTGCTTCGAAGGCGATTAAAAATTCGAAACATGTTTTTATAGAAAAGCCAGTAACTACAACTATTGAGGAAGCCAAAAGCTTAATAGGTCTAGCAAAAGAAGCGAATGTAAAAGTACAAGTAGGACATTCGGAACGGTTCAACCCAGCTTTTATTGCTGCTCGTAGTTATTGCTCGAATCCGATGTTTATCGAAACACACCGCTTGGCTCAGTTTAACCCAAGAGGAACAGATGTTTCAGTAGTTCTCGACCTAATGATTCATGATATTGATATTATACTAAGTGTCGTTCAATCTCCTATCAAACGCATTAGCGCAAGTGGGGTATCGGTAGTTAGTGATACCCCCGATATAGCCAATGCAAGAATTGAGTTTGATAACGGCTGCGTTGCCAATCTTACAGCAAGCCGTCTTTCGTTGAAGAACATGCGCAAATCAAGATTTTTTCAACGAGATGGTTATATCTCTGTCGACTTTCTTGACAAGAAGGTGGATGTTATCCGTTTGAAAAATGTGGAAGGGGAAGCCGATCCACTTGCTGTTATCTTTGATTTAGGAAATGGTAAAGGTTCAAAACAAATCTACTTTGAGAATCCTAAAACACTTCCAACCAATGCTATCAAGATGGAATTAGAAGCCTTTGCTGAAAGTATCAAAAACAATACAACTCCTCCTGTAAGTATTGACGATGGTTACAAGGCGCTTGATGTGGCCTATCGAATTATCGAAAAAATGAAAGTAACAGCTTCATTCTCGGAAGAATCGATTAAAGCCTAACGAATGGAAAGGAAATATTTCATTCTTCTTTCGGTTGTATTATTGGCTTTTTTAGGGTCGTGTTCAATCTATAATCCTTCCGAACCTATCCCCTCATACATTCACATTGAGAATATTGGTGTTTTGGTGGCTGACCAATCTGTTCAAGGCACCACTTCTAGCAAAATAAGCGATGCTTGGATTTATATAGATGAGCAACTTATCGGATGTTTCGAAATGCCATGCACTGTACCCGTTTTGTGGGATGGAACGCATACATTGAAAATCAGACCAGGGATTAAAGTAAATGGAATAGCAGCCACAAGAGCTCCTTATCCCTTTTACGATAATTACACTCAAGTAATCACACTTCATCGAGGTACAACCACCAATATCACTGGCGCAACTGTGAAGTATTTAAATAATATCACTTTCAGGTGGCTCGAAAATTTTGATGGAAATACTGTAACATTGGATACCAATTCTCACCTTTCAGAATCAGGATTAATTTTTCTTCACAATCCACCTGCAAACACAAACATCTTTGAAGGTGCAGGTTCAGCAGTTGCATACCTAAAATCACCACAATCAATATTTGAGTGTTTTTCGCACAATCGGATGCCGATGACCAACCTGGATGCTTTTCTTGAATTAAATTACAAGTGTAATCATGAGTTTACAGTAAAACTTGCAGGATATACTGTAAGCGGAACTATTGAGACAAACTATATCCCTCCAATTGAAGTACTAACCCTTAATGCGAGTGCAAATTGGAATAAAGCTTATCTATACCTTTCGCCAACTATAAAACAACTAATTGCTTCAGGGGCCCAACCAACTGAGTTTCGTGTTTTTTTTGATATGTATAATTTTTCTGGAACAGATAGCGTGGGAATGGCAATTGATAATATTAAAGTGATTCAGTAAAAGGAATGAACAAACGACTTCAAGTATTAAAATATCTTTTTGCCGACTTACTTGCTGCTGCTGCTTCGTGGACGTTATTCTATGTTTTCAGAAAGATATATATTGAACCTGAAAAGTTCCATACAGTTGTTCCTTTAATATTTGATGAGAAGTTTTTTTACGCATTACTTTTTATTCCCATTATTTGGCTTTTGCTCTATTACCTCACAGGAGTTTACAAAAACATCTATCGTAAATCGAGATTAAAAGAGGTAGGACAAACTTTTATGATGTCCTTTATTGGCGTTCTTGTGATATTCTTCACGTTATTGCTCGATGATGAAATAGTTTCCTACAGGAATTACTATCAGAGCATTCTTGTACTATTAAGCCTTCACTTTGGAATCACAGCCACACTTCGTTTTATTTTATCAAGTATTACCAATAGCAAAATCCACAACCGAAAGATTGGCTTCAACACATTATTAGTTGGAAGTAACGAAAATGCATTAAAGTTATTTAATGAAATTGAAAACCAAGAAAAATCTTCAGGAAATAAGTTTGTTGGTTTTGTTCATGTGGACAATAAAAATGGGTTCTCCTCAGAATTAAGTAAGAAGATTCCTCACCTTGGAGAGTTGACAGAATTAAAAAGCTTGATAAAAGAAAAAGAAATTGAAGAAGTAATTATTGCCATAGAGTCGTCCGAACATGAAAATATTGGAAAAATAGTCAATGAACTAGATTACCAAGGCATTCTTATCAAAGTAATACCAGACATGTATGATATACTTTCAGGCTCAGTAAAAATGACTTCAATTTTTGGGGCACCTCTTATTGTAATTTCAAGGGAAATAATGCCAGCTTGGGAACAATCTTTGAAACGAATGTTTGATGTATTGGTCTCCTTGTTTGTGCTTATTGCATTTAGTTGGTTGTATCTCATCATGGCCATTGCTGTAAAACTTACCTCGAAAGGTCCTGTGTTTTATAGTCATGAAAGAATTGGATGGCATGGCAAACCGTTTTTTATACACAAATTTCGTTCGATGTATATTGACGCAGAAAATAGTGGTCCAGCGTTGTCAAGTAAAAATGACCCCAGAATAACTCCTCTTGGTTTGTTTATGCGTAAAGTACGACTTGATGAATTTCCACAATTTTATAATGTGCTAATAGGAGATATGAGTGTGGTGGGACCTCGTCCAGAAAGACAGTTCTTTATCGACCAGATTGTAATAAAAGCACCACATTACAAGCATTTACACAAAGTGAGACCGGGTATTACGTCTTGGGGACAAGTGAAATATGGTTATGCAGAAAACGTTGAACAAATGATCGAACGATTGAAATACGATGTTATATATATCGAAAATATGTCTATTGGAGTAGATTTAAAAATATTAATTTATACTTGTCTCATCGTCATTCAAGGAAGAGGGAAATAATCCAAAATGACTATTCCTTCTATATTTAGTAAAAGGAATGAAATAATTTCAAATATGAAAGAACAATGAAACTTAAACTTAAGATTTAGTTTCATTTTAATTTTGAAATCAAAAATTAGATAGATTTGCAAAAACAAGAATAATAACAAAACATAAAACGGTATTAATAATGAAAAACATAGCAGTAATAGGATCAGGAACAATGGGCAATGGTATCGCTCACACGTTTGCTCAGCAAGGATATCAAGTAGCAATGATTGACATTTCGGCAACCGCCTTAGAAAAGGCGATGACCACTATTAGTAAAAATCTTGATAGAATAGTTGCAAAAGGAACAATCACAGAGGCTGATAAACAAGCAACGTTAAAGAATATCACCACTTATACAGTAGTTGCAGATGGAGTAAAAAATGCTGACCTGGTGGTAGAAGCTGCCACAGAAAATGTTGAAATTAAACTCAACATCTTTCGCGAATTAGAAAAATTATGTCCGTCACATACCATTCTCGCAAGTAATACATCATCCATCTCCATTACTAAAATAGCTGCTGTTACCAAACGTCCGGATAAAGTAATTGGAATGCATTTCATGAATCCTGTTCCTGTGATGAAACTCGTAGAAGTAATTAGAGGATATTCAACTTCAGACGAAGTAACTGCCCTAATTATGGAGACTTCAAAAAAGTTGAATAAAATCCCTGTTGAAGTAAATGACTATCCAGGATTCGTGGCAAACAAAATATTAATGCCAATGATAAATGAAGCCATCATTACGCTTCATGAAGGTACAGCAGGTGTTGCCGAAATAGACACTGTAATGAAACTAGGAATGGCTCATCCAATGGGGCCTCTTCAACTTGCCGACTTTATTGGCTTAGATGTATGTTTGTCTATCATGAAAGTATTGCAAGATGGATATGGAAATCCAAAATATGCTCCATGTACATTATTGGTAAACATGGTTACCGCAGGGCATTTAGGCGCTAAATCTGGTCAAGGATTTTATAAACATACTCCAGGAAATAAGGAATTAGTGGTAGCAGATATGTTTGCTAAGTAATGTTTAACAAAAAGAATCACATTTATGAGGGTGGTTCTTTTATTACATCATTCTTGTTCGTTTCAAAAGATAGGGCATGAGTACTTGCTCGAAACCAAGATTAATGTCCGCTTCCACAAAATCAATTTTGAATTGACCGCACTTCAACATCAGTTCTGATTTATATTCTGACATTTGTTTTAGGTAATTCTCTTTTATCTGATTGGGATGTAGTTTGACCTCTTCACCCGTTTCCATGTCTACAAAACGATAAGGACGATTTTCAAATTCGAAATCAAGTTCCTTTTGCTTATCCACCACATGAAATAAAATCACTTCATGTTTATTGTGTTTTAAATGTTGAAGTGCGGAAAAGACTTCTTCAGAATTTGATTGCGTATCCATCATATCACTAAAGATGATAACAAGCGAACGCTTATGAATGGCCTCTGCTATTTCATGCAAAGCTGTTACCGCAGATGTTTTTTTATGAACTTTTACATCAAAAGGCTGTATCAATTCATCTAATTGATGATAAAGCAACTTATGATGAAGTGTGCTCGATTTAGCAGGAGTATGTGATTCAACCTTTTCAGAAAAAACACTCAAGCCTACAGCATCCCTTTGTGTTTTCATCAAGACAATAATAGCAGCTGCACAATAAGCCGAAAATGTGATTTTATTTTGTTTTGAGTTTTTTCCGTCTGGCAAAGGAAAATACATTGAAGAAGAATTGTCAATAATGATTTGGCAACGAAGATTGGTTTCTTCCTCAAATCTTTTTACAAAATATTTATCCGTTCTTCCAAAAAGTTTCCAATCAATATGTCGAGTTGATTCACCTGTATTATACAATCGATGCTCAGCAAACTCCACGCTAAAGCCGTGAAAAGGACTCTTATGAAGTCCCGTTATGAAGCCTTCTACTACTTGTTTCGCTAATAATTCAAGATGAGTAAAATGCTGTAAGGTTTGATGATTGATTGTGTTCATAAGATGTAAGTGTTGGACTGTATTGAATAGTGAGTAGGCAGCTTAGTTAATTAACGGAACTTACTATTCAATACTTTTTCCAACACGAAGAGCTACAATAGGGCTTTAAGTTTAGCATCAAGTACCGATTTTGGTACTGCACCAACTTGTTTATCCACAACTTGTCCTCCCTTGAAGAACAAAATAGTAGGAATATTACGAACTCCAAACATAGCAGAAACATTGGCGTTGCTGTCAACGTCTATTTTCCCTACTATCGCTTTTCCTTCATAGTCTTTTGATAATTCTTCTACAATAGGTCCTACCATTCTACATGGTCCACACCATTCAGCCCAAAAGTCGAGTAGTACTGGTTTGTCTGATTTCGACACTAACTCTTCAAAGTTAGCATCTGTAATTTCTAATGCCATAATTTTTGTTTTTTAGTTATTGATATTAATTAATGTAATTTAGATTCTCATTTAGTCAAAACCTTTGCCAAAACTAATTTTATGCCAAAGTGGCATTAATTAGTTCATAAAACGTGTTGATTTAAGTTTAGCTTCTTTCTGCCCAAATAAGCCACGATATGATAACATTATCTCGAAACTGCCTACTGAGTGTGAAGCTGGAGTAAGTCCTGAAATATTGACATCATAAGCCACTGCAGCCGAAATATCATTATAGTCGAAACGGAAAGCTACAAACATTGCATCACGCAAACGATAATACAAACCAAGATGAATTGCTTTATCGCTTTGGTTGGAAGTGTAATGAGAATGCTCTGTAAGAATGTATTTGACGCTTGCCCCTGCATTCAACAACATGGTAGTTCCTTGTTGTGCAACCATGATACTTGGTTCCACTGTAGTGTTGCTAGTTTCGCTCAATTTGAAATTAGAATTCCATTGCACTCCCAATTTTGGATATAATTTTTCGTAGCCACCAACTAGTGAATTGTTTGGCATAGTAAGATGATGAAACGAAAATCCTAATGCACTTCTAAATAAATGGTCTGTTGTAAATGTCCATACCAAACCTGTTGACATATCTAAATATCCTGTACCCCCTCCTGCTGATTCTCCGCTTGGAATGGCAGGATTATATTGTTCGCCATCCCATTGATTATCCCATTTGATGGTTCCCAAAGCGGCAGTCTTCAAAGCATAACCGATTGAATAACCCAATGTGATATTGTGTTTTTGTCTTCCTCCAAGAAATTTCGTAAACGATACGGTAGCATTGTAAGTATTTGTTTTCAATTTTACCGTTCCTTGGTTGTCGTTGCTAAAATTGATACCTGCCGAGAAGAAATCTTTATTTCTCATCCTTTTCTTAAAGATAGGAGCATCCAACGAAACTGTGAATGTTTTATAAGGTGTACTAACTGTAAACCATTGCATACGGTACAAGGTATAGGCTCTCAAATCGCCATTAAAAACACCTGTATTACCTGGATTTGTAGCAACGGGTGAATTGTAAAATTGAGAGAAATGTTGATCCTGTGCCATTGTAATATTTGCTAAAAGTACCAATGCAAAAAATAGTGTCGTAATTCTTTTCATAAATCTGTTTTCAAAAAATTAATTCGTTCGATTTGCTATGTGTTATCTTACTACTGTCAATGTTCCATTTTCCTTGACCGTTTTACCCGTACAATAGGTAACCGAAAGAGCATAAGTAAATGAGTTGTCGTTCATCCCAAGTCCATGATAGGTGCCATCCCATCCACTGTCGAACGAGGTTGTTTCGAAGACCTTCTCTCCCACTCTATCAAATATTTTCAAATCAAAATAATCGACTCCTCTACCATGTACATACAAAACATCATTATTTCCATCACCATTAGGAGACAATCCTGTTGGCATATAATAGGTATAAATATCAGTCACCACAACAATAGTAGTGTCAGAGTCGATACAGCCATTAATATCGGTATAGGTAACGTAATAAGGTTGTGTAACCGTTGGCGACATAGTTGCGGTTTGACAAGTATTACAAGTCACCGCATCATTTGGCCCCCATAAATAAGCTGTACCGGCAGGCGTGGCCGTCAATTCAGTGCTTTCGCACGAATTAATGTTCGTGATTCCTGTTATGGTTACTGGTATCGGCTCGACCACATTGATATAAAAGTTACGTGTAAGGGTATCTGTACTTGTGGAATTTGAAACGAGTAAGGTTACAAAATGACTACCCACTGTGGAATAACAAACATTAATTGGTCCGCTTGAAGTGGAAGTAGATGGTGTTCCATCTTGAAACACCCATTGCCAATTGGTAGGATTACCTGTAGACAAATCGGTGAAAGTAACACAACCATTTAGGCACAACACGGTATCGTCAGCTACGAAATTAGCTGTGATATTACAATTGTTTACAGATACAGTACATTGTGTAGTACTCGTGCATCCGCCCGCTCCTGTACCTGTAATGGTATAAGTAGTGGTGACGGCTGGAGATGCTGTAGCGGTTGATGTTCCTGTAGAAGTAGCTCCCGCTGACCAAGTATAACTAATGGCACCTGCTGCTGTTAATGTGGCTGTTTGCCCTTGACAGATAGATGTGGAAGGCACAGTAACCGTTGGATTCGCATGGATGATAATGGTTGAAGTATCCGTAACTGCTGCGCAACTTGCTGTGGCGGCAATGGTATTCGTAACCAAATAAGTTCCTTGTGAACTTGACAACAATGATACAACACCTGTACTAGCCGTGATGCTCAACCCTACAGTTGATGTAAATGTTCCTGCTGTGCCACCTCCACTAAAAACAGGTGAAGGATTGGATGCGTTTTGACAATATGAAATAGGTGTATAACTGAAAGTAGCCACTGGAGAGGCCACTATTTGAATAGTTGCTGTGTTTACAACCACCGGACATGCGCCCGATGCACCAATGGTATTGGTAACCGTGTAAGTATTCGGTGTGCTTAATCCTAGGTTCACTGCTCCTGTGGCAGCAATGATACTTAAACCAGCAGGTGTAAAAGTGAAAGTACCAGCAACACTTCCTAAGGAGAATGCAGGTACTGGATTGGTTCCGTTCTGACAATAAGGACTGCCCGTATACGAGAAAGCTCCTGTTGATGCAGCATCAATAACGATGGTAGTAGTATCTGTAGCTGGAGGGCAAACTCCTGAGGAAGCAACGGTGTTAGTAACAACATACGTTCCTGGAATACTAGTTAGTAAATTCACAACACCTGTGGTAGTACTCACAAATGTAAGACCTGCTGGAGAAGCCGAATAGTTACCTGCTGTTCCTCCTCCACTATAAGTTGGCGATGGGTTTGTACCGTTCTGACAATAAGCATACGAAGGGTAACTAAACGTTGCAACAGGTGCTGCACTGATAGTAACAGCCACCGTCATACTACTAATACAATTTGGTCCTGGTGTGGTATACGTGATATTGTAAGGACCACCTGCCGTACTTGCAGCCAAATTTATTTCTCCCGTACTTGTGCTTACAAAAACCAAACCCGCGGTTGATGAAAACGTGCCACCTGGAGTTCCTGTGATGTTTGGAATTGGATTTGCACCTGATTGACAATAGTCGTTGGCCGAATAACTAAAGGATGAATCTTCTGCAACATTGATATCAATTATTGATGTAGCACTTACAGAAGGACATCCACCAAGTGCTGCTATAAAATTGGTGACGGTATAACTACCTGCGGTACTTGCCGATAAGTCGACCTGACCAGCGGCACCTCCTCCAACAAAAACTAAACCTGCTGTTGAACTAAATGTTCCAGCTACTCCACCTCCACTATAGGTTGGCGAAGGATCGCTACCATCAGTGCAATATGGATTTCCTGCATAACTAAACGATGCAACTGGTGAATTGACTATATCTAACGAAGCCGTTGAAGTAGCTGCACAAGGCCCTGCTGTGGTATAAGTAATGACATAACTATTAATGGTACTTGCCGCTAAGTTAATCAATCCAGTTGTTGCATTCAGAAATACAAGTCCGGCTGGTGTGGCTGTAAAAGTCCCTCCAGCTGTTCCTGTAATGTTTGGGCTAGGATTGGTTCCTGCTTGGCAATAACTAGGCTGTGCAAAACTAAACGATGCATCTTGTGCTGCATTTATAACAATAGTAGATGTGGATGTGGAAGCTAAGCATGCCCCCGAAGCAGCAATGGTATTGGTAACGGTATAAGTTCCTGCTGTGCTTGCCGATAGGTTCACTTCGCCTGTGGCAGTGTTTACGAATACTAAACCCGGAGTAGAACTAAATGTACCTGCTATACCACCTCCCGTAAACGTTGGCAAAGGATTGGTGGCCGAGGAACAATAAGGTGTTCCAGCATAATTAAATGTTCCTACAGGTGCAGTAGTAATGTCAACTGTAACTGAAGAAGACGATGAGCAGGCTCCGGAAGTGGTATAAGTTATGGTATAAGTGTTGAGTGTGCTACCTACTAAATTAATTAATCCTGTTGACGAGTTGATACTTAAGCCTGCAGGGGTAGATGTGAAAGTACCGCCTGCAACCCCTGTAATGTTAGGCAGTGGATTGGTACCCGACTGACAATAAGCAGCAGCTGAATAATTGAACCCTGAATTTGCCAAAGCATTAATGACAATGGTAGCAGTGGATGATGAACCCAAACAACCTCCCGAAGCTGATACCGTATTGGTAACTGTATAAGTTCCGGGTGTGCTGGCTGCTAGGTTTACCACACCTGTGGCAGCATTTACAAAGACTAAGCCTACCGGAGTAGCGGTAAAATTACCTGCAATACCTCCGCCTGTGAAGGTAGGTGATGGATTGGCGGCTGTGGCACAATAGGGTGTACCAGCATAATTAAAGGTAGAAACTGCCGAACCGGTGATGGTGACGTTTACAGAAGTTGAACTTGGACAAGTACCCGATGACAATGAATAAGTAACACTATACGTTCCTGCTGAACTCCCAGCTAAGTTGATTACTCCTGTGGCTGCATTTATGGATAAGCCCGCTGGTGTGGCCGAAAACGAACCGCCTGCAACTCCTGTAATGATAGGTGATGGATTAGCAGCCCCTGTACAATAGGCTAATGAAGGATAAGAAAAATTGGAGTTCTGAGCCACAGTAATAGAAATATTAGCAGTTGCTGTTCTTTGAGGACAACCACCTATTGCGGCTACAGTATTAGTAACTGTAAAATTAGTACCTGTGGTACTTGCGGCTAAATTAACTTCTCCTGTTGATGAATTAGCAAATACCAAACCAGCAGGTGTGGCAGTGAAAACTCCCCCCACGCCTTGTCCTATAAATATTGGGAAAGGATTAAAATCATTTTGGCAATAGGGCGGGATATAAGTAAATGCTGCTGAAGAATTGGTAATGGTGATGGCTGCGCTAACATTACTAGTAACTACAGGATTGGAACTAACAATATTAATAAGAAAACTTGAACTGGTGGCCGAAAAGCATGGTAAACTTAGAGAAATAGTACCTGAGGTTGTACCTCCAATCATGAAGGTAGAAGAGGGAGCCGCAAAACTTCCTGTAGCGTCCGAGACTTGAGCAGTAAAAGTGTTTCCTGCATTAAAAACTCCTGATATGGTAAACGGCACATTAATGGTAGAACAAGCACAATAAGGCCCTGCAGGAGATAGTACTCCTAAAGTGATGGTGTTTGCCGAAAGTTTAATGCCAACAGACATCATCATGAATAGCACGATGGCAATGGCTTTGTTATTAATGTATGTAAAATAATTAGTAAAAGTAATTTTTCTCATGTGTACTGGTATTTAATAAAACTACATCCCTATTCGTTGCGAAATAAAGGAGACCAAAAATAAGAACAATTTTTTACATTTGGTGAAGTAATCTTAAAATAAATAAAGCCCTGCTTTTGGCAGGGCTTTATACTCGGTATCAAAAAATCATAGATTATTGTTTTACCATCTTTTTGTATCAATTAGTTTACCATCCACTACCAAGGTATAAGAATACATACCATTGCTTAAATCTTGGGCAAAAACATTTAATTTCCGCCCTTGTTGGTCTTCCTTTAAAGTAAGCAGAAACGATGCCTTTGCAGGTGTTTTTTCACCTGCAAACGAACGACTCATTAAATACGCCACTTTTTTCATCCTCCAAATATACTCCTTAAATCATCTCCAAAAACAGAAAAAATGACGGTTTTTATCGGTTGAAAACTTTTTTGCTGAAAAAATTGCTTGCTTTCGACCAATTTTTTGGGTCGTGCCGAAAGGCCGATGGATATTTATTTTCAGAAAAAATAAAAATCGTGCCAAACTTTTTGGGCCTAAAAAGTTTTTCACCAAAGCTAAATTTCTTGAAAATGGAATTTGGAAATTCAATATTTTTGACCTGCGAAACTACCACTCCGGTTTCGGCATAAGGCGCCAAGAGCTGTGGGCTCGAGGGCAAAGTATCTAAACCTCACTCAACCATAAAAACAAATAGGGTTCATTGATTTAAGGTGATGTAAAAACCATCGAAAAGTGACGCATGGTATTCTGGAAACAGAATGTGTCGGGTAACATGTTACGCACATGGTTTTGTTTTCGGAATGTGTCGGGTAACATGTTACACACATGGTTTTGTTTTCAGAATGTGTCGGGTAACATGTTACGCGCATGGTTTTGTTTT
Organism: Bacteroidota bacterium; assembly: GCA_037131555.1. Lineage (GTDB taxonomy): Bacteria > Bacteroidota > Bacteroidia > 2-12-FULL-35-15 > 2-12-FULL-35-15 > 2-12-FULL-35-15. Next base: position 18,429 of record JBAXQU010000065.1, read on the forward strand.
CAGAATGTGTCGGGTAACATGTTACACACATGGTTTTGTTTTCGGAATGTGTCGGGTAACATGTTACGCGCATGGTTTTGTTTTCGGAATGTGTTGGGTAACATGTTACGCGCATGTTTTGTAAATTGAAAAATGATGTGTCACTTTTTTGGTGTTCTGTTTTGGTTTTAAAGTGTATAAGTATCAGTAAATTAACATAAATTAAGTAATAACAATTAAAAAACGAAAAAAAATGAAAAAACAATGGTTCTTTTTAGTAAACCCTTTTCTTAGAGCTATATTTAGCTATTTATTGGGTGTAAGAGTTAGTCAGTTGCACGATGCAGCCCTTAATGCAGCAAGTGCCGATCCGGATATAGCAGCGCTATACCAAAAGTATCATCCTATACACAAAGCTTATGTGGCTGCACATGACGATTGGTGGGCACAAGGCGGAACACAAAAGTCGGAAACTTTGAATTTAAAACAATTGCTCAAACTTTGCCAAGGTTCGAAAAGCAAGTTTTGGGAATCGTCTGTATCCATCGTATATGCGCCCGGTACCGTGGAGTACACAGCAGTATTGCCCAACAAACGTAAACCTTTTCGCGCTCGCAAACAGTCGGCACAAATATCAGCAGTAGAAGCGTTCAGCATTGCCTTGGCCGCTTATCCTTTGTTGGCAGCCGTAAAAACCGATGTGGATGCGTTTATAACTTTAATAAATGCGGCCAACACCACACAAAAAGGAAGCAAAACCACTACCAAATCGAAAAGCACCGCCATGGAAACAGCCTTTGTGAACATGTGCGAAGCGCAGTATAGCAACCTCGGTGCTTTGATAGCGAAGTATTATAAAACTCCATTGGTTATCAAACAATATTTCGATATGCCTGTGCTTCACCGTGCCGACCAAGTGTTGTTTCACGGACATGCACCCATCAACAAAAATTATTTTATTGTGAAACATACGCTAGGCGCTGCCGACCAAGTGAAACTCACCAACCTTGGCAACACCGATTTGAAATTTTATCTATCCGATAAAAAAACAGGAGCACCCGGAGCCATAGCGGTGACGGTAATAAAAGGAAGCAACATCACTGTAACAGCAGCCGATTTGGGAGGCACTGCCCTCACTTACCTTATGGTTCATAATGTTGATGTATTGGTAAAAGGCGAATACATGGTTGAGTTTTTGTAAAC
>JBAXQU010000066.1:0-19396 GCA_037131555.1 Bacteroidota bacterium
AAGGGGAAGAATTCTCAAATAAAGGGGAAGAATTTTACGAGAAAGGGGAAGAATTTAAGAAGAAACGGTAAAAATTTTGCCCTAAAAGGTCAAAATTATGTAAGAAAAGGTAAGAATTATGTAATGGATTTTCGAAAGTCCGACTTATATGTTTAGATTTTTAAAACAAGTTTTTGAAATTTCACCTTGATTGTACAAAGGTTCAATGAAAATAAAAAAAAAGCAGTAACCGCTTAACCTATATTAGCGTACAATAAAGCAGATTTGAGAAGTAATTGAAATAAAAACGAACACCAATAAATAACAATTCTTTTCGTAAAAATAAAAAGCTATGAAAACGAGTAAATGGTATAGGTTGATTGACAAATTAGCCCCAGTATGGTTGAACCCGAACATTGATTTCGGTGTCGATAGCCAGTTTGCTCATGTTTCTGACCAATTTACGGACAATAACCCCAGCGAAACACCTCGTATAGTGCCTTTCCTTACGGGTGCAGCTCCTCAAACGGATACTTATTTTGTAGAAAAAAACAAAACGATAGCCAACAAAACCGTTTTGCTTCGCGATACCGACCAAGATGTGCTCGATTTCATTGCTCAACACTTAGATGTGAACAGCTTGAACACCGCTGTGGTGGCTTCTACCACGGTGTACCCACTTACTGACATTAATCAGCACGTGGATGCTCTGGTAAACTTGAGCAAAACGAATGATATACGGTTTATCAATAAATTTTTTGAGGCTGTAAATGCTAAATTGCACAATGGCGACACGTATATAGGATGTCTCGAAACCCTTGTGGCACGCAGGATGCGCTTTCCGGTGGCCAAAGTGCCTGTGCTGGGCACACTTTTCTTTGGAGTGGATTTTTTGCTCAATCGCATTGCTCCAAAAGTGGCAGGAGTGAAGAAAATTTATTTCTACCTCACCAACGGTAAAAGCCGATTGCTCTCAAAAGCCGAAGTACTGGGCCGTTTGGTGTGTTGCGGTTTCGAAATAGTGGATTATAAGTTCATCAACGGGCTTACTTACTTCGTGGTACGCAAAGTAAAGGAGCCAACCATCGACCTGAATCCCACTTATGGCGCACTCGTGAAGATGAATAGGATGGGCAAAAACGGAAAAATGATTGGGGTGTACAAATTCAGAACCATGCACCCTTTTTCGGAATACCTTCACGACCATATTTTGAAAATAAACGGCTATGCAGCCACTGGCAAGCCCGCTAGAGACTTCCGCCTTACGCCTTGGGGCCGAGTGATGCGTAAATATTGGCTTGACGAGTTGCCTCAATTGATAAATGTGCTCAAAGGCGAGCTAAAGCTAGTAGGAGTGAGGCCTGTGAGCAAACGATATTTTGAAGATATACCCGAAGATATACAAAAAATGAGGCTTACGCAAAAGCCCGGCTGTGTGCCTCCTTATGTGGCGCTGAATAAAAAAGCAAGTTTGGAGAATGCCATTGAAAGCGAACGCGAATACCTGCAAGCAAAGCTCAAATGCCCGTATACAACGGATACTAAGTATTTATTTATGGCCATCTACAACATAGTGGTGCGTAAAATTAGGAGCGCATAACATCAAAGTGTGTGCATCGCGTAGCGAAAACATGCAATCATCATCACTATTTTAAAGGAAAAGGAAAAAGCACTGAATCCCTTGGTAGGAGGGAAGTGTGGGGTGTTAAATTTTTACGCCAATTACTAAAATATCGTCAATTTGTTCGGCATCGTCCCGCCACTCGTCATGCAAAGCCGAAAGATAAAGGCCTTGTTCGGTCATTTTTTGGTCGGCAATGGTTACTAGTAGGTTTTTAAATTTTTTGGAAGTGAGCTTTTTTCCATTTGGGCCGCCAAATTGGTCAGCATATCCATCGGTAAAGAGATAGAACGAGTCGCCTTTTTCCAATTGGATGGTTTGCGAGGTAAATTCCTTGTCAACGGAGAGCTTTCGTTCTTGACCAATGCCTTTTTTGGTGGCTTTAATCTCCAGTATTTCTTCAGCATTTTGCTTTAGTATCCACAAAGGCCTATTGGCGCCAGCATAGCGCAGTGTGTTGGTATCGTTATCGAAAGCACAAATTGCAATGTCCATTCCCTCGTGGTGATCGCGGTGTGACGAATTGGATAAAGTATTCTTTATACGGATGTTTAAACGTCTTAAAATCTCGGCAGGGTCGGAGTGATGGTGAAGTAAGGTATCAATCTTTGAAATACCGATGATACTAAGGAAAGCCCCCGGCACACCATGGCCAGTACAGTCGGCCGCCACTATGTAAGTAATGTTTTTTTCTTTCTTTAAAAAATAAAAATCGCCACTAACCACATCCTTCGGACGAAACAACAGAAACGATTGGGGAAAAAGTTCTTCTAACTTGGCAGGAGCCGGGAAAATAGCTCCCTGTATGCGTTTGGCATAGTTAATACTGTCTTTAATGTCTTTGTGAGCTTGGTCCAACTGGGCATGTAGCAGTTCTATTTTCTTTTTACTCACCACATGGTCGATGGCCGAAGGCAAACGCAGGAGATTATCTTTAAAAAGATAGTCGTCCATGCCTTCGTTTTGGTATTCGGTCAATGTATGCTCCATCACAGTGCCCGTAAGCATGATGAAAGGGATATGATTGAATAATTTTTTAACAATGCGACAGGCCTCAATGCCCGAAAATTGGGGCAATGAGTTGTCGGAAATTACCAAATCTACTTTCTCGTGTTGCAAAGTAGATACATAACTTAGCTCATCCCACACCCGTTTGAGGGTATAGGGCAAAGAAGCTTTGCGAAGGAAACGCGTGAGTATATCAGCGTCCTCTTGACAGTCTTCTAATAATAAAATGTTTATTGTTTCGGTCAATATTAATGGCTTGGAGGCTGATTAGAGATCATCCAATAGAAACTTAAGTCTTGAATGGTCTGGAAAAAGTTGTCGCTATCCACAGGTTTCACTATATAACTGTTAGCTTTCAACTCATAACAACGTTTGATGTCTGGATCTTCTTTAGAAGAGGTAAGTATTACCACCGGAACGGAGCTAAACTTTTCGTCTTTCTTCACTTGTTCCAACACTTCCATGCCAGTAACCTTTGGCATTTTCAAATCTAAAAGAATAAGGTTCGGAAGTTGGTTAGTATCGCGTCCTTCGAAAGCCCCCCGGCCATAAAGAAAGTCGAGTGCCTCTGCACCATCCTTCACATGATACAATTTGTTTTTCAATCCGCTTTTTTTCAAAGCGCGAATGGTTAAAGTTGCATCATCCATACTATCCTCTGCAAAAAGGATTTCTACATTTTCGTAGTCCATTGTTATTTATTATTAATTATTAATTGATGTTTTAAGTTAAACGAGGCAAACTGAAAAAGAAAGTGGAGCCTACGCCCAATTCGGACTCGGCCCATACCGTGCCATTGTGTTTGCTTATTATTTTCTGAACGATAGCCAAGCCAATGCCAGTGCCTTCAAATTCTTCTTTGGTATGTAATCGTTGAAACACGCAAAATAACTTATTGTAGTATTTCATATCGAACCCCACCCCGTTGTCTTTAATATAGTATACTATATTATTGTTGCGATAATACGAGCCTATTTCAATTTTCTGTATGGGGCTGTGTTGCGAGTATTTCAAAGCATTCGAAACAAAGTTGACCCACACCTGTTTGATGAGGGCTTGTTGGCCTGTGGCAGGATATATTTCTTTAATAGTTAAGAAAACCTTATCGTCCTCGGTCTGTATTCGTTCGTCAATGACCGTTTGCAGCAACCCTTTCATGTTTATTTCCGAAGTAGGCATTACATTTCGTCCTAAACGCGAGAAAGCAAGCAAGTCGTCAATCAAATCGCCCATCTTGCGCGAGTTGCCCACAATCGAATTGAGGAAAACAGCACCTTCATCGTCTAGTTTGTCTTCGTATTCTTCAATGATGATGTTGGCATAACCATTAATAGCACGCAAAGGGGCACGTAAATCGTGCGAAACGGTATACGTGAATGCTTCCATCTCTCTATTCGATTCAAGAAGTTTCTCTTCCGCTTTTTTCTGTTCGGTAATGTCGATAGAAACGTTTAAAATGCACGGCTCGCCTTCAATTTCGAGAATTAAAACGGAAGAAGAAATCCATTTTATTTCGCCATACCTAGTTTTTACCTCAATTTCTTTATTCTTTACATTGTTTTCTTTTACGAGTTGGTCAAATAATTCCTTTTCTTCGGTAGGTTTTACGTATATATTAATATCATTCGATGTTTTTCCTATCACTTCTTCTGAAGTTTTGAAATCAAACAATTTTAAAAAGCTTTCATTCGCACGAATTAGTACACCATCTTTCTGGCGAGTGATAGAAATGCAAGCAGGGTTGTGCGAAAAGATATTACTAAATAAGGTATTCGATTTTTCTACCTCAGCAGCCAGTTTGTTCTTGCTGTTTTGAATGGTTAATATTAAGAAACCAAGCAACACAATGATGCCTACCACCATCGTAAGCAGTATAATATTCACATTGAGGTCGGAATCATTACTTTCGTCAGCAACTTTATCTTTAGTTAGCTGTTTTAGTTCGTAGTTGTTTATTTCATTTGCTAAAGTTTTTACTCTTGTCGACAAATCTTTGCCTTTTTCAGTAGCAATTCGTATTTCATCGTTGCTTATTTGTTTCGATTTTAAATTTAAAACAAGAAGTTCTACATTTCTTATTCGATCATTCGCAATATCGTGCATCGAAGCTATCTTTTTATTGATGTTAGGATCGTTTTTTTCAAGCTTTTCTAATGTCTCAATTTCACTTCTTAATCCTGAAGTACCCTGGTAGAACAAAGGAAGCATGTTTTCGTCTCGAAGCAGCACAAAACCGCGAATGGAAGTTTCAATTTCTAGTGCTTTTTCGGTAACATTATGTGTTACATCCAGTATTTCGTGAGTACGCTCAACTGTTTTTGTTAAATTTTGTTTATCATTGTTTTTAATCACCACCATCACCATGATGACAACCATGATTACAGATAGAATAATGTACAGATAGGTGGCTTGGTAGCCTTTTGCTAAGCGCATGATGTATAGATTGTTTTGAATTTTGTTGCTTATTAAATTGAACATATTCATAACTTATGTGGATTAAAACGCAATGGCAAATCTAACAGATAAGGCAATTAAACTTTGGTATATTCGTTGAAGTGAAAAATAAGTACGGTGAGGTTTTGTATATAAAGGTTGGCAAAATGCAAAATGAATGAAATAGGCGAGGTATATGAATGTATTAACCAACGCAAAAGCAATACTAAGTAGAGGGTAAAACAGGGGTGAAAACTAACAAACGAACACTCATACCTAATAATTTGGTAGATAGTAGTGTTTCAATTTGCAAATTTGTAGTTTGAGCGATGATTCTAGTTGTTTTTTGGGCGGAAGTTGAGGGGAAACAACCTATTAAAATACATAACTCTCTTTAGTTGCGACAAATTAAAGAAGAGTATACATACTTATATATATAAGTATAATATAAAAACGAAACGAAAGATAATAATGAAAAGGTAAACGGAGAAAAACTAAACCAAATTAGTGTCTACGCCTTGGTTTATAGAATTGATTGCGTCTGTTGGTTCCAGAAAAATTATAGGTAAGTAGAAGTTCGTGTTGGATGTGGTTAGAAGACGATTTTGAAATGATTTTAAACTTACCAACGGATTGCAAACAGATCTTAATACTTTTAGATAACTCAATGTTGAAGCCAACTATTAAATTTCCCGTCATCGAAGCGCTCTTGTAAGTTGCGGAAGGGTCGCTATAATCGAAAGAACGGATACCACGATAGGAGTAACCTGCGCCTGCACCTACGAAAGGCTTAATAAACCAATCGTAACTTTTGAAAAACCGTGGAAACCCGTATTTGGCGTACAAATCACCCGAATAATAATTGGAAGTAAGCGGATTATTCAGTCCATTTATCAATTTATTTTCCCATAATTTATTATAAGTAAAGATGGCTTCTAATGAAAAACCTTTAGGAAGTTCGCGGCCTACTGAAATAGCAGAAATATAAGGAACAAAATTAAGTGTATTGAAATCGGTAAGTTTACTGAATTGGCCACCATTGTCGGCTAAAGCGTTAGTTCCTAAACCAACCCACCAATGCATTTGCGATTGTGCAACGGAAGTATAACTAAGGAGCATGAAAAGAAGAGAAATCTTTAGAATTTTCATTTTCAATTCGGAATTAATTTTGGCAAATATACAAATAAATGAACTACGCATGCTTTTTCGACAATTAATTTATAAAGAGGGAATTGAAAGCGACATAATTATTCATCCTTATAGATACCAAGATATAAAGGTGTATGGTTCGTTATCTTGGCTCGATACATTCCTTCTGAATTGTAAGGCAATTCAATGTTTCCGTGACGGTCGAGGGCTATCAATCCACCTTCGCCACCAAGTGCTACCAATTTTTTGTTCACCACCGTATCACATGCTTCTTTCAATGTAAGTCCTTTGTATTCCATCAAACAAGAAACATCGTAAGCTACAACAGAACGTATGAAAAATTCACCATGTCCTGTACACGATACAGCACAAGTAGCATTGTTTGCATACGTTCCTGCGCCTATCATAGGAGTGTCGCCCACGCGGCCATATCTTTTATTAGTCATTCCTCCAGTTGATGTCCCAGCTGCAAGGTTTCCGTGCACATCTAGTGCTACACAGCCTACCGTTCCTTTTTTATTGGTTGAGGATGGTTGTTGTGTATGATCAAGTGTAATAGAATCGGTTTGATGTGCCTGCAAAAGCTGGTCGTAGCGATGTTGCACAAAAAAATATTCATCCGATTCGAAATCAAGTTTCATTTTCTCTGCAAACTCCATAGCTCCCAAACCCGCCAACAGTACATGTTCCGACTTTTCCATAATTGTTCGCGCTAAAGTGATAGGATTTTTAATGTTTCGTACACCAGCTGCAGCTCCCGCCATTAGTGTTTTTCCGTCCATTATAGAAGCGTCTAACTCATTTTTACCATCGTGAGTGAACACTGCACCTCGCCCAGCATTAAACAGAGGATTGTTTTCTAAACTTCGGATAGCGGCTTCAACAGCTGCAAGCGAAGTGCCGTTGGCTCTCAATATTTCATCACCAGCCGTAATGGCGGCAGTGAGTCCTTGTTTATATTCAGTTTCTTTTTCAGGAGTCATGGTGCTTTTTAGTATAGTACCAGCTCCTCCATGTATTGCTATTGCGAATGGTTGCATAAATAAAGGTTTATCTAATTAGTATTTTGTTGAAAGTATGAAAAATTGAATTCGAAACGTATATTATTTAAAGTACAAAACTATTATTTTTATCTTCGCAAGAGATATAAAACTATTTTTGCAACCAAACTTTCATCAACATCAACTGTATATGAACATCAATGAAGAAAAAAATCCGTGGACCACATTAACGAGTGAAAAAATTTTCGATTCGCCTTGGATTGGGCTAACCAAGCACGATGTGCTTACACCAAACAATACACCAGGTACGTATTCGGTTATTCATTTCAAAAACATTGCACTTGCTATTCTACCTTTGGATAAAGAAAATAATACTTGGATAGTGGGTCAGTATCGTTATCCTATCAATCAGTATTCATGGGAAGTTCCCGAGGGAGGAGGGAAGCTGGATGTGGCACCACTCGATTCGGCAAAACGTGAATTGCTTGAAGAAACTGGTATTACAGCCAACAAATGGACAAAGATTCAAGAACTGCATTTGAGCAATTCGGCTTCGGATGAATTCGGAATACTATACATAGCACAAGATTTAAGCTTTGGTGATGCACATCCCGAAGATGAAGAAGAGTTGGTTTGCCGAAAAATACATTTCGATGAATTGTATCAACTTGTTTGCGATGGAAAGATAACAGATAGCCTCACCGTTACTATTGTTCTCAAAGCAAAGTTGATGATGATGGAAGGAAAGTTGTAATATTTTGTTTCATCAGAACAAAACATGGTGTCGAGAAGAAACTTCGAAGTTCGATGAGATGGAAATAAAACCAAGAACTTATACATTTTTAATAGATATATTGAAAATAAACATATATTTGCTACCGCAATAAAAAACAAACAACTATATGGCAGAAAATATTTACAAAACTGAACAGTCGCCAAAAACACCGCTTATTATATTTGACGCGACCACAGGGAAGTTTGAATTAAAAGGGAAATCGATTCCCGAAAATTCAGTTATTTTTTACAAACCTTTGTTCGAATGGCTCGACAACTACATACAAAAGCCCGCACCTAAGACAGTTCTCACCATTCAATTGGATTATTTCAATACATCTTCTTCAAAATGCATAGTTGATTTATTCAAAAAGTTTGAAAATATTTCAAAGAATGGCGGAGCAGAAGCAGAAATCAATTGGCTTTACAACGAAGACGATGAAGATATGCAAGAAGCAGGAGAAGATTATCAATCCATCATCAAAACAAAATTCAATTTAGTATCATTTCATAAACCTTAATAATAAGTAGCAATAAAAATTATGATTAAAAAAGCATTTGTGTTTTCATTAGCGTTAGCCTTGGTAGCTTGCGGAAACAATTCGACAACAAAGACGGAAGAAACAAAAAAAGACACGGCAGCAACACCTAAATCGGCATCAAATGGGGCCACAAACGACTTAGCCGATTTTCAATTTCACACGCTAGTTATCAATATTCCATCACCTTTCCAAATTGTTTCGGAATTGCCGAAATGTGGAGAGACCTTCAACAAAGCTTTAATCAATCCTACGGAGAAAGAATCGAAATATACCACCTCAACTAAAAAAGGTTTGAACTATGGAGTGTACGTTGTTGATTTAGTTTACTTGTCAACCAACGAACAATACTCCATGGTGAAAGATTATTTCAAAACAAGTAGAAGTTTGGCTCAAAGCCTTGGTTGTGCTGATAGTTTCGACAAGATAGCAGGTTCACGTATCGAGAAAAACATTGATAAAAAAGACACCATCAACAAAGTAATTGATCAAATTTATACCGAGATGGACGACTATCTTCGTTCGAACGACCGTTTGTTATCAGCAACACAAATATTGGTTGGTAGCTGGATCGAAAGTCAATACATCACCGTGAGTTTAATTAAAGATGAAACCATGACTGATAAGAATAAGATATTATATCAAAAAGTTTCGGAGCAAGGCAATACCGTTTCGAAGATTGTTGAATTGCTTGGACAATTTTCTGCAGACAAAGAATTCATGGCTATTGAAACCGAATTGAAAAATATTCAAGCAGTGTATAAAGATGTAAAAATTGGTAGTGATATTGACAAAGCCAAATTAGCTAAAATATATGATAAGCTAAATAGTGCGCGAGGAAAAATTGTAAACTAGTTTTTCGCGAACAACATTTATAGAAAAGCTTTGAAGCGGTCATTCCTTCAAGGCTTTTTTCTTAAACTTTAAAAACGATGAGTGAGAAAATTTTAAAAGCGTTGATGCGGTTGTTTGCAATTATTGCAAAGGCTGATGAAAATGCAGCCGACCCCCGAAATGTGGTGGAGTCGTATTTAAAACAACTTCTCAATAAAGAACAAATTGCCGAATACCTTGCCATTTATGATGATTACATCAAACAACAAAATCAAGGGGTAGAAGGTGAAAAGAAAAAAAGACGACTAGCTGTTAGCTCGGTTAAGGTAATTGTTATTTGCAATCAAATCAACGAAGAGCTAACTCAGAAACAGAAGTTCATTGTTTTGTTGAATTTGATTGAGTTTGTAAGTTCAAACGAAATTATTTCAGAACAAGAAATGGAGTTTATATCAACCGTTTCTTCTTCTTTTAATATTCCTGATGAGGAATTCCTTCAATGCTTGCAACTAGGTGCTAGGAGCAATGTTCCGATGATAGAAGATACCAATAACTTCTTGTTAATTGGAACAAAGAAACAGGAAGCTTACACCAATTCGAAATATCTTTACTCCGATTCACTTTCTGGTGAATTAGCTGTTCTGAAAGTAAATAGTATCGGCATTTATCTTCTTCGATATTATGGTAATTCCGAATTGTTTTTGAATTCGCAAATCATTTCTTCTTCGAAAATTTATATTCTTTCACCGGGCTCTTCAATTCGTAGCAACAAGGTTAATCCGATTTATTACAGTGATATTGTAAGCTGTTTCCTCAAGAGTGAGAATGAGAATAAAATTGTACTTGATGTAAAAAAGCTTGAGTATAAATTCAAGAATGGGAAAACTGGTTTACACCCGCTCACCTTTACTGAAAACAGTGGGAAGCTAATAGGAATAATGGGTGGAAGTGGTGCAGGGAAATCCACGTTGCTGAACATTCTCAATGGAAGTAATATACCTTCGAGTGGTGAAGTATTAATTAATGGTTACAATTTACATCAAGATAAAAAACACCTAGAAGGTGTTATTGGATTTATTCCTCAAGATGATTTGTTGATTGAAGAATTGACGGTTTATCAAAACTTATTTTACAATTCAAAATTATGTTTTGCGGGTTATGATGATGCCAAGATAAATGAATTGGTAATAAAGATGCTTAATGATTTAGGCTTGATTGAAACCAAAGATTTGAAGGTTGGAAATTCGCTCGAACAAACAATCAGTGGCGGACAACGCAAACGATTGAACATTGCTTTGGAGCTTATTCGTGAGCCTTCCATCTTGTTTGTTGATGAACCTACTTCAGGTTTGTCGTCAAGAGATTCAGAGAACATCATGGACTTGCTAAAGGAACTTGCTCTTAAAGGCAAACTTGTGTTTGTGGTAATCCATCAGCCATCATCAGATATTTTTAAAATGTTTGATAAACTTCTCTTGCTCGATAATGGTGGCTATCCTATTTATAACGGTAACCCTGTGGAATCGGTTATCTATTTCAAGACCATCATTAATCAAGTGAATGCAAACGAAAGCGAATGCGTTACTTGTGGTAATGTCAATCCTGAGCAGATTTTTAATATTATCGAAGCGAAAGTGTTGGATGAAAATGGAAACCAAACCAGAAACAGAAGAATACCACCTAAGGAATGGAATGAATTTTATCATTCAAAACTTGTTGAAAACACTGAACAATCTATAGGGGAGAAGCAACCTCAAATAAAGAATACATTCCGGAAACCTAATTTCATTAATCAATTCAAAGTTTTCGCAAAAAGGAATATACTTTCTAAACTATCCGACAGGCAATACCTTTCTATCAATTTACTTGAAGCACCTTTGTTGGCCGCATTGCTTGCAACATTAATAAAGTATTACAAGAATAGCAACATTTATTTATTTTCGGATAATAAAAACATGCCAGCCTATTTATTTATGTGTGTATTGGTAGCCTTATTTATTGGGCTTACGGTGAGTGCCGAAGAAATTATTAGAGATAGGAAAATACTGAAACGTGAATCGTTTCTGAACTTGAGTAAAGGAAGTTATTTGCTTTCCAAAATACTTATCCTCTTTGTAATCTCTGCCATTCAAACATTCACATTTGTAATCATCGGTAATTATATCCTTGAGATAAAAGGTATGTATTTCGATTATTGGTTGGTGCTGTTCACTACCTCCTGTTTTGCCAATATGTTAGGATTGAACATTTCAGCTACCTTCAATTCGGCTGTCACTATCTATATACTCATTCCTTTTTTATTGATTCCTCAAATATTATTAAGTGGTGTGATTGTGAAGTTTGATGAATTGAATCCGAAAATATCAAGTCAAGAAGTGGTGCCAATGTGGGGCGAGATAATGACTTCGAGATGGGCGTTCGAGGCATTGGCTGTGAATCAATACTTGAACAACGATTACGAAAAGCAAATTTATTCGTTTGATAAAGAGATAAGCAACTCGATGTTGAACAAGGTTTATTGGGTTTCGAAAATGAATGATATTGCAAGTGATTGCAAGTCGAAAAAGGCCACGGTAGAAACCTACGATTTGTTAAGAACTGAGATTACCGACCAAGTAAAAGCTGTTCCTTCCATTCCTTTTGATAATATTGATAAAATAAACATTGATACCTATAACGACAATGTAAATAACCTTGTGAAAGAATACCTCGACAAGGTGAAAAAACATTACTCTGAAATAAATGAAAAGGCCAACAGAAAACGCGATGAATGGATGGCGAAGTTTCAAGAAACCGAATCGGGGAAAGCTGCCTACACAGCACTTGTATCAAATTATCAAAATAAAAAACTAGAGGATGCTGTGAAGAATGCGAATGTGGATGTTGACCCGCTGGTGGTGGAAAATGGAAAGTTGGTACCAACGGCCGACCCTATTTTCAGAGATGGTTCGAGTGCTCGTTTTGTGCGTTCTCACTTTTATGCTCCTTCCAAAAATGTTTTTGGAAAGCAGTATTCAACCTTTTGGGTGAATATTACAGTGATGTGGGCAATGTCGTTGTTGTTGTGGTTGATGCTTTATTTCGATGTATTGCGCAAAATAATCCGTGTATTTGCAGCTGCTCCAAAACCTTCTAGAAAGAGAATCTAAAGAGATAAGTCAATCAACTTAGCTTATCATCTTTGCCCAAAGTGAAAGACGGAGGGATTAAAAAGGTGATTTCCTGATATCTCTCGTCAATAATTTCTAATTGAAGAATGCAAAAGGCACCGAAACAATTGAATTAATTGATAATGTAGGAAAGGTTGTTTGAAAGACAAAAACATCGAGCAATACGATTTTTCGGGTGATACGTCAGGAGTATACATCATCCGAGTGGTTGCTGATGCATCAACAAAGATTTATAAGTTGATAAAAGAATAAGGTCGCCATTTAGTTTTTATTATTTTTGCATCCCAAATTTCTACCAAAAAACAATCTGGAAATAATAAGTATACGATGACAAAATCTTATAAGGTTGAATTAATGGCTCCAGCCGGTTCGTTCGAATCGATGGCGGCCGCAATAAAAGCAGGAGCCGATTCAATTTACTTCGGTATCGAGCAACTCAACATGAGGGCTCGTTCTACCAACAATTTTACCATTGACGATTTACCCGAGATACATGAAATATGTAGTAAGCACAACGTAAAAACTTACCTAACACTCAATACCATACTTTATGATCACGACATCTCGTTGATGAAAAAGATTATTGTTGCTGTTAAAGAAAGTAAGATAGATGCAGTCATTGCTTCCGACTATGCGGTGTTCAACCAAGCCAAAAAGGAAGGTGTAAAAATTCACATCTCCACACAGGCCAATGTGAGCAATATTGATAGCATTGAGTTCTTTTCTCAGTTTTCGGATGTAGTGGTTTTAGCTCGTGAGCTCACCTTAAAACAAGTGGAGTCGATAGTAAAAGAAATAAAAAGACGCGATTTGCGAGGCATTTCAGGCGAATTAATGAAGGTAGAAATATTTGCTCATGGTGCGTTGTGTATGGCAGTGTCGGGCAAATGTTACCTGAGTTTACACTCTAATTATGCTTCGGCCAATAGAGGAGCTTGTATTCAGAATTGCCGAAAAAGTTACGTGGTGATTGACAAAGAGGATGGTGTGGAATTGGAGATTGATAACGAATACATCATGTCGGCAAAAGATTTATGCACCATCGATTTTCTCGACACGGTAATTGATACCGGTGTAAAGGTATTGAAGATAGAAGGGCGGGGTAGAAGTGCCGATTATGTGCATACCACCATTCAGTGTTATCGCGAAGCCATTGACTCGATAGAAGATGGAACTTATTCGCGCGAAAAAGTAGCACTTTGGAAAGAAAGACTGGCTACTGTATTCAATCGTGGGTTTTGGGATGGATATTACCTTGGCAAAACCATTGGCGAATGGAATAATGAATATGGTTCGAAAGCAACAAAGAAAAAAATATACGTTGCCAAAGGTTTGAAATATTATGATGATGCCAAAGCAGGCGAATTCAGAATGGAAAGTCATTCCATTGCCTTGGGTGACGAAGTCCTCATCATTGGGCCAACTACTGGAGTTATCCAAACCTTTGTGGACGAGCTTAGATTGAACAATGTAACAACCGACTCAGTAAAGAAAGGTGATGTGTTTACATTGCCATTAAACGAAAAACTCCGACCATCCGATAGGCTCTATAAACTTGTGGATGCGCAATAAATAAAGAACCGAAAACAAACGATGATTAGAATAACTCACCAAAGAGAAAAATGCATTGGCTGCAATTTATGCGTAGAAGTGGCTAAAAACCGTTGGCGAATGTCACGTAAAGATGGGAAAAGCACCCTTGTGGGTGGAGTGGATAAGAAAGGTTTTTTCTCAGTACTTGTTGGCGATGATGAGTGGAAAGAGAACAAATACGCTGCCGACCATTGCCCTGTGAAGATAATAAAAATGGAGCAAGTTTAGTTTCACTAGCCTTGCTCCATTCCATTTAGTAGAACATGGTCTACTAATAATACGTGATGAATTTCTTTACCGTATACTTGTTCTTACTTCCTTTCATATAAATATCAGCGGTAATTTCGAATTCATCTTTCGAATGAAATGAAATACCAAAATTGTCTTCTTTGCTAGTAAGGGTCAAATCAGGCGTTTTGAATTTTGGCCCAAGGTGATAAACCACTTTAACAATGTTCGCTAAGGTGCTATTCACCGGATTGATGTAAACTCGGAAATCATGCCAAGGAACATAACTAATGCTATTCTTTTTTACCAAAGCTTCGGTAGAGAATACAATTTGAAAATAATTGAGTGTGTCGTTATTCAAAGCATTTGCTGTATTCTCCGTGGCCACTATCGAATTGTTTCCATAGAAAGTTTGAACGGCTTGTAAATCGGATTTACTTAAGTTGGTTGAAAAATTATTGGCTGGGCTACACGTGTTCATAGGTGAAGTAAGTTCGCAAGGGGTGATGAACCATGCTGCATTGGTGCTTTCTTCTTTGCCTAAACATTCGTTCAATTCACAATCGCTGCGATTGTGCTCGTGAGCGAAACCAAGTGCATGACCAAATTGATGAATAGCCATTGCTTTGATAGCTGCAACTTTGTTACTGCTGTAAGCTGCTCCCCAAGCCACAAAACTGAAGTTTAAAATCATTCCTTTCGGCTTGTTTTTTATTTCACTTCCCATGCCTATTGTACGCGGACCTTCATCACTTATAAATATATGAATATCTCCATCCTTTTGTGTACTTGGACACCAGTCGGTAAAATTGACCAACGAGTTTTTTTCCCACGATTGACGAATGGCTTCCCTCACGGTATCCATCATGTTTTTATATTCGGGCAAAGGATTGTCCCAACAAACGGAAATGGTGTTCGACCTCCAAATAGAAGTGTGTAGCGGATTTGCCACATCTTGTTGTGCATCGCTCATGGTGCTGAAACCAACACAGAAAACAATAGGAAAGAGTAATTTTAGTTTCATTGTAATAAGTTAATTGGCAACAAATATAGAATTATTTTAAGAGGTACTGTGTGAAAATATTATCAACAAAAATGGATTTTATCTTAGTAATCCAATATAAGGGATGAACGAAATTAATTGACTGTCATTTTCAGGACTTCAACACGATTGTCGGGATGTGAAATTCTAACCCAATAAACGCCTTTGGCTAATTGGCTACCATCCAATTCGGTTTTCATTTCAGGATGAAGTATCGTTTGTAGGCATTGCCCCAAATAGTTGATTACCTCAATCTTTATCATCCTTTCGCTCGACTCCACCGTTATGCTTCCTTGGCTCGGATTAGGAAATAGGGTAGTGGTGATTGATAAACTCGCCTGAGCAATACCATTTATTTGTGTAAGCGTGGATGGTGAAGTCCACATTCTGCAGTTGTTTTGATTGTGCACTATGGCGGTGTAAGTGCCCGTTTGGCTGATGTTCAACACTCCAGCGTTAGTAGCGACAAAGTTATCGTTCAGATACCAATCTACCGAAGGGTAGCCCGTTACGGTTAATGTATTGCCAGTAACCACAATTTGTGGAGTGATGTTTTGCAGACCTGTGACTTGTATACTATCCGAAACGGTATTAAAACCTGTTGTTTTCAATATGGAATCGACTGCGGATGTTATGCCAGCAGGAATGTAAGTGCTCATCATCGGACTACTCTTAAATACGGTGGAATAAACCACCGCAGCTGTTAACCACGAGCCATTAAGGCCAGGATGCACATCGTCTACATCCCAAAGGTTAATAGAGGTATCGTTGGCGATGATGCGCTGCCATGCAGGACCTATGGGTGCTATTATTTGTTGGGCTGTATCGAGTAGATAACGATAATTGTTATAAATATTGTCAATCAAACCGGTGCCGGTGCTAGCATACGGAAGGTATCCGGCTTTTGGCCCCCAACCTGCGAACCACAACATCTTTGCGCAAGGGTGATAATACAATAACGAATCGCGAATTTTTATATGTCCCTGAATAACCAAACTAGAGGAGGGGAATACTCCGAATGTATTTACAAACCTTCCTTGATTATCTTGCAAGAGTAAGAAATCCCAATTGTTGCTTCTGATGAGGTTGTACACAATAGGGTTGTTCATGTGTGCCGAAGTTCCCTGCGAAATATCGCCAACCGACATGCCTCCTGGGGTGTAGGCATTCACCACCACTGCCTTGTTGGCACCAATGGCCATCTCTTGAAACAAGAGCGGAAGATTGTTGTTGCTCGTAAAACTATTGCCTATAAACAGCACTTTCACAGTATCTGCTGGCACTGCTTTGAGGATGCAACTGCATAAGAAAAGTGCAATTGTTGGTAAAAAACGTTTCATGAGATGAGGGTTGAGGTATTTTTATTGATTATTGGTGAACGTTATCGATGGCTTGGGTATTTAGATATTCATAATATCTTCTTTCGATAGCCAACTTTCGGTTTGAGGATGATAGATGGAGAGCGTCTTGTCGTCCAAAAATTCGGCCACATAGAGGCGGAGTTCGGTGGCATCACCTGTTGTCGAAAATCGAAGGGTACGGTTGGTAAGCATTGCTTTTTGCGAGTCGTCATTGGCAAGGCTCAACGAAATCATCCCGTTTATTTCGCCTCTTATTTTATAACCAAACAACAAAAGCTTGTGTAGCAACTCCTTTTTCTTTTCAGCTTTAAACTTGGTAATGTTTTCGTAGTCTTCGAAAAAATCAATGGTTTTATGTTTTTTGTGCCAACGCCTTACCTCAACACTGTAAACAAAAAGAATAATTTCGTAATTCATTGAATGTTCTTGAAATGTATAATGTCTTATTATAATCACCCGAACCAAAAATCAAACTAACCCGAACCAAAAGTACAAAAAATAAAACACAGCCCACCCAATCAGGAAGGCTGTGTAATTAATCCTAAATCGCATAATTAGCCGTCAGGCACTCTACCTTCCGCTTACCGCTTCCATTCGCTGCTGTCAATGCCATATTAACATCCTTACTGAACCATTTGTACTTCTTCCTGAAGCGGAGCAGTTCCTCATTCGGATAGCTACTCAAAAGGAACTTTCCTTTTAATCCTGAAAGAGCATTTAAAAGGTTATTAAAATGCTCTTGAGTATATCCTCCATAATGTCCTTGACAAGCATCCACATAAGGAGGGTCAACATAAAAGAAAGTTGTGGCAGTATCCTTGCTTAAAATCAATTTTACGGCATCCATATTCTCAATCTGTACTAAGTTAAGCCTGTTGCTTAGTCCTTTCGTTATAAGCCCTTTTTTATTGAAATTAAGCAATGATTCCTTAACTCTTGTCTGGCTGCATCTCCAAGAACCAATTTGATTTGAGAATCCCTGAACAGTTCCTACCCAAAATGCCCACGCTTTCACAACCGGACTAAATAAGTAAGGCTGATGATATATTACCATTGCATACTTATAAGCATCCCTGCTATATGGAGTTGCATCAATTCGTTTCTTTAGCTCTTCAAAGTTAGTACTCAACTGCTCATAAAAATTAACTACCAACCCATTATAATCATTCACAATTTCTGCTTTTACAGGCTCTTTACCCCAAAATACTGCACCGCCACCAAAGAACGGCTCTACATACACTTCATGTTCTGGTATTATCGGTAAGATATGTTTCAGCATACTCTGTTTTCCACCGTAGTAGCTAATCGGTGTTTTCAACTCAATCTTCATTTTTTCTTTCTTCATTTTACTTATTTATTGATTTAATTAATTACTATTTTTGTCGCCTCTCACAACTATAAATAAAGAAAGAACGCACTACGTTCTGAAGACTTTGCCTTCAGGTGAACGTAGTGCGTTCTTTGTTATAGAGGTGTGAGAGCCTCTGTAGACTGAGGGATTTTTAATCCCTTTATTTATTAAACTGCTCTGTAACTTATACTACCAATGCTATATCCATGTCCCGAAATAGGACTATCGATGTATATACCGAGTAATCCACCACCATTAACCCACGATACTCTACCCCATGTATTATCGGTAATATCATAAATTGCAAAGTCTATTCTCGCTTCTGTTCCGGCTTGATGTGTAATTGGTGGAATAAATACCTGAGCCAATCCACTTAATGATGCAGTAGCTACAAATACACCCTGTATTCTCACATCACCCATTGTATTCTTCATGAACCGTAATTGATTACCTCCACCCATCGCAGCAAAACCTGACGTATACGCTGGCTCACTACCTCCACTCCCAACTACATGCCAGTTTTCTTGTACCAAGCCAGCGAATCGTGATAACAAGTTGTCGCCCACAAAACTGCTTAAAAACAAATTTGCTGCTATATCCCCATAAATATCATTCACCAAACATTTAGCTAGTGTTAAAGTATCAGAAACTAATGTATAACCAGTCAATCCGCTTACGGAAATAGGTACAATCTTTGCCTTCCGCACCTCATACGTCTGCACCGATGAACCATCTCTGAATACCTTATTCCCAGCTGAATCATAACTAATATCTAAATCCCAGCATAATAAATAACCAGTTGCTGGTGCTACATAGGAGCAGCTATCAAATTTCAGAATTTCATTGTTTATTGCTACCCATCCTTCTTGCCATACACCGCTTATTAACTGGCATCCCGAAAGTATAAAACAGTCCGGTGTATTAATACCAAAAGCACTCAGTAATCCATAGAATGCATCTCTTGTTGCTTGTTCATTAAATCTTAAATCATTTAATACGACTGGAAAACCTCCATTTGCTGTACTCTTAACTCTATTCATATTTTAAAATGTTTGAATTGTAAATCTTTTACCTGCACACCTGTAGTAATTTACCAGCGATTTCATAGCGTTAATATCAAATACTACAGCTGCTGGTACCATAACTATAAAATCATAATTACTTTGATATTCCGATTCGTTTTCTAAAAATAAAACATCGGAATCAAAGTTCCAATAAGATGAACTCACGCCCGGTGTATTACCTGTTGTATTGTTTGAACTGTAATGCTCCCCAAAATTTAGACTGGAAAAAGTTAAAACAAATATGCTAAA
>JBAXQU010000067.1:0-18304 GCA_037131555.1 Bacteroidota bacterium
GGAAATCCTTTTTCTTTGACCTTTTCGGGCAAAGAAAAAGATTGAAACGGAAAGCGGGAGGAAAGAAACCGAAGAGTGATGAACTGGCTGCCCTAAATAGATGTGAGATTTGAGATATTAGATTTGAGATGTTGGTTCTTAGAAATGAAACTGAATAAATAGTGTATTTAACAGGATTGCCATCGTAAATGGAACTACCATTGGCTATTTGCCGAATTCTGATTAGTCAATTAATAAATCCTTACTTTTGCAACCGTTGAACAAATAAACTAAAAAAAACATGAGCCATATAATAGCGCCATCTGTGCTTTCGGCAGATTTTGGAAACCTACAGCGCGATGTAGAAATGATAAACAAGAGTGAAGCTGATTGGTTTCATGTGGATGTGATGGATGGGATGTTTGTCCCTAATATTTCGTTTGGATTTCCGGTGATGAAAGCCATAAAAAAACATGCGGAGAAACCGCTGGATGTGCACCTGATGGTGATGGACCCTGATAGGTATTTGAAAGCGTTTAAGGATGCTGGTGCTGATATACTAACGGTGCATTACGAAGGCTGTACGCACCTCCACCGCACGGTGCAAGCCATAAAAGCGCTGGGGATGAACGCTGGAGTGGCTATCAATCCGCATACTTCGGTGAATTTGTTGGTAGACATAATGGAGCATTTGGATGTGGTGCTGGTGATGAGTGTGAATCCGGGCTTTGGCGGACAGAAATTTATTGAAAACACGTATCATAAAATAGTGGGTGTGCGCGATATTATACGTGCTACTAAGTCGGCAGCCATAATAGAAGTGGATGGTGGAGTGGATTTGAACAACTATACTAAACTGCTGGAAGCTGGGGCTACGGCCTTGGTGGCAGGCAACACGGTGTTTTCGTCAGCCAACCCCATGCAAACGATAGCTGATTTGAAGAAGTGCTAGTGACGAACAAAACAGCGGATTGAATGTTTGATAGAGGTAATGAGTAAAAAGGTAATTGTTATAGGTTCGGGATTTGCAGGCTTGTCGGCTGCTGCCACTTTGGCAAAAGGTGGATACGAGGTGAGTTTATTAGAAAAGAATTCGTGTATTGGTGGTCGCGCTCGAAAGTTAACGATAGCTGGTTTTACCTTCGATATGGGTCCGAGTTGGTATTGGATGCCCGATGTGTTCGAAAATTATTTCAAGGAGTTTGGCACTACAGTGGCCAAGCATTACGACTTGATACGTCTTGACCCATCGTACGCTGTGTTTTTTGGAAAAGACGAAGTGATGCGCGTACCGGCCAACCTCAATGAGTTTTATCAATTGTTCGAACGCTATGAGCCGGGAAGTAGTGTGGCATTAAAGAAATTTTTGGCCGATGCTGAATACAAATACAATGTAAGCATGAACGATTTTGTGCAGAAGCCTAGCCTTAGTATACTTGAGTTTCTCGACTTTAGAATATTGAACGCTGCACTAAGGATGGATTTGTTTAAATCGATAAGCAAGTACATCAAAAATCATTTTAAGAATGAAAAGCTCATACAACTTTTAGAATTTCCTGTTTTGTTTTTGGGAGCTAAACCCAATGAAACACCTGCTTTGTACAGCATGATGAACTATGCTGATATAGTATTGGGTACTTGGTATCCGCAGGGCGGAATGTTTAAAATAGTGGAAGCGATGGAGAACATTGCCCTACAAGAAGGGGTGAAGATACGTACGCACGAACGAGTAGAAAAAATAAATGTAACGAATGAAAAGGTGGTGAGTGTAACCTCTAACGGTGTTGACTTGCCTGCCGACATGGTGGTGGGTGCAGCCGACTATCATCATATAGAACAAAACTTGTTGGAAGAAAAATATCGGAATTACGATACCACTTATTGGAAAAGTAGAAAGATGGCGCCTTCGTGTTTGATGTATTATCTTGGTGTAAATAAAAAATTAAAAGGTTTGGAACATCATAATTTATTCTTTGATGCGCCCTTCGACATACATGCTGAAGAAATATACGACCGCCCTCAATGGCCTAGCAACCCATTGTTTTATGCTACCTGTGCTTCGAGAACAGATAAGAGTGTGGCACCTGAGGGACAAGAAAATTTAGTACTTTTAATCCCGATATCTGTGGATATTGAAGATACAGAAGCGATACGCGAGAAGTATTACAACATCATGATGGATAGGCTGGAGCACCTTACGGGACAAAGCATAAAGGAACATGTAGTGGTGAAAAAAAGTTATGCAATAAAAGATTTTAAAGCCGACTATAATTCGTTTGGAGGCAATGCTTATGGCTTGGCGAATACCTTGCGACAAACTGCTATATTTAAACCAACGATAAAGAACAAACGGTTGAACAATCTTTATTATGCAGGGCAATTGACTGTGCCCGGGCCAGGAGTGCCTCCTTCTATTATCTCGGGACAATTGGTGGCACGAGAAATAATAAAGAAGTTTGGCAAGGGAAACTAAACAAGAGAAAAAGAAATGAACGATTTATATACAAACGTATGTTATAAGTGCAGCAAGTTGGTAACAAACAACTATAGCACTTCGTTTTCGCTTGGGGTGAGTTTGTTGCACAAAGATTTTGTGATGCCGATACATGCCATCTATGGCTTTGTTAGGTTTGCTGACGAGATAGTAGACACGTTTCACACGCACGATAAAAAAGAATTGCTAGAGCGATTTGTGAAAGAAACACATGATGCCATAAAGGAGAAGATAAGCCTCAACCCTATCTTACATTGTTTTCAAGACACTGTGAACAAATACCATATCGACCTTCAATTGATAGATACCTTTTTGAGTAGTATGGAAATGGATTTGGATAAAAACGAGCATAACCAAGCTACCTATGAAAAATACATATTAGGTTCGGCCGAAGTGGTGGGCTTGATGTGTTTGAAAATATTTGTTGAAGGAAACGAGAGTGCTTATCAAGAATTGAAACAAGATGCCATGAAACTTGGTTCGGCATTTCAGAAAATAAATTTCCTTCGCGATTTAAAAGCCGATTACCATACCTTGGGAAGGGCTTATTTTCCTGGGTTTAAGATTGAGAATTTTAATGCAACCACTAAAAAGGAAATAGAAGCCGACATACAAAAAGACTTTGATGCAGGATTAAGGGGGATTAAAAAACTTCCTAAAAAAGCGCAATTAGGAGTGTATCTGGCCTATATCTATTACATTTCATTATTCCGAAAAATACAGAACACCGCACCCGAACAAGTGATTTCAACGCGCATACGCATCAATGATGCGAAAAAGTATTTGTTGTTTATTGGTTCGTATTTCAAACTACGTTTAAACTTATTATGAGGATGCGAGTGGTTCTACTTTCTTTTGCATTTATTATTTCGTTCCATTTTTCGATGGGGCAGAATTTAACTATTGATGCAATGCGAAAAGAATTTTCGGTGGCGAATGCAGACAGTGCAACCTGTGCCAACATCTATCAAAAATCCTTGAAAGATAATAGCAAGGACAATACCATGAGCGGTTATAAAGGCGCCATATCAATAACCATGGCTGGTTTTGTAAAAGGGGGGCAAGAGAAGTTGAAGCTGTTTAAATCGGGTAGAACATTGTTGGAGTCGGCCATTTCGAATGATGCAAATAATGTAGAATTACGTTTCGTTCGATTTACCATTCAAACAAGTTGCCCAAAATTGCTAGGATACTTCACAGATATAAAATCGGATAAGGAGTTTATATTGGCTAACTATAATCATACAAGTGTTCCGTTTTTGAAGAGTCAAATGAAAGAGTACTTATCACATTCGACTTACGTTGACGATACTGAAAAACAGAAACTGAAATAAATGGATACAACACAAAAAGATAAACGACTTTTTGTATCTACCATCGTACTTGTGGTGTTTCATTTGGTAGGTATTGTTGGTATTCTCTCCTCCTATCGGGATGTGTTTCTTCACCTCACTCCATTTAATTTAATATTAAGCTCTGCTTTGCTTTTCATTAATCAAAAAGCAATCAACAAAAAGTTTTACATCATTTGTGCCACAGTATTTACATTGGGTTATCTAGTGGAATTTGTTGGAGTGAAAACAGGATTGATTTTTGGGAGCTATCGTTATGGCAGCACATTAGGCTATAAAGTAATGGACATACCTTTAATTATTGGTTTAAATTGGTTGATGCTTATTTTTAGTGTTGGTTGTATTTGTCACAAGATTAAAGCTTCGGTATTTATCAAATCGCTGATAGGTGCGCTAATGATGGTTGCACTTGACCTTTTGATAGAACCTGTGGCCATGAAATATGATTTTTGGCAATGGAAAGATGCGATTATCCCTCTTCAAAACTACGTTGCTTGGTTTCTTACTTCAACCATATTACTAATATTGATAAACAAACTTAATTTTGATAAAAACAATAAGCTTGCTCAAGCGTTATATATAACACAGATGGTGTTTTTTTCCATCCTTTGTTTAAATTAATATAACACTTAAAGCATTATTGATGATTTTGATTTATTATTTCATAGTTTTTTCGCTTTCATTTGTTGGAATGGAATTTATAGCTTGGTTTAGTCACAAATATATAATGCATGGTTGCTTGTGGAACCTACACAAGGACCATCACACGGGAGGGAAACACACCGTTGAGACCAACGATTTGTTTTCGTTGATATTCGCCTTGCCGAGTTTTCTATTTATCTTTTGTGGATTAATGTTTCAACTTTATACATTAGTTGCCATCGGTTTCGGAATGACCGCATATGGCATTGCATATTTTTGTGTGCATGATGTATTTATTCATCAACGTATAAAGTTGTTCCGCAACATTGACAGTGCCTATTTTAGGGCGGTAAGGCGAGCACACAAACTGCATCACAAGCACTTGGGAAAAGAAAATAGTGAATCATTTGGCTTTTTGTTTGTGAAAAAAAAATATTATGAAATTGACCCGAAGCAAAATGTAGAACAAATTAAATGAGCCACTATGTTTATCTTCTTTTAATCTTATTCACGCTCTCGTATCCTCTTTATAAGAGTTTCGAGAACAAGATTCAATATTACAAAAAATGGAAGTTTTTATTTCCGGGTATCCTATTATCAGCGTTCTTCTTTATTGCATGGGATGCATGGTTTACTCATATTGGTGTTTGGCGCTTCAATAGTGATTTTGTCATGGGCATCAACATCATCAATCTACCGATAGAGGAATGGTTGTTTTTTATTGTTGTTCCTTTTTCCTGTGTTTTCATTTATGAAGTTTTGAATTACTTTGTAAAGAAAGACCTACTTGCAACACAGTCAAAATACATTACGATAGCGCTAGTTATTATCTTACTCATCATATCAATACTCTATCACGATAGATTATACACTTTCACCACTTGCCTCTTTTTAATTGTCACATTACTTATTCACCTTTTTGTAATTAAATCAACCTATCTCGGAAGGTTTTATTTGGCATGGATTGTATGTTTGATTCCTTTTTTTATTGTCAACGGAGTGCTCACCGCGATGCCTGTATTAATTTATGCGGATGAACAAAATCTTGGAATCCGCTTATTCACTATTCCCCTAGAAGATGTGTTCTACGGTATGCTGAATATCCTTCAAGTCATCACAGTTTATGAATGGCTAAAAAGTCGAGAGTTGGCCAATTAACCAAATGATGGTGTAAAGCTAAATAACTTAAAAAGGTATAAAAAATATATCTATTTTTAAGCCCATAAGCCATAGAAACATTTTAAACTTAAGCTAATCCAATGAAAAAAATTCTGTTATTGCTCGTAGTGGCTATTTATTGCCATGCATTAAATGCCCAAGACAAATCTTTTCAGAAGGGAAAAATTACAATTGGAATTGGGGCAGGTTTCGGATTGTTTGGCACCAAATCGCATCAAGAACAAGATGAGTCGGTATATTACAATGGCTCTATTCATACAAACAGGGTAGTGAAGGACACCATAGGCGGTGCGGCTTCTGGAACCTTTCCATTAACTGTAGAATATGGGATTACTAATTGGTTAGGAATTGGAGGTAGATTCGCTTACTCAAAATACATCTCAAATGCTGACTCAACTAATAAACACATTAAACCAACCGTAACTGGTTTAGATTGTGACCTGATGGTGAATTTTCATTTTATCAAGACGAAACATTTCGACATGCCAATTCAACTCACTTTGGGATATTCCAAATTAAAATATTTGGCAAATGACGCTAACGGAAGTGCAGCCAAAGGAAGTGGACTTAACTACGGATTCGCTTTGGTACCACATATCTATTTTGGAAATAACATTGGCATCTTTTTCAACCTTGGTTATGCAGGAATGAGTTATCCGAATATGACTTTTTCGAATAATACAAATTCAAATCTAAATAGCGGGTCGGGAAATTATGTATACAAATTAAAGGGTAACGGTGTAAATGCAGGTCTTGGACTTGCGGTTAAATTCCATTAACCTTGATTTCATTTTGTCATATAAAGATGAATAAAAAGAATTGCGATTTATTATCTTAATTTTTTTGCATTAACTGACAATAATAATATCGACTTTTGTACCATGGTTACAGTTGAAGAAGCAAAGAAAGCAATATTGAAACATACTCACATTTTGGCTTCAGAAAAGCGCGATGTAGAAGATGCTTTTGGATTTGTTCTTGCAAAAAATATCTACTCCCCAGTTCATCTTCCACCTTTTGATCAATCAGGAATGGATGGATACGCAGTAATTTTTGAAGATGTTCGAAAAAAGAAAAGAATATCTGTGATTGGCGAGAGTTCCGCAGGTTCTGTATTTTCAAAAGAAATTAAAAAGGGACAAGCCGTTCGAATTTTCACTGGGGCTAAAATCCCAAAAGGGGCAGACACCGTGATTATGCAAGAGAAAGTAAAGATTGAAGAAGGTTACCTACAAATTTTGGATACTCATCTTTTTCTTGGAGCAAATGTTAGAAAAAAAAGTTCTCAAATACTTAAAGGGGCTCTTGCCTTGAACAAATCTAATCAGCTTAATGCAGGCGCAATAGGGTATATTGCTGGTATGGGAATAAAGGAAGTAAATGTTTATAAAAAACCGCTAGTAACCATCATCGTTACGGGTAGTGAATTACAAAAATCAGGCACAAAGTTAAAAACAGGAAAC
Source organism: Bacteroidota bacterium (assembly GCA_037131555.1). Classification (GTDB taxonomy): domain Bacteria; phylum Bacteroidota; class Bacteroidia; order 2-12-FULL-35-15; family 2-12-FULL-35-15; genus 2-12-FULL-35-15. Next base: position 7,110 of record JBAXQU010000067.1, read on the forward strand.
ATATATGAGTCGAACTCCGCCACGCTCATTGCTGCTCTAAAAAGTATTCATATTGACCCAATAGAAATTAAATGTGTTGAGGATAATGAATCAAAATTAATTCGAGTAATTAAAAAGGCTGAGAAGGTATCAGATATTGTTCTCTTAACTGGAGGAATTTCGGAAGGCGATTACGATTTTGTTGGAAGTGCTTTAAATAAGATGAAAGTAGAAACCATCTTTTATAAAGTGAAACAAAAACCAGGAAAACCATTGTTGTTTGGAAAATGCAAAAAAGTACTTTTCTTCGCCTTACCAGGAAACCCAGCGGCTGTTCTATCTTGCTTTTACAACTATGTTTATCCATCCATTAGAAAAACTCAAGGAGATACGAATGTGTTTCTTACTTCTTTTAAGCTACCGATAAAACATGAATATCAGAAAAAAAAGGGACTCGCAAATTTTTTAAAATCAAGAATTGTAAATAATTTTGCTGTTGCATTGGATGGACAGGAATCATATAAACTGAGTACATTCGCAAATGCTAACGCGATAATATACCTTAGCGAAGACATGGAAATGGTAAAAGCAGGAACCTTAGTTGATGTATATTTATTACCATAATTTGTTTGGTTAAAAAAAAGAAAAGATGAATAAAGCAATATTTTTTGGCTCCTTATTAGAAGCTACTGGAGTTAGCGAATTTGAAGTACATAATGCAAGGGATATTTATTCTTTAAAATCGAAAGTACTTGCTGAATTTCCTGGACTAAGTGATTATAAATTTCTGCTCGCGCTTCATCATCAAGTTGTGAATGGGAATATGGAATTAATTGATGGAGATGTGGTAGCTTTCCTACCTCCTTTTGCTGGTGGATAAATGCTAAGTAGTGATGAACTAATTCGGTATAGCCGAAATATCCTCTTGCCTGAAATAGGAAATGAAGGACAATTGAAATTGAAACGGTCATCTGTATTAGTTATCGGAGCAGGTGGCCTTGGTTGCTCCGTATTGAATTACTTAACAGCTGCTGGCATTGGCACAATAGGAGTGGTTGATTTCGATTGTGTTGATCCATCTAACCTTCAACGTCAAATTTTATATACTGTTGATGATGTTGGCAAACCAAAGGTGAATTGCGCAATTGATAAATTATCCAAATTAAATCCATTTGTAAAGTTTGTTGCTTACTATGAACAAATAACAAATAAGAATGCTATTGACATCATCACTAATTATGATTTGGTGATTGATGGTACAGATAATTTCGTGACGAGATATTTGGTGAATGATGCTTGTGTCCTTCTTGGAAAACCTCTAGTATATGGCTCAGTTTACAAGTTCGAAGGTCAAATTTCTGTATTTAATTATAGTGTTAACGGAACAGAAAGAGGACCAAATTATCGGTGTTTATTTCCGGTACCTCCATCACGTGAAAAAATTCACACTTGTTCAGAGACTGGTGTGCTTGGTATATTACCGGGACTTATTGGATTGTTTCAGGCAAATGAAGCTATTAAGATATGTGTAGGAATAGGAAATGTGTTATCAGGTCAATTGACTATTATTAATTCTCTGACGATGCAATTTTATTCAATCAAATATGAAAAGACTGAATCTATTAGCTCTCCTTCAAACATAAATGAATATGAAAAATTCGATTATGGATTATTCTGTGATGGAACAACAGTAAGGAATACCAAGGAAATTACTTCAGATCAACTTTTTCAATTAATACAAAACAACAGAAAAGGAATACAAATATTGGACGTTAGAGCATACAACGAAGAACCATATTTAGATGTTCTAAAAGAATTACAAATCCCATTCTCTGAGTTGATTGATAATGCGGACAAAATTAGTTCAGAAAGAACAGTAGTTGTAATTTGCAAGATTGGAATTCGAAGTGGAATAGCAATTCAAATGTTACAACAAAATTTCGGTCTTACTAACTTTGTTAATCTCAAAGGAGGGCTAACTGAATGGGTAAAAAGCTATAACTTATAATAGAATGGAAAAGAAAAAACACAAGGTGCTAGTCAATGGAGCAATAAGCCCTCAGTTTATTGCCGACAGCATTGCAAAGCACTCAACAAAGAAATCGATTGGAGCCCATGATATTTTTTTGGGCCAAGTACGAAGTGATGAAATAGATTCTAAGTTCGTTAGTTGTATTGAATATTCGGCATATGAAGAAATGGCTGAGAAAAAATTCCAAGAAATACGAGAACAAGCTTTTGAGCATTATGATTTGTCTTGTTTACATATATACCACAGCTTAGGAGCAGTTAAAACAGGAGAAATCTGTTTGTTTGTATTTGTTTCTTCAAAACATAGAACTGCTGCCTTTGATGCTTGTCGTTATATTGTTGAACAGATCAAAACAAGTGTTCCGATTTTCGGAAAAGAGATTTTTAATGACGAAACATTTGTTTGGAAAGAGAATCTTAACCCTTAGAAAAATAAAAGCAGAAACAAAATGATAAATATAACATCTAAATCATCCACACTACGAACAGCAATCGCACAAGCGATTGTAAAAGTCAGTAAGAAGGAAACTATTGAAGCAATCAAGAACAAAACGGTCGCAAAAGGCGATGTGTTCGAAATGGCTAAAACCGCAGGATTATTTGCTGTTAAAGCCACAAGTAATATGATTCCTGACTGTCACCCAATGCCTATTGAATTTACCTCTATACATTTTGAAATAGTAGATTTAACAATACTGGTTAAGATAGAAGTTCAAACTGTTTACAAAACGGGTGTTGAGGTAGAAGCGATGCATGGGGCTTCAATTGTTGCTTTAACCATCTATGATATGTTGAAACCCATTGATAAAGGCATTGAAATCTGCTCCATCAAATTAATCGAAAAGAAAGGAGGGAAATCTGACTATACTGATAAATTCAGGACTGATTTAAAGGCTTCGGTAATTGTGTGTTCTGATAGTATCTCCTCGGGCAAAAAAACAGATAAGGCTGGACTCGCAATTATTAAAAAATTAAAATCGTGTAATGTAAACGTTTCTGAAAGCTTTATTATTCCTGACGAAACGAATGTTATACAGAAAAAGGTTATGGAATTGTACAATGAAAAAAACGATATAATCATTCTTACCGGAGGGACCGGACTTTCTCCTAGAGATGTTACTCCAGAAGCAATTCGTCCACTACTCGACAAAGAAATACCTGGCATTATGGAAGCTGCCCGTAACTACGGCCAAGACAGAACTCCATTTTCAATGCTTTCACGAAGTGTTGCAGGCCTTAAAGGAAATACGCTTATTTTGGCACTTCCTGGTTCGACAAGGGGTGCACAAGAATCAATGGATGCACTCTTTCCTTTCATATTACACATTTTTAGAATTGTTGAAGGAGGACAACACACCTAGGCGAGAACAAAGGAATAAAAAAAGGCTGTGTCGCAATACAACACAGCCTTTTTTGTTATTAAAGGATTAATATTTTATCTACCCCCTAAGCCAGATGGACTCCCCACACGGGTCATTGCACATCTAAATCCTATACAATCTGTGGACTGTCTTTGATCTAGGAATCGTCTAGTTCCTGGAACCATCCAATAAGCACGATCTCGCCATGAACCACCTTTGTAAACTCTAGCTTTATCGTTAATCATTGAGGTTTCTCCTGGACTACCTGATGTTAATGAGGCTGGATAAGCATACATTCCTGAACTTTCAGATTTGCCACTTGTTGCATCAAATGCTTCAGTCCAAACACCCCCAGAAAGACCCGTAGCTTGCGACTTGGTATCGCCATCCAAATAATTAATGTTATCAGCGTATTTGTAATTTCTGCGTTCGTCCAAATTATCATCTGGCACAGTAATACTTACATCTCTCCATAACACCATCCCTGGAATACTAATAATATTGCTATCCGCATCATATTTTAAAGAGTCATTTATCTTGATTCCATCAACATCACGAACTTGTGTTCGGAAAACATTACCACGGAAAGGTCGGAAATCAGACTTATCTTCAGGAGACAAAGGACGATAAACATCCATTACCCACTCGCTAACATTCCCAGCCATATTATACAAACCATAATCATTTGGCCAATATGAATAAACTGGAGTTGTAATATCTCCTGCATCATTCAATGCCCCTGCAACACCCATCATATCACCGTTGCTACGTTGAAAATTAGCGAACATCTTACCTAAATACTTATCATCAGGATTTCGCACACCATGTGTATTCCAAGGGTAAAGTCTTCTTTCTTTAATTGCTTCACCAATTGTATTACCAATCAATCCGTACGCTGCAAATTCCCACTCAGCTTCTGTCGGTAGTCGGTACCGAGGTAAGAAAATACCATCTTCCATTCTCACCAAACGGTCACCACCATTAGGATCTTTTGATGGAATTGGAGCTAAAACAGTACCTTGCCATTTACCTGCTAAATATTCATCAGTATTAAAATAATCATTCTCGGTAGGTGTTGGAGCATCACCCAAAATACCTTCTCTGATTAATATAAATTCGTTTACGCGGTCGGTACGCCATGCACAAAAATCATTTGCTTGTAACCAATTAATACCGACTACAGGATAATCCCTATATGCCGGGTGACGTAAATAATATTCTACATATGGTTCGTTAAATGCCAAACGATCACGCCACACTAAAGTATCAGGAAGCGCTTTTTTAACAACGTCAGGGAAGTTGGCATTAAACACTCTCGCAGTCCAATGAAGGTACTCTAGATAGTCAAGATTACGTACTTCCGTTTCATCCATATAAAAAGATGAAACACTCACTCTACGTGGAATAGCATTCCAATCATAGGTAACATCTTGTTCAGCTCTACCCATTGTAAACGTACCACCCTCAATTAAAACCAAACCTGGTCCAGTTTCTTGTTCTTCATAAGCAGGTACGTCAAACCCTCCATTTTTTGGGTTGTTGTATTCCCATGCTGTTACAGGAGACCGTTCTTTGCTACATGAGACAAAGGAAAGTACTCCAGTAAAAAGGATTAATTTAGATACATTTTTCATTTTTTTTTTTTTTGTTACGGTTATTTTTTTGAATGAAAATTTAATTATTAAAATGCAGGACAGTTCACTGTTTTCACTTTTTTCTTCTTCGGTTTGCAATGCAATACCAAAGAACATGAAATTTCATGTGAGCCTGCAGTAGCGTTTGTTAATTTTGAAGTTGTAATATCATAGCTATAGCCTATTTTAAAACGAGGTTGTTGAAACCCTATCAAAGCGATGAAAGCATCTTGATTACGGTACCATAAACCTCCAACTATCGAACCTTTAGTAGCATACACCCCCAGATTGAGTTGTTTAAAATCTTTTTGTTGTTGATAAAGTATATTTGGAGAAATTGTTACTTCATTCCTTTTATCTCCAATTGCAAAAAGCGCACCAGCATGAACTGTTATTTTCATTGGAAGTTTACTAGTACCAATTAATCCTTCGTTGGGTTGTGTTAAATGGTTTGCCGCGAACCCGAAATAAAAACGTTTGGTGTAACCGAATAAACCAGCAGAGAAATCAGCATTGGAAACTTTAGCTTTACCTGGAACTTCTCTTGTATTATACACGAATCCCATTCTCTCATCAATCATATCACCGAAAGTAAGTTTACTCCAATCTATGCTCTTTTCGAAGTAAGTTGCTTGAAGTCCGAATTTAAGTGAGAATTTTCTTGTCACGTTAAGTAAGTATGAATACATCCCGCTGGCACTAAAGGTGTTTAGCGTGCCTTGTCCAGCTCTGTCATCGTAAACTAAAATCCCTAATCCTCCTTTTATTCCCTCAAAATGTTGGTCGTACGATGCTGAATAGGTTACATAAGTACCCGAAATGGCTGGCCATTGATTCCTATAATTCAAACTGAATCTTGGGCATATAGCAGTTCCAGCCATTGCTGGATTAAGGTAAAGAGGGTTTGCATAAAATTGTGTGAATTCAGGATCCTGAGCAAATAATTTTTCGCCCTTACCCAATGAAAAACATACAATAACAATTAAAACAATGCGTTTTAACATAAATGATTTTTTTAGTAGAGCGCAATTATACACAAATATATCATAAAAGGTATAGATTTGTTAAATTATTTTAGTTCGTCCTTTAGTAAGTTATAACGCCAGAACCAAATAAAGGAACGCAAATATATATAATATTTTATTAACAACCAACAGAAAATTGGCGTTTTTTCAATTCCTTCAGCTATTTGTTTTCGTGGAGTGCCCTAAAACATTGGACAATAACGATAAATGTTAAAATCTATTTTTCGTCCTCCTTTTTTTGAATATGATTCAGAATTTCTAAAATTAACTTGTTTTGATTCTCAAGATGAATCAAAATGGTTTCAATTTCATTTTCGGCTTTTGTATTCACCTCAAAGTCGGCTTCAGCTCTTGCTTCTGAATGACGAGATTGGAGATTTTGCCCTATCATTATTAAAGGCATTAAAAATATCTGAATCATGTTGGAAAGAAAAAGCCAAAGAACAAAGGCTGGGAAAGGGTCGAAGCGAAATGGTTGGGGTGCAAAGGAGTTCCAAACGAGCCACAAAAATGTCCAAATAAATATAATAATAAAGAACCCCATGGTGCCCACATGTTCTGTTATCCAAAGGGCTAGTTTATCTAATTTTGATAAGTTTCCTTTGTGCTTTAAATTAATGTTAACAATTGGCTTTCGGTGTTTTCTTATTTCTTCAACTGATTTTGGTTTTTGATTTTCCATCTATTTATATATTTTGGGTGTGCAAGTTAGCCATTATTTTATCTTCCATCCCATTTCTAAATTTTACTTTATAAAAGATAAAATTGGTAAATAATAATTGTTATTCTATATTTGCACCCCCAAATTAAAAAAAAGGAAGAAAATTAATTGAAGGGGCGAGTGAATTTATATTGAATTCGAGAAAAAGTACAGATAAAATAAAACAATTTAATTAAAAAAAATTATGCGTAACAAAGGTGCAATCAGGCTATTTGCAATACTATTAACACTTGCCTGTGCTTATTATTTAATGTTTACATACGTGGCGTACGGAATCAGAAAGGATGCTGACAATTATGCGAAAACGTGTGTTGAAGACCAGAAAGTGAAGGATGCCGCAAAATTGGCATCTCCTAATGAAGCAGGGCAAATGACTTATTTGGATTCTGCTCTTGAATATAAAAAGAATTATTATTTAGATTCATTAAAGAAGAAAGTAGTATATAACTTATTCATTACTGATTATACTTATGATGATGTAAAAAAACGTCAACTTAATCTTGGTTTGGATTTGAAGGGCGGTATGAACGTTACGCTTGAAGTTTCGGTAGCGGATATCATCCGTGGTTTATCGAACAATAGCAACGACCCTACTTTTACTCAAGCTTTAGCTAAAGCTAGCGAGATTCAAAAAAAATCTACCAAAGACTTTGTTACCATTTTCGGAGAAGAGTTTCATAAAATTAATCCGAATGCGAAATTGGCAATCAATTTTCAAACGATTGAATTGAAAGGAAAAATTGATTTCAATACTCCTGATGAAGATGTTCTTAAATTTTTACGTGATAGAATAGAGGATGCAATTGCTACGTCTGAAAATACATTGAGAGCTCGTATCGATAAATTCGGGGTGACCCAACCAAATATCCAACGTTTAGCTTCTTCGGGTCGTATATTAATTGAATTGCCTGGTGTTACTGACAAAAGACGTGTTGAGAAATTATTACAAGGAACTGCTAATTTGGAGTTTTGGGAAACTTACGACAATAAAGACATCTACCCAATACTTGAAAAAGCAAACATCCGTTTAAAAGAAATTCTTACTCCTCAAGATTCTTTGAAAAAAGATTCGGCTAACGTTGATAAAACTGATGATAAAAAGAATATAGCTAAAACAGATGATAAGAAATCGAAAATTGATTCTTCTAAAACTTCATTAGATAAGCAATTGGGTGTTGGTAAATCTGATTCGTTGAAAAAAGGTTCGACCAAAGCTGATACCATTGCTAAATTGAGAAGAGAGAATCCTTTGTTTGCATTATTGAATCCTGCTGTTGGACAAAATGCTCAACGCCAAACTCAATTGGGTACAGGCCCTGTGATTGGATATGCTGCTGTGAAAGATACTGGAATGATCAACAGATATTTGTTGAATCCGAAAGTAAGAATCCTTTTCCCTTCTATTAAATTTATGTGGACATTTAAGGCTAGTGATAAAGAAGAATCGGTGTTCCAATTGGTGGCAATACGAGTTACTAACCGCGAAGGAAAATCTCCGTTGTCGGGTGATATTATTGCTGATGCTCGCGTGGTTTACGAACAAGCTGGTGGAGGCTCGCCTCAAATATCGATGATGATGACAGCTGAAGCTGCTCAAGTTTGGAGAAAATTAACAAAAGATAATGTTGGTAAATCTATCGCCATTGTTTTAGATAATAGTGTTTACTCTTTCCCTAATGTAATGGGAGAAATTTCGGGTGGAAGTTCATCTATCACCGGAAATTTTTCGCAAGACGAAGCAAAAGATTTGGTAAACATTCTTAAGGCGGGTAAATTACCTGCTCCTGCTCGCATTGTTCAAGAAGTAGTGGTAGGTGCTACATTGGGCCAGGAAGCAGTGAACAAAGGTTTTATGTCCACGCTTATTGCGTTGGTTTTAGTACTTTTATTTATGGGCTTTTATTATAACAAAGCAGGTTGGGTGGCCGACTTTGCGATGGTTATCAATAATTTCTTTGTGGTTGGTATTCTCGCCTCGTTTGGTGCGGTGCTTACATTGCCTGGTATTGCTGGTATTGTGTTGACCATAGCCATGTCGGTGGATGCTAATATCCTTATATTCGAACGTGTGCGTGAGGAATTAACATTGGGCAAAGCTGTGGGGATGGCCATAAAAGAAGGTTATCGCAATGCGATGTCATCGGTTATCGACTCTCACGTTACTGGTTTATTATTAGGTATTATCTTGTATACATTCGGTACGGGACCTATTCAAGGATTTGCTACCACCTTAATAATAGGTATTGTTTCTTCGTTGTTCTGCGCTATTTTCATCACTCGTTTAATATTCGAACGTTGGTTAGGAAAAGGGAAAGCTATTCCTTTCGGAAATAAATATACTGAACATGCGTTCAAAAAAATCAATATCGATTTTGTTGGAAAACGTAAATTGTATTACATTTTCTCTAGCATAATCATTGTGGCTGGTATTGTAGCTTACGTGGTGAAAGGAGGATTTACACTTGGTGTCGATTTCAAAGGAGGTCGTTCGTACATCGTTCGTTTTGATGATGTGAAACCTGTGGAAGAAGTGCGTAATGCATTAGCACTTTCGTTTGGCGATGTAGGTTTAGAAGTAAAAACGTATGGCGAAAATACGCAACAACGCATCACTACTACTTATTTGATTGACGACAACTCGGCTGATGCTGAAGCCAAAGTGGAAGCGAAGCTCGAAGAAGGCTTGAACAAATTAAATGTTCGTCATAAAATAATGAGTCAGGAGAAAGTGGGTGAAACCGTTTCGAGAGATATAAAAGCCAAAGCGGTGTGGGCAGTATTGCTTTCGTGTTTGGTGATGTTTATGTTCATCTTTATCCGATTCAAAAAGTGGCAATATGGCTTGGGTGCTGTGGTGGCTTTGTTTCACGATGTGCTTATTGTACTTTCGGTTTTCGTTATATTCGATGGCATCTTACCTTTCTCGCTAGAGATTACTCAAGATTTCATTGCGGCTATATTAACTGTAATGAGTTACTCGATGACAGATACAGTAGTTGTGTTCGATAGAATAAGAGAATATTTGACAGAGAAAAATAAAACCGATTTGCATAAAGACGAGCGTGTACGCGTTATTAATTATGCTTTGAACTCTACATTGAGTAGAACCATCAACACTTCGTTGACCATTTTCTTTGTATTGTTGGCTATCTTCCTTTTCGGAGGTGCTACCATCAAAGGCTTTGCTTTCGCATTGTTGATTGGTATCGTTATCGGTACTTATTCTTCTATCTGCATTGCAACACCTATCGTTATCGATTTTGAAAAAGAAAAACAAGGTGACGAAATTGTGAAAGGAGAAGTGATTTAGGAAGCAATTGACAATTTACAATTGATAATTGATAATTGACAAAGTATTAAGAAAGCCTGATAATTATTTATCGGGCTTTTTTATGTACTTTTGTAAAAATTAAATAATAAATATCAAGTTTCTCCTTTCATAATACTTAATACTTAAACAAAAAATGTATCTGTTTCTCAATCTTGGTGGTGGCGAAGTATTCATTGTGGTACTGGTTATTATCTTGTTTTTTGGTTCCGACAAATTGCCCGAAATAGCCAAAGGGCTTGGCAAAGGAATACGCGAAATAAACGATGCCAAGGCTCAAATACAAAACGAAATTCAGAAAACTACTAGTGGTTTTCAGGAAGAACTAAACAAACATACTTCGGAATTAAAATCGGAATTGAATAAAGCGGGTGATAGTTTTAAAAAACAAATTGACGAAGCCGCAACCGCTATAAAAGACGAAGGAAAAGCCATTACCGACACTACTAAGGATTAAATTTTCATCAAAAGTTCGAAAGTTTAAAGTTGTAAGGGAATGTAGAATGCAGAAATCACCATTAAGAATTAAGCCACAAAGACACCAAGGCTCAAAGGATAAATTCTAAACTCTAAGTCCTATCCCGAAGCTTCGGGACTAAACCCTTATTCGTAAATTCCTACCATTCGTATTTTGTAAAGTCCAACCAAAACTAACAAAATCTCACCTCCAACCTCTAACCACCAACAACTAACAACTAAATTTAGGGCAGCCAGTTCATCACTCTTCGTTTCCTTTCGTCCTGCTTTCCGTTCCAATCTTTTTCTTTGCCCGAAAAGGTCAAAGAAAAAGGATTTCCACTTCAATCAGGTGCAGTTAGTCAGTTCATCACTCTTTGTAAACGTGAAGTATACACACAAAAAAAACAGGGGTAAAAAGGAATCAAAATGCAATATTTACTTAAATAAAATTGGCAAAAAACCGAATGAAGGGCGAAAATAAGAGTAAAATGATGTGAAACGACAAAGAAAAAAAACGCCAAACCGCCTTATTTTAAAGGTAGAGGCAGATGTTTTGGTTCGAGGTCTGGATGATTTACTGCCGAACGGAGATCACTTACTGCCGAACGGAGATCACTTACTGCCGAACGGAGATCAATTACTGCCGAACGGACGTCA
>JBAXQU010000068.1:0-17902 GCA_037131555.1 Bacteroidota bacterium
ATTATATAATTTGCTAGACTTACTTAAAATGGGTTAGAGATGGGGAAAATATGGGGAATTTTTTCTTATGGAGCGAAGTCAATCCAAGGAACGCCAGCTTGAAGGAATTCGACTTGCTAAAGCACGCCACGCCTACACTGGGCGAAAAAGTGGAACAAATGAAGATGTTCATTCTTTTCTGTCTAAACCCAAGAACCGGAAAGCTCTGGATTATATTAAACGGGGCATGTCGCATACCGAAGCTGCAAAACTTGCGGGCATTCACATCAATACGATGACGAAGATAAAAAAGTTGGGACTAAATAATTGAAATATTTGAGAAATACAAAAGATATAAACTAGCTATATTTATCTAATACATTTCCCAATACACAGATATAGTAAAAGGGAACATTTATCAGTTTAAACTCTTTCCCATTTGGCGTTGTTACCATATCTACTGAAAGGGGTTGCGACCACACCCTAATAGCGGTTTGATGTGGAGCGTCTTCCATAAAAAGGTGTATGGATTTTAATTTGGCATTATGACCCGATTTCACCTCTATCGGTATAGCCCAATTTTTATACTGAATAACGAAATCAACTTCAGCGGAAGATTGAGTCTTATTTCTATCCCAGAATTGTCGATTTGCCGATACTTGCCATTTCATTGAAAGTAATTCTTGAGCTACAATATGCTCAGCAATGCGCCCACGCCAGGCATCCATTACATCTGTAACAGAAAACAGACTTTCTCGTACTCCAGCAATATAGTTTACTAAACCGGTATCGAACCAGATAAGTTTTGGTCGATGGGAAGTCGATATCAATAATGGAATTTGAGAGCTTAAGACAGGATAAACTAATTCCAACAGCATGGCTTTCTCTATAGTGCGAAAAGCCTCACTCACTTCACGCGATTTGTAATTTGAATTACCAAAACGTTCAAAGGTTATTCTTTCTGCTGCAAAACTCCAACCATTTTTTAATATGTATCGTATAATTTGTGCAATTGATTCATTCCTTGCATATTTTTCCACGTCATCAATATAGGCGTTTAGTAATGTTTCATAAATATTATCCAACGACAATACATCCCTCTTCAAGGCATACTTACTAATGGCAGCAGGCATTCCACCAACAATCGTGAAATTTGTAAATGATGACATTATACGTTTGTGAACGCTGGATGCATTTAAGGTATTGACTAAATCAAAATCAAAATCTTCACCTATCCCGTCTAAGAACTCTAAAAAGGAGCATGGACGAATAGCTAAATATTCAACCCTACCAACAGGAAAGGATATATGTTTGTCAATTAAACTTTCCAACAATGAACCTGCGCATATAATGTGCAACTGCTTCATCTCCTCATAAAAATAGCGAAGTAAAGCTACAGCTTTTGGTGAGTTCTGGATTTCATCAATAAACAATAATGTTCGTCCGGCTTTTTTCTGCTGTTTACAATGTCTGTAGATTGTATCTGTCAACTCCTCTAAGTTTGTATATCGTTCAAACAATAGTTTGTCATCCTGCTTGTCAAGATTTAAAGACAAAAGCACATCGTATTTTCTAGCAAATTCAATGACTAGAGTTGTTTTCCCAACTTGCCTAGCGCCTCGAAGTATTAGAGGTTTTCTGTCCTCACTTTCAGACCATTGCTCCAGGTATTTGAATGCGTTTCTATTTATCATAAAGACGTTTTGTGTGAATTATGAAGGGCAAATATACATATTATTTGTAATAAAACAAGGGTAAAATTATATATTATTTGTAATAAAACAAGGGTAAACGTTGATTTTAAATGTAATAGAACAAGGGTTCAACTCTTGCGCCATCAGCGAAATGGAACGAAGTCAGATAAAGGAGCGCCAGCTAGAAGGAATTCGACTAGCTAAAGCGCGCCATGCCTACACCGGTCGAAAAAGTGGAACAAATGAAGATGTCCATTCCTTCCTATCAAAACCCAAGAACCGAAAGACTCTTGATTATATTAAACGCGGCATGTCGCACACCGAAGCTGCTAAACTAGCCAGGGTTCATATCAATACAAAGACGAAAATAAAACGTTTGGGGATTGGGAAAAAGTTCTGAATAGCGTATTTTTCTACATAATGATGAAATAGATGACTTTGTGATTAGGATCATTTAAGGATTGGGATTGTTAGTCTATCAAGACTTTCAGTCTCTTTTTTTTATTGGAGGTAAATGATTGTTTAAATCTATTCTAATATTTTTTCATGAATTAAGATTTTGTGGATATTTTTTTATTTGTGGTTTTGTTAGATCAGAACGTTTGTTCAATATTATTCCAGTTTGGATGAAATCATCACCAAAAAATTACGAAAAAAGAAACTCTTTCAAGAATCAATAAATGTGAAATTAGCTTAATTTCAAGTGATTTTGATGTGCGAAAAACCCAATAAAATAAGGCATTTTTAAAAGAGATGGGGAAAATATGGGGAAAATCAGAGGTTTTTAAATAGAAACAGCTGATAATATTTTAATTATCAGCTGTTTACGTGGAAATATAAGTGACCCGGGAGGGGCTCGAACCCTCGACCCATTGATTAAGAGTCAATTGCTCTACCAACTGAGCTACCGAGTCGAAAAATGTTGGTTTTGTTTTGGGTGAGCAAAATTACATTAAAATTTAGTTTCACCAAAAATATATGGCTCTTTTTATCCTTTGCATGGAAGGTTTTTTGACCTATTGGCTATTCTTTGTAAAGTAGATATTTTTTTCGCATCAACTTGTATTGGGTTAACTCTTTCTGCCCTACGTTGTTAATCTCCATTTCGGTTTTTCCTTGCAAAATCATTTTTCTAATTGTTGAGTTCCCCACCAGTTGATCGAAGAAATGTGGTAAAGTGAAGAATTTCTCTCCTAAACCCGATTTCTGGTAGAATTCGATGAAGTAATGTAACATAAATCCAGTTTCGATAGTTTCTTGACGTAAATCAATACCATAGCAAAGTTTGTCTTTTTGTAATGGATTCTTTTCAAAACCTGGTAGTGAAATTGGTGTGAATGTAAATGTTCCGATTTTGGGGTCAGGATATCCAATGACCTGAAATGGGAAAGCAGTGCCACGTCCCACACTCATAGCTGTTGCTTCGAATAGGCATAATGAGGGATAAAGTCTAACCGATTGATCATTCGGCAGGTTGGGGGAGGGTTTGATGGGAAGTGAATAGGGTTGATGATGTTGCCATCCACTCATTTCGATGATTTGGAGCGGCCAATGCTTGTTAACCGAATTAAGCCATTGTTCTCCGTTAATCATCAATGCTAACTCCCCAATAGTGAGGCCATGTAGCAACGGAATACGCACAATGCCTACAAACGAACGAAGCGAATCTTCCATCATAGGACCTGCCACGATGTCGTTCGGATTTGGGCGGTCGAGCACAATCAGTTGTTTGTTTTGTACGGCACAAGCTTCCATCACATAATAGAGCGTACTGATATAGGTATAGAAACGCGCTCCAACGTCTTGAATGTCGAAAATTACAACATCAACATCTCGCAGTTGTTCGGCACTCGGTTTTTTATTTTTGCCATAAAGCGATACGATGGGAAGCTGAGTTTTCGAATCGATGCTATTGATCACTTTTTCGCCAGCATCGGATGTTCCACGAAATCCATGTTCGGGAGCGAAAAGCAGTTTTACATTTATTCCATTTGCCAAAAGTGTATCGACCAGAAGTGTGCGGTTTAACCCAACCACCGATGTTTGATTAACAACAAGCGCAATGCGTTTATTAGTTAATTGCTTGCAATTGCTCATCAATCGGTCGGCTCCGGTTTGCAGCGTTTGCGCCTTACCTATAAATAATGTAATCAATACGAATGTGATGCAGAGCGATGCTCGTTTCATAATTATTTTGTAATATTGTGAAGCAAAAATACAATTAATAGATGGATCCGATTGAGATAATCAAAAAATATTACCCCGAAGATAGTGTTGCATACCCCATTTTAATCGATCATAGCCGATTGGTGGCGGATAAGGCGGTTCACCTTGCGATAAGTCATCCCGAATTGCATATCGATGTGCCGTTTGTGGAACAGGCTTCGATGCTGCACGATATAGGTATGATTTTCACACATGCACCCAGTATTGGTTGCTTTGGCGACCGTCCATACATTTGCCACGGATACCTTGGTAGCGATTTGTTGAGAGCAGAGGACTATCCACAGCACGCATTGGTTTGTGAGCGACATACCGGCACTGGGCTTTCGATTGCCGATATTCAACACATTAATAAAGGAATTCCGCTTCGTGATATGCAACCGATCTCTATTGAAGAGCAGTTAATCTGTTTCTCCGATAAATTCTATTCTAAGTCGAGACCCGGCGTGGAGAAATCTGTAGAAAAGATTCGCAAGAGCATGGAAAAATATGGAACCCATCACGTCAAACGATTTGATGCGTGGTGTGAGTTGTTTTTATAATGATTCGGTTGAGTCGTTTAATCTACTCGGTATAAATGAACTGAATATTTTGAAAAAAAATATTGATTAATATGTAAAAAATTTACGTATTATTAAAAAATGAGCTATATTTGCTGTTGTCGAATCAGTTTAGATATGTTTTCGATACCAGTGTTCTTTCAGTTGCGAAAAATTCTGCTTACACCAGTCCTTTTATTCGTTCTACAATAGATAGAAAACAGCATACACTTCTGTGAAAGCTGCTACAAAATGTAGAACCTTCTTTTGCCTCTCAATTTACAGTATAGAAAATGTAGAATTCTCTCCGATATACGGGTGGAACATCTATATCATGTAGAATCGTCTCCCATGTTCGGTTGAGGCATCTACAAAATGTAGAACCTTCTCCGACGCTCGGTGGGTGTTTCTACAAAATATAGGGCGATTTTCGATGCGTCGAATTAGTTTTTTTGAATAGGATAAGCAGAAGAAAAGTAGCAATGATGTATTTATGTTGCTTATTTTTTTTACTTAATATTCATTTTTAAAACTTTTAGTAATGGAAAAATTCTCTTTTTCTCCGTTGAATGTCAACAACTTGACGATTAACGACCTCTATGCCTTGGCCAAATCGACTTGCGACATGGCAATCCCTCAACGCACGCTGATTGGCAACATCCCTAGTGCTGTGTTGACCGAGTTGGTAGCCAACAACGATTCAATGGGTGCTCAAATCAACAAATCGCTGAAGAGCGGACTCACCGAGCAGATAACAAAAGGCGATGCCCAGAGTGATGCACTGCTTGGCGAAGTGAAACGCACTATTGTATTCGAATCTAAATCGCGCGATGAGGTGCGCAAAGGTGCAGCGCAGAAGCTCGACCTGTTTTTTAAACCCTATCGCGATGCTGCCGACAAGGCAATCAATACCGAAATAGCGATGATCTACGATATGCTCTCTAAATACAAAACAAACGAGGAGTTGAAAACTGCTGCACAGACTATCGGCATTGCTACCACATTCGATCTGCTCGATACCAACAACAGCGAAGTGGATGCGCTCTACAAAAGCCGAAACGAACAGATAGGGCAGCGCACCACCTCGGGAAGCACCCTCAAGCCGACGGTGGTAAGCGACTATATGCAGTTTTGCTCAGCCATAGAGCAAGCAGCCAGCTACACACCGAGCGATGCCCTCGCTTCGCTCTTCAACAATATGGATACGCTGCGCAAAAAGTACCACGCCCTGTTGGGCAACTCCAAAGCCAAACCAACGGATGCACCTCCGGCGGTGTAAGACTAGAAAATAAGAATCCCTCGCTCAAGGTTTTTTGAGCGAGGGATTTGCTTTTAATCGGGGAATCTTGTCTACAATACATCTATTTCAACCTTCCACTATTCGAATCTCTTCTTCCGTCAATCCATAAAGTGCATACACCATAGCGTCTATCTCGCGGTCGGTAGTATCTATTTGCGATTTCAAAGTGCAGGCTTTGTCTACTTCTTGGTCGAAATAGGTTTCCCATTCAGCTTTTTGATGCAATGAGAGTTTTACTTTTTGCTTCTCAAGTTCTTTAATAAACTCCACATAATCCAACTTATACCAGTTTTGTAATTTTGTGGTTAAAGCCGCTAAAGAAAATTCACGAATAAGATTTCGTTGAAATTTGCCCGATACATCTTGCAATTCTTTGTTGAGCGAGAGCATTTGATCGGCTTTGGTGATAAATGGTTGTTGGTCTGTTGTTGCTTTGAATGGCAACATTCCTAAATGAAATGCTTTAACTTGAGCCATTGCTTCGCCTCGTTCGGGATTTATGGTCCAATAATACCAATTGGTTAATTTTGAATTTAACAATACCAAAACATATTTCAAATTGTACTTAGATTCATACTTATTGAGCAAGATATGAGTATTATCTCTAATTATGAAACCCCTTGTAATATAATTTCCAACTATTGAGTCCGCAGTTTGTCTAAAAATAAGTTTCTCTTCTGCTTCAAATATATCTTTATCTCTAGGTGCAGCAAGCCATTCACCATATTGAATCCAATAATCCTTATCCCATATTAATTTGTATTTGTGAAAATAGCTTCCACCTATCAATGGAGAAAAACTTTCATCTATTTTAATTTCAGAGGTAAAAGGTTTTTCTTGCATGATTTTATCAGTTTGTGCAGGTTTCCCCTTTCCTTTTTCATAAGGTTTTACTCCATTTTTAATAACAAAACTCTCAGCAATTGTTGTCGAATTTGCATTTATCTTGTCTTTCAATTCATATTCTTTTGTTGACATAAAAAGATTAAGTGAATCCTGATTGGCAAGAATAGATTGCTCGATAAAGTGCTGTTTTACTATATCTTCCTGATTTGATATTGTAATTGCAGTTGGAGCCAAATTGTTTGTTTTATGAATAATAAGTGTGTCACAATCTACTGTTGCATCAGCAAAAACTTTTTCTAAATGTTGATTGATTTGCACCAAATTATATGGTCTGTTCAGAATTACTTTTCTGAACTGTTTGGCGCTCTCTATTAGCTTCCATGTATTAGGAGTAATAAATCCTAAACAACCGTTGTTTGCAACTAATTTTGTTAAACTCATTGCATAAAATGAGAAATATGTATCAGATAAGTTTGCTCCGATGCCGAAATGGTTGTATTCTTTAATAATGAAATCTAACTCTTCTTTTCTTATTTTTGCACCATACGGCGGATTCCCAATCACCACATCAAAGCCCTTGTTGCCATATTTAGCCGATGGTTCTTGAAAGGCTTCGAGTTTTTCGGCATATTCATAAGCTTTTTTAGATAGTTCGATGGCTTGTTGCGAGAGCGAGAGCGCTTGTTCCGATTTGGCTTGTGCTTCGAGTGTTTTCTCTTTGATTAGTTTCAAGAAGTCGGGTTTCTCCTCTTTTTGTATCACGATTGCCGATTCAGTAGATGCCTCTCTACCAAATACCTGCGGAAACTCCTTCGCCCAATCGAATGCCTTATCACCTGCCACGGCAGGGTCGTCTATCAGCGAATTGCCGCATTTGATGTTGTGGTTCAGGTCGTTGAGTTTGCGGTTGGGTTGTGCAGTACGCAGCCAGAGCGAGAGTTTGGCAATCTCCACGCTCTCTTCGTTGATGTCAACCCCGAAGAGGTTGTTTTCCAGAATACTGTTTTCGATGTCGCTCATCACAAGCGTTGCACCCGTCAGTTTAGCTTGCAGCTCGTCGATGTAGTGGTGTTCACTAATCAAGAAATCGAGTGCTTGGTTGAGGAAAGCTCCCGAGCCACACGCTGGGTCGCATATTGTGATTTGCAGCAACCAATCGCGGTAGGCGGTCAGTCGTTCGAGCAACACTTGTTTTGTCTTTAGTTGTCGCTTTTTGTCGGTGGTGAAGTCGTCTTCTACGATGTGCAATTCTGCTTTCTTCTCGGTGCAAAGTTTGCCCACCGTGCTGTCGACAATGTATTTGGTGATGTATTTTGGGGTGTAAAATACACCGTCTTTCTTGCGTTTTGTTTTTGTTTTGTCTATTTCGAGCCCTTCGATTTGTGATTTTACTTCATCGAGTTCGTTGAGTGAGTTTTCGAAGATGTGCCCCAAAATATTCACATCTACTTCGCTGTCAAAGTCATAATCCGACAGTTTGAGCGTGTGGGTGTAGAGCAAATCGTCGTCGATAACAACGTTGTCCAGCACATCGTCAGGTTTAAACAGTCCGCCGTTATAGGCAAATACATCGTATTGTTTCCCTTTAAACCCAGTGTTGAGGTATCCAAAATACTTCATAAACCGACCGTACAGCGGTGTATATTCGTCTAAATCGCGTAGTTGTTGCCACTGATTCAGTATCATCCGCACAGAGTTTGGCGGTAGCAGGTGTCTATCTTCGGCAAAGAAGAGAAACAAGAAACGGTCGAGCAGCTTTTGCGACTTTTTGAAGAGTACCAATGCATCGAATTGCGGATTCTTCGCCACCAAGTCTTGATACAGCACTTGCTTAAACTGCGAATAATCTTTGTAGAGCAGTTTGGTCACTTTATCTTCTTGACTGACCGATTCGTCTTTTATCTTTTTCGGAATGCCGTTTCGGATGCTTTCGTAGGCAAGGCAGATATAGAGCAATTCGAAATCGGATGCCGAAAGCGTAAACAGATTGAACTCGATGTGCTCAATGGCATTATCAATGTAAAAACGCAGCTTCTCGAAGTTTGAAGTAATGACATAAACACACTCCGGCTGATTGTTTTTGTAACCAAATGCTTGTTCTTCAATCTTACCAAGGTCGGTTGTGTTCGTGCCTTTCAGTTCGATAACGGCTTTCACTGCTTCGCCTACCAAAATAGCACCGTCGGCTTTCTTGCTGTCCTTTACGTTTTTGTATTCGGTGGTGAGGTTGAAATTTGGTGTCGGGCTTTTGGTATATCCCAACACGTTTACAAACAAATCATTTAGAAAGCCTTCCTGATATTGCTCCTCTTTCCTGTTGCGGATATTCTCTTGAATAGTTGGGTTGTGGAAGTGTGCTTTAAAGCTTGTATATGCACTACTAATGATCTGTTTATCGAGTGACTTG
Source organism: Bacteroidota bacterium (assembly GCA_037131555.1). GTDB lineage: Bacteria > Bacteroidota > Bacteroidia > 2-12-FULL-35-15 > 2-12-FULL-35-15 > 2-12-FULL-35-15. The sequence goes on from JBAXQU010000068.1 coordinate 8,989, forward strand.
AGGTATTTCGTGGCTACGCTTTGTTGAAATAGTGGCATATCTGGCTTGTTTATCGGTTCTATTTGCAAATATAAGAAAATTGTAAAGTATGTAAAGAAGAAACAGTAAAACAAACGTCGAATTTACATATTCCCACAAAAAAAAGCCCAATCTTTCGATTGAGCTTTTTTAGTTTTATATGGATAATCCTTATTCAACAGGAGCAATAGTCCAGTCGCTTTCAGCCATACGTTTGTAGTTTGCAAAACGACGCATTGCATTTTGTTTAGCAGCGATAAAGAGTTCTTTCGCTTCTTCAGGGAATTGTTTTGCCAAAGAAGTGTAACGAACTTCACTCTTCAAGAAGTCTTCGAACAACTCCCATTTAGGCTCTTTCGAGTCGATGGTCAATGGGTTTTTGCCTTCAGCTTCGAGACGTGGATCGTATCTCCAGTTTTGCCAGTAGCCACATTCAACTGCTTTTTCAGTTTGTTCTTGTGCTTTACCCATACCGAATACCAATCCGTGAGCAATACAAGGAGAGTAAGCGATAATCAACGATGGTCCGTTGTATGCTTCTGCTTCGCGGAATGCTTTCAGCGTTTGAGCCTGATTTGCACCCATCGCTACTTGAGCCACATATACATAACCATAAGTTGTAGCAATCAGACCAAGGTCTTTTTTACGAATTTGTTTACCAGCTGCAGCAAATTTAGCAATGGCTCCGATTGGTGTAGATTTCGAAGATTGACCTCCAGTATTAGAATAAACCTCGGTATCAACTACCAAAATGTTTACGTTTTTACCAGAAGCAATCACGTGATCGAGACCACCGAAACCGATGTCATACGCCCAACCGTCACCACCGATGATCCATTGTGATTTTTTAATCAATTGATTTTTCATCGAAATGACCACTTTACACTGAGGAACTTCAGAAAGACTAGCTAAAGCTACGATTTGTGGAGTTAATGCTACTGTTGCATCTGCATCTTCGCGCTTAGCAATCCATTCTGTAAACAGACCTGCCAACTCTTCGCTGATTTGACCACCTGCAATAGCCTCTTCCATGTTGCGTTGAACACGGTCACGCATTTTGTCAGTAGCAATCAACATACCCATACCGAATTCAGCATTGTCTTCGAACAGTGAGTTCGCCCATGCTGGACCATGACCTGCATCATTTGTAGTATATGGTGTAGAAGGTGCAGAACCAGAGTAGATTGAGGTACAACCAGTAGCATTTGCAACCATTTGACGATCACCAAACAATTGAGTGACCAATTTAATGTATGGAGTCTCACCACAACCAGTACAAGCACCTGAGAACTCAAATAGTGGTGTAGCAAACTGTGAGTTTTTCACATTTGCTTTCACATCGACAAGATGTTGTTTGGTTTTCACCTCATTCACCATGAAGTCCCAATTATCTTGGTTGTCGTATTGCGATTCGATAGAAACCATGTCAAGTGCTTTCCCATTTTTGTTTCCAGGACAAACGTCAGCACAGTTGTCGCAACCCATACAGTCAAGCACATCTACTTGAATACGGAATGCCATATCAGCAAATGGTTTACCGATGGCTTTTAACATATCAATTTTAGGCGCTTTAGCTTGCTCAGCAGCATCTAACACGAAAGGACGGATAGCAGCGTGAGGACAAACATAGGCACATTGATTACATTGGATACAGTTTTCTGCAATCCAAACTGGTACGCGAGAAGCTACGCCACGTTTTTCATATTTTGCAGTTCCCTGATCCCAAGTACCATCTTCGCGGCCTTTGAATGCTGATACAGGAAGATCATTACCTACTTGTGCATTGATTGGGCGAACAATTTTTTGGATAAACTCAGGAGCATCGTTGTTCACAATTGAGAATGCGAAATCAAGTTTAGCCCACTCTGCTGGGATTTCAACTTTTTCTAATTCACCACCACGATCTACAGCAGCGTAGTTCATGTTAACGATTTTCTCACCTTTGTTACCATACGATTTCACAATCGCTTTCTTCATTTGAGAAACGGCCAATTCGTAAGGAATTACTCCTGTAATCTTGAAGAATGCAGATTGGAGGATGGTATTTGTACGGTTACCTAATCCGATTTCAGTAGCAATCTGAGTCGCATTGATAATGTACATCGTGATATTGTTTTTAGCTAGATAAGCTTTTACATTATCAGGAAGGTGTTTTTTTGTCTCTTCAGCACTCCAAACGGAGTTCAAAAGGAATGTTCCGTTTGGTTTCAATCCACGGGTAACATCGTACAAACGAAGATATGCAGGCACGTGGCAAGCTACAAAGTTTGGTGTGTTTACCATATAGGTTGAACGAATTGGATCATCTCCAAAGCGGAGGTGTGAACAAGTGAAACCGCCTGATTTCTTTGAATCGTATTCGAAGTATGCTTGGCAATATTTATCTGTATTGTCACCAATGATTTTGATTGAGTTCTTGTTGGCACCAACTGTTCCGTCAGCACCTAAACCGTAGAATTTAGCTTCGTAAGGTCCGTTTTCAAATAGAATTTCTTCTTTTTTTGGAAGAGAAGTGAATGTTACGTCATCAACGATACCAACAGTGAATCCACTCCGTGGCTCAGGTAATTGCAAATTCTCGAAAACTGCTAAAATATGTGCAGGAGTTGTATCTTTTGATGATAAACCGTAACGACCACCTACAATAACTGGTGCGTTAGGTTTGCCATAGAATGCCTCTTTTGTGTCCAAGAAAAGTGGTTCGCCACTAGCACCTGGTTCTTTCGTACGGTCCAAAACAGCGATTTGTTTCACTGTTGATGGGAATGCACTTAAGAAATGTTTCACCGAGAATGGACGATATAAGTGAACAGCCACTAAACCTACTTTTTCTCCTTTTGAGATCAAATAGTCAATAGTTTCACGAATTGCTTCAGTCACAGAACCCATAGCAACAACTACACGGTCGGCATCTTTTGCTCCATAATAATCAAATAAATGATATTCGCGACCAGTGATTTCACCCACTTTTTGCATGTAGTCTTCAACGATTGCAGGAACAGCATCGTAGAATGGATTTGCTGCCTCACGAGTTTGGAAGTAAATGTCTGGATTTTGAGCAGTACCACGAGCTACAGGATTTTCTGGGTTCAAAGCACGTCCGCGGAATTCAGCTAACGCTTTTTGGTCGATAAGTGGAGCCAAATCTTCGTTTTCCAACATCTCGATTTTTTGAATCTCGTGAGAAGTACGGAATCCATCAAAAATGTGCATAAAAGGAACGCGAGAAGTCAACGTAGCTAAGTGAGTAACTGCAGCTAAGTCCATTACCTCTTGCACAGAATTGGTAAAGAACATTGCAAAACCTGTTTGACGAGCAGCCATTACATCTTGGTGGTCACCAAAGATTGATAATGATTGTGCTGCCAAAGCACGTGCAGAAATGTGGAAAACGCATGGTAATAATTCACCTGCGATTTTATACATATTTGGAATCATCAACAACAGACCTTGTGATGCCGTATAAGTTGTTGTCAAAGCACCTGCTTGCAACGAACCGTGAACGACACCAGCAGCACCTGCTTCTGATTGCATCTCTTCTATTTTCATGGTCTCTCCGAAGATGTTTTTTCTTCCCTTCGCAGCCCATTCATCGACATACTCAGCCATAGTCGACGACGGTGTGATAGGGTAAATTCCAGCAACTTCACTAAACATATACGAGATATGCGCAGCTGCCTGATTACCATCACAAGTCAAAAACTTTTTTTGTTTTGCCATAATTTTTTTGATAGTTAAGTGATTAGTTATTTAATTATTTATTATTCAGTTTAAAAAAATCGTTTTAATATAAAAATCCAAACAGCCAAATAGGAATGCAATTGTCTTTACCAACAGTGATCCCATCTTGGCCATAAATGATTTTCGGATTTAGTTTGCCTTTAATCTGCTTTCCTTCCACTCTGAAATTGTACTTTTCATTCACCATAAAATGAGTATTCTTTGATCCAACATTCAATATATTATCCTTGAAAAGAGCATTGTAGAAGAATGTTTCACGTATGATTTGATCATCTGTCTGAAGGAGTTGCATGGGATAGATCAAATTTGTATTGTGTAGATAAACCAATGAAGGTTTTTTTGGGAAATCCTCTCCTACAGGGTAAAGCATATTTATTAGTCGTGCGTCTTTGAGGTACTTGATATAGTTCATCACCGTAGCTCGCGAAGTGTCAATGTCGTTGCTAATTTGACTGATATTTAGCGGTCCTGTGCTATTTGCCAATATATAAAGTAACTTCCTGATTTTGTGATAGTAAGAGAGTTCAATCTGTTTGAGAAAGAATATATCGCTTTCAATCATGAAATTGATGGTCTTAATCAAGTTTTCTGAGAAATTTCTTTTTTCCAAGAAAAATGGATAATAACCATGATGAAGATAATCTTGAAAAAATCGTAGAGGATCAACGCTATCACAAATATTTTTTGACAATTGCTCGTGGTTGGCGATAATTTCTTCGAGGGAAAATGCTGGAAATTTATTGTTGGTAATCTTATTTAAAAACTCTCTGAACGAAAATCCTCGAAGGAAATATGAATCTACGATTCCCGATAATACTGGATTTTCATCATCCAATCTCATGGCTGATGGACCTGTAAATACAATTTTAAGATTAGGAATCGTTTCATGGCAGAGTTTCAACTCTTCCGACCATTTAGGATATTTGAAAACCTGATCTATGAGCAATGTTTTACCCCCGTTTTCGCTAAAGTCTCGAGCAAAATCAAAAAGCGTACATTGTGTGAAGTAGAGGTGGTTCATATTGATGTAGAGACACGATCGATCGGTTCCGAAATTCTCTTTTGCATATTGCAGTAGAAGTGTTGTTTTGCCTACACCACGAGAACCTGTAATACCAATCAGGCGACTATTCCAATTGATTTCGTCCATCAAACCCCTTCTAACAAGGGAGTTGGTGTGATCAATTAAGAATTTATGTGTTCTGAAGAATGTTTCCACGTCACTTTATAAATAAACAAGATGCAAATTTACAATAAAATGCTGATTTTGCAAACTTGAGATTGCAATTTTGATGTTTTTCGCGTTAAAAATTTATTCTAAATTGCAAAGAAATAGTAGAACTACCGTAAAGTTCTTTTGTCTGACAGATAGGAGTATGCGTTAAAAACAGGTCAATATTTGACTCTACTTGTAAACTGCTTTTTCGGGAAAACGCACTTTTACCGATTTAGAAGGTCGACTTTCATTGTGGAATCTATCGTTTGCTGTTATGACAAAATAGACATCTCCGGTATAATCATCAGGGATTTCTAAGTCGAAATGCGGTTTTGCAATTCGACAAGCGACCATATTACGAACATCCTCAGTATTCACATTTTGGGCTTTGCTTACATAAAGATTATAGGTCAGATTTAAATCAGATGAAGTTAATTTCCAGTCGAATATTAAGAAATTTTCTTCCTGCCGTACATTTGTGATTTCGGGAGTTGATGGAGGGTTATTTTCAATCCAAGATAAAGTAGGTAAAAGGGCTGGATAAAGATAGAATTTTTGTTTTAAAATATCAGAACACATTTTGGTATTAGTTAATAAATTCTCAGCTCTGAAATATGTTTGCCCGCAACCAATTTCGCGGGTGTAATTTATCTCATTCTCGATTATTTCACTCGACCAATTGTGCTCATCCATCATATAAAGAGCTATTCCTGCGCTCACAGGTTTTGCACCTGTTGTCTGTTTCCAATCTTTCAAGAATGGCTTGAAAATAGGCTCTTTAAAGTAGAGCATCGGTGCCACAAAGTCGTGCTTATTTCGATCAAACCACGTTTTTACATCTTGATAAACTACTTTTTTCCCATTCCACCCGTGCGACGAAACAGAATCTAAATCATCTCTTTTTCCAATGGGTGATGAACTGACTTGTACCCAATTTTTTAAGTTTTTTACAGTATTAAATATGCTAGATTCTATCTGCGTAATATTCTCTCTTCTCCAGTCTGCTTTTTTTAAATTATTACCATACTTATTGTACGTTTGGTTGTCAGGAAATTCGCCAATTTCAGGATAACGCAAATAGTCTAAATGAATACCATCGATGTCGTAGCTTTGAGTGATTTCTGAAGCTAAGCTAGTCAGGTATTTCCCAGTTTCAGGAATTCCAGGGTCAAGAAACCATTCGCCTTTAATGCGCTTGCATAATTCAGGATGTTTTTTTACAACGCTTTCATTACCATTTGATTTTATTTGTTTGTCGCTTCCAATGGGAATTGTAACCATCCAAGCATGACATTCTAATCCCCGTTTATGACATTCTTCTATAGCAAATGCTAAGGCATCGTATCCTGGCGATTTTTTACTTTTCCCACTCAACATAGCACTCCATGGCTCAATTTGCGAAGGATAAATGAGATCGTTTCTCATTCTGACTTGCAAAAAGACGGTATTGAAGTTTAAGAAATGTAGATGGTCAAGTATTTTTACCAACTCTCGGCGTTGTTTTTCGGCAGAAACACTATCTTTGGCAATGGTTGTTGGCCAATCGAGGCGCCATGCCGTTGTAAGCCAAACTCCTCTTATTTCATGCTTGGGTGGCTGTGCAAAAGGGAGAATATTTAGAAATAGAAATATGGTGAAAATCAGGTATTTCATGCTCTTTTTATGTGATTGTATTTAGGCAATAGGGAACTTACTTGTTTTATTCATGTTTTATTTTTCGATGGGCAAAGGTACAAAAAACACTCCTCTTTTTTGAAGTTTATATTAACAACGAAATGTCAATTATATAACATAAACTCTTTGTCTAGGCATTTCACGTTAAAAATGGTTGATTAATTTTTATATATAAGTCAAAATCGCTAAATTTGCAACCTAATTTTGGATAAGAATGAAAAGTAATCTTTTAGCTTTTGTATTGTTGCTGTTCGTAACGTCTTCTTGCAGTGAGTTTAATAAGGTTCTCAAAAGCACAGATTATGATTACAAATTTGCTTATGCGAAGAAATCGTTTGAGCAAAAGAAATATTATCGTGCTTATACTTTGCTCGAGGAGTTAGTGCCTATCCTGAAGGGAACTGAAAAAGCTGAAGAATCGCTTTATTTGTTAGGTCAAAGTTATTTAGGAAGTAAAGATTACATCACTGCTGCACAAACATTTTCAACTTATTATAACACTTATCCTAAGGGTACCTACACTGAATTGTCACGATTTTATTCTGCCAAGAGTTATTATTTTGATTCATCTGATCCTCGCCTTGATCAGTCGCAGAATGTGAAAGCAATCAATGAGTTTCAGATGTTTTTAGAATATTTTCCACAAAGTGAAAAAGTGGATGAAGCTCAGAAACTCATGTTTGAATTGCAAGAAAAGTTGGCTTATAAAGAGTTCTTGAATGCCAAGTTGTATTATGACTTGGGTAATTTGAAGATGAATAGTTTGCTAGAAAACAATTACTTAGCTTGTGTAATTGTTTCACAAAATGCCTTAAAAGATTATCCTACAACGAAATATAAAGAAGATTTCTATCATTTAATTCTTAAATCAAAATACAGACAAGCCGTCTATAGCGTTGTTGAAAAGAGAACAGAACGTTATCGAGAAGTAGTAGATGAGTTTTACTCGTATAAGAATGAATTCCCAGAAGGAAAATATATGAAAGATGCCAGCGAAATATTGGCACAATCTCAGAAAATGATTAAAAATTAATTAATTAAAGATATGGACTACAAAAAAACGAATGCTCCCTCAAACACTGTGACTCGCGATATGACAACCTTGTCATCCGATACTGGAAGTGTTTACGAAACAGTACGCATAATTGGAAAGCGAGCCAATCAGATTTCTGTGGAAATGAAGTCAGATTTGGAGAAAAAATTGCAAGAGTTCGCATCTTACAATGATAATTTGGAAGAAGTATTTGAGAATCGCGAGCAAATTGAGATTTCACGTTACTATGAGAAGTTGCCAAAATCGGTTCTTATTGCAACGCAAGAATACATCGAAGGAAAAGTCTACCACAAAAATCCTTTGAAAGATAAATTATAATTGATTTTCGAACAAAAAAGGGATATGTAAAGCATGTTTATATGGCTGACATATCCCTTTTCTAACTTATAATGATGATACAACGTATTCAGACTGTTTATCTACTGGTCGTTGCAGCTTTATCAACCCTTTTGTTGATGATACCATTGGCTGATTTATTTGGGCCTAAAACGCCATTTTTTTATTACGCCATTGGTATAAATGATGCTGCAACAGGCGCCTCAGTGTATTCTACTCTTCCTCTTTTTGTGCTTTTGATTGTAACGATTCTATTGGCTGTACTCACAATATTTCAATTTAAGAAACGAAACCTTCAAATACGATTGGCAAACATCAATGGTGCATTATTACTCGTTTTTTACGCCTTATTTTTTATCTACTTTTTGTTGATAAAAGATACATTGACGGTGACTTTATCCCTTCGTTTTGTGTTTGTTTTCCCATTCATTTCTTTTGTTATGAATTGGTTAGCGATTCGTTCTATCAAAGCCGATGAAGCATTGGTAAAGTCGTTGGATAGAATCCGGTAAATTTATTTTTGATACAAAGAGGATTTTGCTGAAATAATTGAACTGTACCCCAAAAGTTAGATGATAAACTTTTGGGGTGTTTTTTTTAGGAATAATTCTTTCGACTCCTTAAATCCGAATGGCTATATTTACAGAGGTTTTCCCGTATTAAACACTTTGAATTAGAACTCAACAACTTTTTTGAGGCAGATTATCTTTAATTTGCAAATCTCAACCACAACCACAATTCGGCTGTATTATGAATCTTTATCTTTTCAATCCCGATCACGATTTGGCATTAGCGAATGGCTATGAGAACTTCAATTCTCCCCAATCGGCTCGCACGTTTGCCAAAGATTTGGCTTGTTTGCCAATGTGGTATGC
>JBAXQU010000069.1:0-17453 GCA_037131555.1 Bacteroidota bacterium
CGAATAATGAGATGTGAGAGAAAAAAGAGGCCCCGAGAGGGGCTTTTTTGGTTTTTGGGGAGATGACTGGAGGGACGATGCAGGAAGTTATTAATCTAAAATGTTTTTAATTTTTTTCTTGAGTTCTGGTAATATTTCTTTTCCAAACCACTCATTTTTTGCTAACCAAATATTGTTTCGTGGTGAAGGATGCGGAAGTGGAAAGTACTTTGTAAATATGATTTGAAATTATGAACAGTATCTGTCAAAGTATTTTTTGCTTTGTCTTTTAAGTAATAGTTCTGTGCGTAATTTCCGATTAGTAATATGAGTTCGGCATTAGCCATCATTGCTAATAATTTGTTGTGCCATAAAGGTGCACATTCAGGTCGTGGTGCTAGGTCTCCGGTTTTACCTGTTCCAGGATAACAAAAACCCATTGGCATTAATGCGATTTGGTTGGCATCATAAAAAGTTGTTTTATCAATTCCTAACCAATTCCGAAGGTTATCACCACTTTTGTCGTTCCAAGGTATACTTGTCTTATGAACTATTCGTCCAGGTGCTTGTCCGATTATTATTATTTTACTTTTTGAACTTGCAGCTATAATTGGATTAACTCCGTCTTTAAGATGAGGTAAGCATTCTTTACAGTTTCTTATTTGTCTTATTAGTTTGTCCACTTACTATCGTCTTAAAATTGCTGATAAAATCAATAATGCGCTATAAAACTTATTTTTATAGCACATTTCATTTCCAAATTGGCAGGATTTGGACTATAACTTAGCTTTTTCATTAGCGTATATTTATTTTAGCTTACCTAATTATCATTTTCAATCACAAATATACATCAAAATTTAAATCCTAGCCCAAAACATGGTTTGTAAATGGGTATCATTTTATTACTGCTGATAGATACCCAAATGGGGTAGTTCTCATTCAAGCTTTTTGCCAAAACTTGCGCTTGAAGGACAAAAAAATGGTGGTTTTGCACTAGTTTATCATTTTTCTTGTTTTTGATTAATTATTAATTCTTTCTTATTTTATTGATTTTTAATTAATCTAACAGATTCAAGTGTTTCTCATTCTTGTAATATTTTTCGAAAAATGGCCCAAAACCATTTTCCAAACCCAAAAAAGTTTTTTCAAGACTGAAAAAAGTTTTTTCAAGGTCCAAAAACATTTCACAGCATCAAAAATTCTTTTTTCCGCTTTATCATTCACTCCAATGAAACCGAAAAAAGTTTTTTTGGTTAAAATGCTCATTTGGGGCTTTTGAATTTTTTTTTGGAAGAAATCCATCTTACTTTTATTAGTTGTTCATTTCGTAAGTCAACCTAAAAACAAGTATTTTTTTGTCCTCTGGTTGGTAGTGAGTACACCACCTAATAAGGTTAGGAAAAAGAAAATGGAAATCAGACCATTTCGGATGGAATTCTCTAAAATTTGGATGGGATTTTCTATTAATTGGCTGAGATTCTGAATTACTATTCTGCAAAATTTGATGGGATTCTCTATAATTTTAATTGGATTCTCTACTATTTGGCCGGGATTTTCTACTAATTGGTTGGGATTCTGCATTGCTATGCTTCAAATATTGATGAAATTCTCTATTATTTGAATGGGATTCTCTACTATTTAGCTGGGATTCTGAATTTCGTTTTTTACCATTTTTATTAATACCGAATGATTTCTAATTTTTTTGGTATTAAATGAAAAGGAAATAAACGTGTGACGATTAATTGTCTATACGAAATACTAATCATACGAAGGTACCAATGGTAGCTTCTTTGTGCCTTTGTTTCCTGTCCCGACCCTTCGGGAGCGGTGAGTCTTAAATCCTCCATCAATCAAAAACTCATATCCGCTTATTAAATCTATTCATAAACGGTTTTTCAATCAACCGAAAACCAAGGTAACTAATAATCACCACCAGAGGTGTGATGGCAAACACCACCAGGCAATACTTAAGCGGTGAATAAGCCGCTACGGTATCGAGTCCAATTAAAAAATAAAATATGATGAAGAGGATGATGCCATGCAATAAATAGGTGCTATAACTTATATCGCCCAAAAGTTTAAGCGTAGAACTTTTAAGCAATCCAAAGACCGTATTGCCTCCCGCCACCAGTGTGAATAAAACGATGATGATGAGTTTGCAAACAATATCGTTGGTAGTAAAAAACAAACCAATGGAGAAAAAGCAGACCAGCACAATGATGGAAGCAGGTAAGCTAGTGCTCCACTGTTTAAAAAACTTGGAATATTTATTTAATACCGGAGCGATGGTCCCACCTACGAATGAATAAACCACATCGCTAGTTAACCAATGTTGATTAAAAAAATTAACCACAAACACCACACTGATGAGGATGTAAAATAAGGAAGGTTTTTTGCGAAGAACGAATAAACCAATGATAGGCAGGGTGAAATAAAACAACCATTCGCAAGGCAACGACCATACCACGCCTGCATTCACAAAATTGGTGTTCTGAAAATTGTTTATCAAATCTTGTTTGTTCACTGTGAAAATAACCCAACTAAAAACAGAACTAAAAAATTCGGAGAACGAAACGTTCAAGGTCCATTGGGTAATGGTCATACAAATAAGGATGATAAGGATGACCGAAAAATAATACATAGGTGCAAGACGTACCAATCGCGAACGAAAGAAATAATGCCAATCGAATTCGCCCTCGTTGGTATTTAAAAGTTTCGACACAAAAAGAAAACTAGTAATCATAAAAAAAAGAGTAACCCCCGTTTGCCCCAATTGATTGTATAGGTTCGAATCGGGCGCTATCCAAATTCCTTTGGTGGCGAGGTAATGATGCCAAATGCTAGCATGATGAATAAACACCGACAATGCTAAAAATCCACGAAGCCCATCAATCGATTGATACCTTGCAGTGGTTTCAACAGGCTTAGCAATGCGTTGAATAACATAGCCAGTAGAAAGCGCAATGAGAAAGATACTAATTGCAAATAGTGGATGTAATGGATACATGTAAAATTTATTCTTATGGAGGCGAAAATTAACTAAGAATATTGATTTAACCATGAGTAGTACAGTTTTATTTTTACGGATGTGTGAAAATAGCTATCAGTAATAAGCCGAAAAGCACTATGCATGAAAACAGCAATGAGGCAAATTGGTTTACGATGACGATGCACTGCAACCAATCCTACCCAAATGGTTGTGGTTTGTAACAACCAACAAGTAAATTAATAGTACTTTTGTTGCCACTAAATCTGAAATTTTGGCTAAACACACACTTCAAGTTTCGTACGATTACGAATTTTTACTCATTGGCATTTCGTCACACGAAAAAGATTATCGTATTTGTTGGGCACTGAACAAGAAGCTCGAACTCGATTTGAAGAAAATCGAATCGCTAGAGATAAAAGGGAAAAAACAAACCACACCTTCTTATTTCTCGTTTTTTGTATTCGACAAGGAAGAAGATTTTTTAGAATATTCTGTTATCGCCAATTTTAGCGAAAACAAATCGCTCGATTCAAAAAACAATTCGCTATTTGGTGCCACCATCGACTCGAACGAACATCATTCGGAAAACGAACTGTTGATACCCGAACAAAAACAAATGAATTATTTTTTTGTTGTCAGAGGCGAGGTGGATGATGACGAAGCCGAAGAAATAGTAAAAAAAATAAAAGAAATAGATGTGGTGCTCACAGCAGTCCGCATCGACCCTACTCAACTAAAATCGAAACAAAATTTAATATTTTAATAAATGAAAAGAACAAAAATAGTAGCCACACTTGGTCCTGCATCAACAGCTATTGAGGTGATTGAAGAATTGATAAAAGCAGGAGTTAATGTATGCCGCATTAACTTTTCGCATGGGTCGTACGACAATGTATTGACACAAATAAACAATGTACGAGCCATTAACCATAAGCTAAGAACCCATGTAGCCATACTTGCCGATTTGCAAGGTCCTAAACTTAGAATAGGGGTGGTTGAAAACAATGGGGTAGAATTAATAGTAGGCAACGAAATAATAATTACCACCAAAGAATGCATAGGCACCGCTCAAAAAGTATACATCACTTATCCTCAGTTTCCGAAAGATGTAAAAGCGGGCGAAAACATTTTGATAGACGATGGCAAACTATTGCTGAAAGTAATTAAAACAAATGGAGTGGACGAAGTAAAGTCGGTAGTGGTTTATGGCGGTATACTTTCATCCAAAAAAGGAGTTAACCTGCCTAACACAAAAGTTTCGCTTCCATGTTTAACCGAAAAAGATTTAAATGATTTGGACTTTGCATTGGAACACAATGTGGAATGGATAGGATTATCCTTTGTTCGTTCGGTTACTGATATTGTGGATTTAAAAGCCATCATCCGTAAGAAAAACAAAACAGCACGAGTGATTGCTAAAATAGAAAAACCAGAAGCGCTGGAAGGCATCGATAATATTATCGATATGTCGGATGGCATCATGGTGGCACGTGGCGATTTGGGAGTAGAGCTTCCGATGGAACAAGTGCCTTTGGTTCAGAAAATGTTAGTGAAAAAATGTTTAATCGCTTCTACACCTGTCATCATTGCTACACAGATGATGGAAAGCATGATTACCAATTTTGCACCCACCCGTGCCGAAGTGAACGATGTGGCCAATGCAGTGCTCGATGGTGCCGATGCAGTAATGCTTAGTGGCGAGACATCGGTAGGTAAGTACCCGGTGAAAGTAATTGAAGCCATGAGCCGAATCATTACCAATGTGGAATCGGAAGAAGGAATTTATTACAAAGGCCACGAACCTTTTTTAAAAAATCAAACCTTTGTTGCCGACTCTATTTGTTACAATGCCTGTGTGATGGCCAAACAAGCCGATGTAAAAGCAATTGTTACCATGACAAATTCGGGATATACCGCTTTTAAACTTGCAAGCCAACGACCTCAAGCCAGTATCTTTATTTTCACCGATAATCATTCCTTATTAACTACACTCAATCTACTTTGGGGAGTGCAAGGTTTTTATTACGATAAATACGAGAGCACCGACCAAACGATTTCGGAAACCCTACAAATACTAAAAGAAAAAGGGCTTGTGAAAGAAGATGATTTGGTAATCAACATTGCAAGTATGCCAATGAAAGAAAGAGGGAGAACCAATATGCTTAAGCTTTCGCAAATTAAATAATCGAACCAAATTTTAAATGATGAAAAAAATCTATTACCTCAGTTCATGTTCTACCTGTGTGCGAATAATTACCGAACTAGGGCTGAACGAAAAAAACTTTGTTTTTCAAGATATAAAAACAGAGAAGATGACTGCTAATCAACTTGCTGAAATGAAGAAAATGGCGGGAAGCTATGAGGCATTGTTTAGCAGGGTGGCCTTGAAATACCGAGCACTTGGTCTCGACAAATTACAACTCGGAGAAGAAGATTATAAAAATTACATCTTGCAAGAATACACCTTCTTGAAACGACCTGTAATAATAATTGACGATAAAATATTTATTGGCAATTCGAAATCGAATGTAGCAGCTGCAAAGACTGCTTTATAAAAGAACATCGTTTCGTAACTATTTACATGAGCAAATCACTTCAAGCACACTTAGCACTTCTATTGGTTAATCTGATTTATGGTGCCAACTATTCCATTGCTAAAGAAGTGATGCCCGCTTACGTTCAACCGTTTGCATTTGTAATGATGCGCGTGGGTGGGGCTTTGGTTTTATTTTGGATAGTGAGCGCACTGTTCATAAAAGAAAAAATGGAGCGTAAAGATTTGCCAAGAATTGCTTTGTTGGCATTGTGCGGTGTAGCATGCAACCAATTACTTTTTCTAAAAGGGTTGAGTTTAACTACGCCTATCAATGCTTCCATCATCATGATCTCGAATCCGATTATTGTTTTAATCACTGCAGCCACTGTGCTCAAAGAAAAGATATCAATCGGAAAAGTGATAGGAATTTTATTTGGTGTTGCAGGAGCAAGCATCATGCTGCTATACAACAAAAACTTTTCCTTCGGTTCGGAAACCATTACTGGAGATTTAATGATTTTGTTTAACTCTATTTCGTGGGCTGGCTATGTGGTACTTGTAAAACCATTGATGAAAAAGTACAACACCTTCACCATTGTTAAATGGGTTTTTCTTTTCGGTTTTATTTATGTTCTACCTTTCGGATTCACTGAGTTTACACACATCAGTTGGGCTACACTTCCTGTCCCTGTGTGGCGAGATATTCTGTTTGTTGTATTGGGCACCACCTTCTTTGCTTATGTATTAAACACATACGCACTCCGAGCATTGAGCCCTGCAGTGGTGAGTATCTACATTTACCTTCAGCCATTTTTTGCATCCCTCATTGCCATCTATTATTACAGAAACGATATGCTCGACTTACGAAAAATAACAGCTGCCGTGTTCATTGTTTTTGGTGTTTATTTGGTTAGTCAGCCTTTTACAAAATCTAAAAATAAACAAGCATAGCAAAATCAAGTCTTTCCTCATACCGAGAAAACTGTATATTTGTTTTTTTAATATTGACTGATTCGCAAAAAGTGTATGATTAAATCGATGACGGGTTTTGGAAAAGCCTCTGATGAATTTTCGGGAAAGAAGATAACCGTTGAGATACGTTCATTGAATAGTAAGCAATTGGATTTGAACCTCCGAATGCCTTATATATACAAAGAAAAGGAACTTGAACTTAGAGGGGAAATAGCAAAACAAATTGAAAGAGGGAAAGTTGATATTTCAATATACACCGAAGCACTACAAGAAGCACTTCCTATTGCAATCAATAAAACCCTTGCGAAAGCATATTATACCGAATTGAAGGCCTTAGCAGAAGAGCTTCATGAAACAAAAAGTGATTTGTTTAAACTAACTATGCAAATGCCAGATGTGTTGAAAGCTGAGCGCGAATTGGTGGAACTAAACCTTGATGAATGGAAGCTAGTGAAAGAAACGGTGGATAAAGCAATTGAAGCGTTTCAGAAATTCAGAACTGATGAAGGGAAAATACTTTCGAATGAGTTTGAAATGCGAATTGGGTTCATTGTCAAACTACTCACCGATGTAATTTCATTGGATGATGCAAGAGTGGAGAACATTCGTCAACGAATAAAAAACAACATTGCAGAACTTATCGAAAAAGACAAAATAGATGAAAATCGTTTTGAACAAGAGTTGATATATTACATCGAGAAACTTGATATTACCGAAGAAAAACTAAGATTGAAAACTCATCTCGATTATTTTACTGCTACCATGAAAGAACTTGGAAGTGGACGTAAAATGGGCTTTATAGCTCAAGAGATAGGTAGAGAAATAAATACCATTGGGTCGAAAGCCAATGATTCATCTATTCAGAAATTAGTTGTCCAAATGAAGGATGAATTAGAAAAAATTAAGGAACAGCTTTTAAATGTGTTATAGTCATCGTTCCAGCTAATGAGATTGCGAACAACAGACTACTAACAAAAGAAACTAACAAAGTGTGAAGGGGAAAGTGATTATATTTTCAGCACCATCGGGAGCAGGTAAAACAACAATAGTAAAACATTTACTATCCACTTTTCCCGAATTAGAATTTTCAGTATCCGCGTGTAGTAGGCCTATGCGTAAGGGTGAAACAAATGGAGTTGACTATTATTTTATTTCCATTGAGGAGTTTAAACAGAAAATTGCCAATTTTGAATTTGCAGAATACGAAGAAGTATATAAAGATAATTTTTATGGAACCTTAAAATCAGAAATAGAACGTATATGGAAAAAGGGGAAACACATTATTTTTGATATGGACGTAATGGGTGGGCTCAATCTTCGTATGCAATTTGGAGATAACGCACTTGCAATTTTTGTAATGCCCCCTTCTGTTGATCATTTGGAACAAAGATTAAAATCGAGAGAAACTGAAACGGCAGAGAGCATAGCTCGCAGAATAGGTAAGGCAGAACAAGAAATAATAAAGGCAAATTTGTTTGATAAAATTATTCTTAATGATACACTAGAGCATGCTTTAGAAGAAGCCGAGAAAATTGTTTTTGATTTTTTACAAAAGAAATGAAAGAGAGCTTAACCATCGATATTCACACTCATATTCTACCTGAGAACATTCCTGATTGGAAAAGTAAGTTCGGTTACGGAGGGTTTATCAAACTCGAACACCATCTTCCATGCTGTGCGAAGATGTTAAAAGATGATGGCCATTTGTTCAGAGAAATAGAAAGTAATTGTTGGGATGCCGAAAAGCGGATGGAAGAATGCGATCATCATCACGTTCACGTTCAAGTTCTATCAACGGTCCCTGTCATGTTTAATTATTGGGCCAAGCCAAATGATTGTTTAGAAATGTCAATTTTTCTAAACGACCATATTGCAGAGATTGTAAAACGTCATCCTAAACGATTTGTGGGCCTTGGAACCATTCCGATGCAAGCTCCCGAACTAGCAGTAAAAGAACTCGAACGATGTATGAAAATAGGATTAAGGGGAGTTCAAATTGGTTCACATGTGGTGAACGATTGGAATTTAGGTTCGCCTGCCTTGCTCCCAATCTTTGAAGCTGCACAAAAAATAGGAGCAGCCATTTTTGTACATCCATGGCAAATGATGGGAGAAGAACATATTCAAAGATATTGGTTACCCTGGCTGGTTGGCATGCCAGCTGAAACATCAAGAGCCATTTGTTCATTAATCTTTGGAGGAGTATTTGAGAAACTCCCTAGTCTGAAAGTGGCGTTTGCTCACGGAGGGGGAAGTTTTCCTTCAACGATAGGAAGAATAGAACATGGCTATCATTGTCGACCAGATTTGGTTGCCATTCATAATAATAAAAATCCTCGCGACTACATTGGGAAGTTTTGGATTGATAGTCTAGTCCACGACCCACTGATGCTCGATTACATCGTCAAAATGTTTGGACCTGAACGTGTCGCAATGGGCAGCGATTATCCTTTCCCCTTAGGCGAGAATGAACCTGGTTCATTAATCAAATCGATGCCTTATGATACACGCACCAAAGATATGTTATTAAGTGGCTCCGCCTTGGAATGGCTAGGTTTGAAACGCGAACAGTTTATCTAATTACATTATTTACTTCTTTTGAATTTTTAGTGTCTCTCACTAGCTTAGAAAATCGGAAATAGAGGAATCGAATTCACCTACAACAATGATTTCCTAATGATGCTTTTTTCTGTTA
This sequence comes from Bacteroidota bacterium, assembly GCA_037131555.1. GTDB lineage: Bacteria > Bacteroidota > Bacteroidia > 2-12-FULL-35-15 > 2-12-FULL-35-15 > 2-12-FULL-35-15. The sequence goes on from JBAXQU010000069.1 coordinate 9,172, forward strand.
ATTTATAGTATATTAAACATCATCAATGCATTACTAAGCTAAAATATTTGGTCAACTAAACTTTTTGAACTACATTTACCCTCATCAAAAAAGCAAAAGGGTGTTCAAAACTTACAAGAAATTGTTTAAAACTTCTTTGGTCTTCTGTTTGTCAATCGGAGGATTTCATTCCAGCACAGCGCAAAACAATGCATTGGTGCTGAATGGTGCTGTCGTAAAATTAAACAATGGAACCTTTGCTTCGCCTATTTATTTAGTGGTTAACAATGGTTCAAACCAAGCAATAAAACGAAACAGTGGCCATATTATTTCAGAAAGTGAAGGTAATTATGTTCGTTGGATGACAAGTAACGTTGCTGTTGCAACTTCCTATGTATTTCATTTTGGATTTAGTACTACTGATTATATTCCTGTGTATTTCAACAAGACACCAGTTGGAGTGGTAAATAACGCTTCGGCTGTCACCGTATCCACTTGGGCAACAAATGCTGCTAATTTAGCATGGGCAAATACCGTAACAAACATGGTGGGACTTGCAGGTGCAAATGCAACGAATTCTGCAATTGACAGAAATTGGCAAATCATGACCGCTAGTAATGTAACAGCTACAACTAATCTATATTACCGAGGTGTTGAAAACACAACTGCTTATGCCATTGGTCCTTTTAGTGGGCAAGAATGGAATGTTTCTAACTCTGATTGGATGACTCCAACAGGAACTGGTGTTGGTGTTACAGGTGCAGGTACCATTGGAAATTCTACAGGTATTACCGTGGTTCCGTATGGTATTAGTACTAGCTCTCCGTATATCCTTTCAGCAACTTCGGCACCACTTCCTATAGAATTAGTAAGTTTTAGTGCTTACTGTGAAAGCAGCCAAACACATGTAAAATGGTCCAATGCTAGTGAAACAAATGTTTGGAATATGGAATTACAAAAAAGTCTTGACATGAATATTTGGACGACCATTTACATTGCACAACCATCAAATACCAACTCAACCACAAACTATAACTACGTTTATCCTGAGACTTCAAATTCTTCTGTTTACTATCGGTTGAAAACTAATAATAACGATGGTAGTTCAGATGTGAGCGCAGTTATTGTGAATCAATCATGTGCTTCAGCATTGGCTTCGAATAATCTATCTGCTTTCTATTATAACAATGTACTTAACGTTTTATCTCAATTTGAAAATGATGCAACTGTTACCTATTCCCTTTATGATGTTCAAGGTAAAAGGATATTGACAGGACAATACATGGCTGGGAAAGGAGAACAAATGGTATCGTTAACCATTAATGATTTATCTGATGGTGTCTATATTTTCAACGCAGAAAGCAATGCTACCTTCTATAACCGAAAAATAATTATTGCAAGATAATTTTACTCATGATGAAAAAATACTCTTTTCTTTTTTTGTTTGTTATCCTTGCTTATTATTCAAAGGCACAAAATGTTGGTATAAATACCACAGGTGCTGCACCAAATCTTTCGGCTATGCTCGATATAGATGTTTCAGCTTTGGCAACCAAAACTGGATTACTCATACCTCGTGTAACTCTCGCACAAAAAACAGCGATGAATCCTTTACCAGCTATTGCTCAAGGTTTGGTTGTTTATCAAACTGATGGGGTGGAAGGGTTTTATTATAACACAAGTTTAACTTTAGTTCCAACTTGGAATTACATTGGAGCTACAACAAATGGTTGGTCGATAACAGGAAATGCTGGTACTTCCGTAGCAACTAATTTTCTTGGAACAACAGATGGTCAACCTTTGATGTTCAAAGTAAACGGAATAAAATCAGGTTATATAGATTACTTGAATGCGGGCAGTAATGATGGAAACACAGCTTTGGGCTTTTCTACTTTTCTTGCTAATACAACAGGCTATCAAAATGCTGCATTTGGATGGAAAGCTCTTACTGCAAATACAACAGGCTTTGGAAATGCTGCATTTGGCAATAGTGCATTGATAGCAACAACAACTGGAAGTAGTAATACTTCCATTGGCGACCTTTCATTAACTGGCAACACCACAGGAACTGGTAACACAGCAGTTGGTTACAAAGCTGGAGTAACCGCAACTGCTGCCAACGCAAACACTACAGGTACTAACAACGTATTCGTTGGTTTTCAAGCAGGGCCATCAAGTGCGACTCAATTGGACAATGCGATTGCAATTGGTAAAAACGCATTGGTTGGTTCAAGCAATACAATGGTGCTTGGAGGGACAGGAGTTGATGCAGTAAACGTTGGAGTGGGTGTATCTGCACCAGCACAAAAACTACATGTTTCAGGGGGCTCGGTGCTCACCGACAGAGCTTATGCAGCTTCTACCATAAGTATTGCTGCAAATACTGCTGCCTTTACAACCGGTGCATTAGCAGCTTCTCAAATTAGAATTACTGACAACCTGAGTGCTGTCGCAAATGGTAATTTGACTTATGGTGCTGCCGCCATTGAGGGACAGTATTTATGGATAACCAATGCAGATGCACAAACTTTACCTTTTTCTTCAACCACACCTACAACCAATATTCCTTCGGGAAAAACAATGGGCTTTGTTTACGTTTTCGGAGCTTGGCAACCTGTGAGCGCAAATCCTTCGGCTGCTTCAGGTTGGGACTTATTAGGAAATACTGGAACTGTTGCAGGAACAAACTTCGTGGGAACCACCGATAGTGTTGCATTGGTTTTCAAAATAAATGGCCACATGGGAGGACGTATTGGTTTGGCTGCTGATATTAATACAAATTTTGGTAATAATTCATTAGCAAGCGCAACATTAACGGGCAATTCCAATTCAGCATTTGGCAATAAATCAATGTTGAAAAACACAACCGGAAGTGGGAATACAGCTGCTGGAGCTAATTCGCTTCAGAACAATACAACAGGAGGTAACAATACAGTGAGTGGTTCGAACGCACTCTCGGCAAACTCAACCGGAGGATACAATACTGCGATGGGAACATTTGCTTTGTTTGGAAACAATGGTTCGAATAATGCTTCTTTTGGTTCGTTCTCTATGTTTACAAATTCAACCGGATATAGCAACACCGCAATTGGTACTAATTCGCTTTACACGAATTCCACAGGCGGAAGAAATACTGCAGTTGGTGATTCGGCTATGTATACTAATTCTAGTGGTTCGAACAATGTTGCTTCTGGCTTTGCTTCACTATTTACCAACTCAACCGGATATAATAATACTGCGAATGGAAATGTGGCATTGAACAAAAATACTTCAGGATATAAAAACACAGCAGTGGGCGATTCGGCAATGTATTCGAACACGACAGGATATAACAATGCTGCAGTGGGCGAACGTGCTTTGGGTTCGAATACAACAGGTTTCAACAACTCGGCAATAGGTAATAGTGCTTTGAACAAAAACACTACGGGCCAAGTGAACACAGCAATTGGTGCAAATGCTCTTTCGAGTAATACAACAGGAAGCATCAATACAGCAGTGGGTGTTGGGACTTTGCTAAACAATACCGCAGGTAATTTTAATACTGCTTTGGGATATAACTCACTCTATAATAATACAGGTCCTGCGGCTGGTAATACTGGTTTGGGGTATAATACACTTAACGCAAATGTCTCGGGAACGTACAATACCGCTTCGGGTTCACAAGCATTGGTGGCAAATACAACCGGTGTTCAGAATACTGCAAATGGATATCAGGCTCTTTTGGCAAATACAACTGGTGGATATAATACCGCCATAGGAACTTTGGCAGGATATAATTCCATAACACCTGCCAACTCAAATGTATCGGGAAGTTTTAATGTATTTTTGGGATATAATGCTGGGCAAAACGTGGCCACTCAGTTGACTAATGCAATAGCAATAGGTTCTAACGCCACTGTGAATGCAAGTAATGCATTGGTTCTTGGTTCTATCAACGGTGTGAATGGTGCACTTGCCACCGTGAATGTAGGAATTGGAACTTCTTTGCCTGCTGAACGTTTGGAGATATGTGGAAATTTGAAAGTGAACGGAAACATCGCTGCTTCGGGTACGATATTGGGTGGACAAGCCATCACTTGTTCTTCGGATAGAAGATTTAAGAAGAACATACTTCCATTATCGAATGCGTTGAATGATGTTTTGAAACTACAAGGAGTAACTTACAATTGGCGTGTAGATGAGTTTCCGGAGAAAGGATTTACTAATGCTTCTCAAATTGGTTTTATTGCGCAAGATATTGAAATGATTTTCCCGCAAATGGTATTTACGGATGCGAAAGGTTACAAGTCGGTGGATTATTCGAGATTAACGCCTGTGCTAGTGGAAGCATTGAAAGCTCAACAAAAAATAATAGATACGCAAAACAAAAATATTGAGGACCTAAAGGCTGAAGTGAACAATATTCAAGCTTTGCTTAAATACAATGGCTTATCGAAACCCGAAATGAAGAACACTCCCGTTTCGGCTGAAAAGAAATAAGGTTTTTGTTTTTTACAAAGCCTGATGAGTAAGTGGAAAGTGTTAGTTGGTTGCTACTAACTTTCAAAAAATCATTCTTAAGACAATTTATCGGTAAGAAGTTTCATCTCGATGAGCGGTGAAATTTTCTCGTAAAGGATATTATGTACCGCTGCGGTTATTGGCATGTCCACTTGATATTGTTTATTCAACTCGTGAACACACTTAGTGCCGTAGTATCCTTCGGCAATCATATTCATTTCGAGTTGGGCTGATTTTACTGAATAGCCTTTGCCAATCATTCCACCAAATGTACGATTGCGGCTGAATTGAGAATAAGCGGTTACTAATAAATCGCCAAGATAGGCTGAACTGTTGATGTCGCGAGTGATGGGGTGTACCGTATCTACAAATCGTTTGATCTCTTGTATTCCATTCGATATAAGTACTGCTTGAAAATTATCGCCATAACCTAAACCATGACAAATACCACTTGCTATTGCAAAAACATTTTTCAAAACTGCTGAGTATTCGGTGCCATAGATATCGTCAGAAACGGTGGTGTTGATGTATCGGCAATTTAATTGTGAAGCTACAAAGCTTGCATTCTCGATGCTTTGCGAAGCTATAGTAAGATAGGAAAGTTTTTCCATGGCTACTTCTTCGGCATGGCACGGACCGGTAATCACACCTATGTTTTCCATCGGCAGTTGATATTCGGTATTGAAAAATTCGCCAACGATTAAGTTCTTTTCAGGAACAATACCTTTGATGGCGGAGAATACTTGTTTGTTTTTAAAATCATCAATAGTGATTCCGCTAAGCGCATCTTCTAAAAATGCAGATGGCACTGCCATGATGAGGACATCTGCAGCTTGTATTACTTGTTTTAAATTATAATTGATATATAATTTCTGAGTATCAAATTCAACTGAGGTTAAATAGTTGGGATTGTGTTTGTATTTTCGGATGTACTCTACGGTTTCTTGATGACGTATCCACCAATGTACTTCTGAAACATTGTTGCACAACATTTTTACAAGCGCTGTTGCCCAACTTCCTCCTCCTATTACTGCTATTTTTTTCATTTATCCTCTGAAATTAAAAATGTGGTGTTGTGTCGAATTTATATTTCGTTGTAAAAGAATTCGGGGCCTTCGCGTTTTATAAAATCGTGCTCGGTGAGGTAAGCCAATATCTTTTGTGTTTTTGATTTCGAAAAACTTTCGCCTAAATTTTGACTTATGCTATTTACTGTTGATGGCACTGTTCGTTTTATTTCCTCGAGTACTTGTGTTTCTTCGGGTTTAAGAGCAACAGCTATCTTTTTTATTTCTTCGGGACGCATTTGTGGGAAAAACAATACGTCTTGTATGGAATGAGAATTGGTCATGATCATTGCTAAGCGGTCGATGCCAATGCCAATGCCCGATGTGGGTGGCATACCGTACTCGAGTGCACGAAGAAAATCGTAATCGATGAACATAGCTTCGTCATCACCGCGTTCCATGAGTTTTACTTGTTCCATAAATCGTTCGCGTTGCTCCAATGGGTCGTTGAGCTCGGAATAAGCATTGGCCAATTCTTTACCATTGACCATAAGTTCGAACCGTTCTACCAAGCCTGGTTTGCTGCGGTGCTTTTTGGTGAGTGGACTCATCTCGACTGGATAATCGGTGATGAAGGTGGGTTGAATGTAGTTGCCTTCGCACTTTGCTCCGAATATTTCGTCAATTAGTTTTCCTTTGCCCATGGTGTTATCCACCGGTATGTTGAGTGATGTGCAGGTTTCGCGCAGTTGGTTTTCGTTCATGTCGCTAATGTCGATGCCAGTAAAGTCGAGAATGGACTGATACATGGTGACACGTTTGAAAGGTCGTTTGAAATCAATCACCTTATCGCCTGCTTGCACCTGTGTGGTGGCATTTAGTTCGATGGCAATTTTTTCGATGAGTTCTTCGGTGATGTCCATCATCCAATTGTAGTCTTTATAGGCTACGTAGAGCTCCATCACCGTAAATTCGGGATTGTGAGTGCGGTCCATTCCTTCGTTTCGGAAGTTGCGCGAGAATTCGTACACCCCATCGAACCCGCCAACGATGAGCCTTTTGAGATAAAGCTCGTTGGCAATACGAAGATACATCGGAATGTTCAATGTATTGTGGTGAGTGGTGAACGGACGTGCTGTGGCTCCTCCCGGAATGGCCTGAAGCACGGGTGTATCCACCTCGAGATAGCCTTTGGTGTTGTAAAAATCGCGAATGGTGTTTACCATTTTTGTTCGTTTCACAAAAGTATCCTTCACATGAGGGTTGATAATCAGGTCAACGTAGCGCTGGCGGTAGCGAAACTCCGGGTCGGTAACCTCGTCATGCGCCACACCGTGTTCGTCAATCTTCACAATGGGCAAAGGACGCAAAGCCTTGCTAAGTATGCGGAAACTAAGGGCATGTATAGAAATTTCGCCCACTTTGGTGATGAACACAAAGCCCGTGATGCCCACAATATCGCCAATATCAGTATGTTTTTTGAACAATGCATCGAACGTAGACTTGTCATCGCCCGTGCACAGGTCATCGCGTTTGATATAAATCTGAATTCGGCCTGCAGCATCTTGCAAACTTACGAAACAAGCCTTACCCATATCGCGGATGCTCATGATGCGGCCTGCAATGCTAATGTTTTTGAACTCTTCGGCCTTTTCGGGCACAAAATTTTGGAGGATGTATTTCGAATTGCTGTTAATGGTGTACAATTCGGCTGGATATGGGTCGATGCCCATTTTGTTAATCTCGTTTAGTTTTTGTCTTCGTAGTAATTCTTGTTCGCTTAAGTCGTTGCTCATGACAGAAATTTATAAATTTTGACAAATATACACGGTATGCTATAATAATAGTATAAAAATGTTGGGGGGAGTGAGGGAATGTAGATTTGAGTATTGAGTATTGAGATTTTTTACCGCAAAGGCGGTAAGGCACGAAGGTTTATAATAAGGCAATAGCGAATAGGCAATAGTTATTAGAGGGTTGCCACTAAGGCTCACAAAGGATTTAGAGGAGGTTTAGAGGTTGAGGGGTGACAAGAATCATTTTTTTGGAGGATAAAAGTCATAGAAATAAGTTGAAATGTTTGCGTATTTCGCTCTTGGATTTCTATTTTGGTGCTTTTGAAATGATGGTGAAATGGATTGGAAGGCTTGATATTGTTAGGATGCAAGTTGAATGGAGAGTTTTTTGACGGGGTGAAGGATGATTAAATTCAACTATGAACGTGAAAAATGGCATGATGTATATGTAATTTTAAAGTTAAATGTTGGGAAAGTTAATATTGGGAAGTTGGGAAGGGATTAAGGTGATTGGGGTGATTAAGGTCATTAGGGTTTTTATGGTTTTGTTCTTTGATATTACTTTTTTGACTTGAAATTTTACTTTGGGTAAATTATGAGTTACTATTACTCTATTTAGAGTTACTATTACTCTATTTAGGGTTACTATTATTCTATTTAGGGTTACTATTACTCTATTTAGAGTTACTATTACTCTATTATGAGTTACTATTATTCTATTTAGAGCTACTATTACTCTATTTAGGGTTACTGTTACTCTATTTAGGGTTACTATTACTCTATTTAGGGTTACTATTTGTTTTTTAGGGTTACTATTTTGATAAAAAAAGTAAAAAAGGGGTTTTTGAAAAGTAAAATGGCTTGCAAAAAAAGTAAAAGTGAGTTTTGAAATAGTAAAAAGTGAATTAATAAGTAAATAAAAAACGGGAATTAATTATTTAATAAAGTCGTCTGAGAAATGTAGGACGCAAAAAACAAAATGACTGATGTACAAAGAGCT
>JBAXQU010000070.1:0-17247 GCA_037131555.1 Bacteroidota bacterium
ACCTAAACTCTTTAATTGTCGAGTGATTTCAAAAGCAAGTCTTCCACCAAATGAAAATCCAATAATATGAAATTTTCCACAAGCATTAATTTTAGGTAACAAATCAACATAATATAACGCCAATTCATCTAAGTTTTTGATTTTGCTCATATCAATAAATGTTTGATTTGGATCTGGATATTCAAGTGTAAATAGAGTTTCAGGGCCTCTAAAACTCTTTAAGAAATTCTTGAATGTAAAAGCGTTTCCACCTAACCCAGGTACTAAAAGTATAATGTCTTTATTGCCGGGTTTTATTTTTATAACAAAGTGCGATTGGGCTGATTGGTTATTGTTAAGTGTTACCTCACAGGAAAGTTCAGATATCGTAGGACTCTGAAAAATGTCTTTTGGTTGTAAATTAGTGCTAAATATTGCATTTATTTCGTGAATTAGGCGAATAGCTAAAAGAGAATATCCTCCCAACTCAAAGAAATTGTCGTGCTTCGATATTGCATCTATGCCAAGTATTTGCTGCCAAATTTGAAGCAATTCTTTTTCTGTTTCATTCAGTGTTTCTTCCGATTGTTCTTCTGGGCTAGTTGCTGCTGTGCCAGTATTTGTAATAGGTAGCGCTTTTCTATCAATTTTGCCATTGTTGTTTAGAGGGAAACTATCCATTACAATAAAATGCATCGGAATCATGTAGTTTGGCAATTTGTTCCGGAGCTGGCTTTTTAGGGTTGAGATTTCTATAGATTTATCTACATTTTTATCAGAAACGATGACATAAGCCACTAATTCTGACTGGTTGTTTATTTCTTTTGTGGCTACAACACAATCACTAATCTTATTATTTTGAAGAATTACAGTCTCAATTTCTCCTAATTCGATGCGGTGACCCCTTACTTTCACTTGAAAATCGAGTCTTCCTAAACATTCAAATTCATCGTTATGAAGCCTTCTACCCAAGTCGCCTGTAAGATATATCCGCTCTTTTGGAATGGATGGAATGGTTATGAATTTTTCATTAGTCGCTTTTTCGTTATGCAAATAACCTCTTGCCAAACTCAGTCCACCAATAGCAATCTCACCGACCACACCTATTGGGCAGAGATTTTTGTGGTTGTCCAGTATGTAAATAGAGTTGTTCTGAACGGGCTTGCCAATTGTGATTTCGGCATCTGTAATCTCTTTGTATGCAGACCAGACTGTAGTTTCGGTAGGGCCATACATATTGAAAATTGATGCAGAAGTCAAATTTTGCAACTTTAGTGTAAGTTTAGAGGGAAATGCTTCGCCTCCAACTAAAATTGTTTTTAATCCTTTAGCATTAGTTGCAAATTGATCGCTTAGCAACAACCATTCGATTCGCGATGGAGTTGCTTGTAAACATTCAATCTGGTGGTCTTTAATTAGTCTCGCAGCTTCATCAGGGTCGAGATTCTCATTTTCGCCGGCCATCACTATGGTCATCCCTTGAGTCAATGGAAGCCAGGATTCAACTACAAAGATGTCGAAACAGAAAGTCGTGAGGCAAATGATATTTTTATGCTTGTGTAAATCCGTTTGTTGATAAACTCCTTCAATCAGATTGACAACTGATTTGTGTTCGAGCATCACAGCTTTTGGCTTGCCGGTACTTCCAGACGTGTAAATTGTGTATGCCAAATCTGTTGGTTGAATGTCTATTGTCGGGTTTGTTAGCTGATAATCAGAGAGATTGATCTGATCAAGCATTATTATTTCAATATTCAATTCGATGTTTGATAATACCGATCTTGTGTTTTCATCGCAGATTATGGTTGAAATACCGCTATCCTCAATCATATACATAATTCGATCTATGGGATAGTTCGAATCTATTGGCAAATAGGCACTTCCCGACTTCAGCACACCTAATAAGCCGATAAATAACTTCTCTGAACGAAGCATCATGACACCGATAATATCATCTTGCTTTTTCTTCTTTTTCAGCCTTAATAAGTGAGCCAGTTGATTTGATTTTTCGTTGATTTCGTCGTAAGAATATGCTTTTTTTTCAAAGATAATCGCAGTAGCATCCGGCTTTTTTTTAGTTTGTTCTTCAAAGAGTTGGTGGATTGTTTTCTCAGCGCTAAAAGAACTATAGTGATAATCGGTTAGGATTTCCTTCTCAGTGGGGTTAACAATATCGATATCCGAAATTTTAATTGTTGGAAGAGATAGAATCTGGTTTGTGATTGCAATGAAATTCTGAAGAAAGAAATCAATCGTTCTGTCGGCATACAAATCTGTGTTGTATTCAATCTTAATGCGATAGGAGCCATTGAACGGCTCTACGAAAAATGATAAATCAAGTTTTGATGTACCATTGTCGATATAATCTATATCGCAGTTTAGGCCGTTAAGGCGCATCTCGACATCAAAAGCATTTTGAAAAATGTACAATATTTGATAGATTGGCGATCTGCTCGGGTCTCTTTTTTCAACGAGTTTCTCAACCAATGTTTCGAATGGTATTTCCTGATATTCAAGCGTTTCAGTATAGGTTGTTTTGATCTGGTGAAGGTATTCTTCGAAAGTCAGATTTTCTGAAATAGTTGTTGAGATGATTGTGCTGTTTACAAAGAAACCAATAATATCTTCAAATTCTTTTAGAGCGCGATTAGCATTTAAGTTTCCAATAATTAGAGATGTTTGGTTTGTATACCGTGCTAATTGAATTTTGAAACACGTCAAAAGGAAGATGTTTAGAGTGACTCCATATTTCTTTGCGAGTAAGAGAATTTTGTCAATCAGTTCATTAGATAGTGTGATTTGAGAGACCTTTCCATTGTATGTTTGAATTTTGGGTCGCTCGAAATCTGGTGTCAATTCAGTTGGAATAGGATTTTTCCCGATTTTCTCTTTCCAAAATTGAATATGATCTTGATGTATATTGGTTTTAATCTGATTCTTTTGCCAAATAGCGTAGTCGATATATTCGATTTTAGAAGAGGTTTGATTCTCAAAATCAATCTCATTGGGGTGGTTGTAGTAATGATTGAGCTCCCTTTTGATAAGACCAATAGACCAGCCATCAACAACGATGTGGTGAATATTAAGGAAAAGGATATGATGATTTGAACTTAATTCGTACAGCTTATATCTGACAAAAGAGTGTTCATCGAAGTAAAACGGCTCAGATGCATCTCTGTAAAGGAGCGAATCAATTTCATTAGTCGTTGTTGTAATGCACTCAAGCTCTCTTTCTACAAATGGCGTGATGTATTGGACTGGATTTCCATCAATCGAAGTGAACGACGTCCTAAATGATTCATGTCTTTGTACCATGAAGTTTAAGACTTTAGCAAGAAGAACTTTATCTAACTTTCCCTTCAATTCGAATTTCATAGGAACGTTGTATGCGGCACTATTTTCGTTGTATTCTTTAAAAATCCACATTCGCTCTTGTGGCGATGAGAGAATATGGTACTTCTGCTCAGGTCTTTTGTTTAGCTGAATCGTAGGTTGATTAGAGGCGTCTGTTTCAATAATTTTTTTGGATAGAAAATCAATCGTAGGATTCCTGTAAAACTCACTCAGTTTTATCGAACAGTTGTAGGTTTTATTGATTTTATAAACCAACTGTGTGGCTTGTAGCGAATGCCCTCCGGCTTCGAAAAAGTTCTCTTCTTTGGCGACCGTGTCAACTTGTGCGATATCTGCCCAAATATCAACGATTTCCTTTTCTAATTTAGTGAAAGAATCTGCTTGTTCATTGCTCCTTTGTTTAGGAGCGTAAGGCAATTTCTCTCGGTCAATCTTTCCGTTAAGGTTCAGTGGTAGTTTGTTGAGTTCGATGAATTGGTTCGGAATCATATACTCTGGCAACCACTCCTTGAGGGCTTCTTTGAGTCCTTTAATTTCAATCGTTGAACATTGCACGACTTCGTGTTCGGTATCCGATTTTACTATCCCTGTGAAATAGGCTATTAACTCGATGTTCGAATTTGTTTTACGAGGAATGACTACGCATTGATTCACATTCGGATATTTGCTAAGAGCATGTTCTATTTCGCCAATTTCGACCCTGAATCCACGGATTTTTAATTGATGGTCTATTCTTCCCGAGAAAACGATATTGCCTTCTGTATCGTGCCTGCATAAATCTCCTGTTTTATACAATCTGTCATTTTTATCATCCGAAAAAGGGTTTTGTATAAATCGTTCGCTCGTTAGTTTGGGCTGATTTCGATAACCATTTGCCAGGCCATATCCGCCAATGTATAATTCTCCGATTTCTCCGTTTAGGGTGACGGTCAGGTCGGGGTTTAGAATGTAGGTTTGTGTATGCTGAATTGCTTTGCCAATGGGGATGGAATCAATTTCTTCCGTTAGTGTTGGTATAGTGTAGGTTGTGGCAAAAGTGGTGCTTTCGGTGGGGCCATAACCGTTGATGAGAATTGTTTCAGGCAAAAGTTCTTGAGCTTTTAGAATGTGCTTTACAGAAAGAGCTTCACCTCCTGTAAGCAGATATTTGATGGTTGAAAGAGCTTGCGGATACTCCTCTATGAGTGCATTAAATAGCGCTGCTGTCAGCCAAATGCAATTGACTTGTTCTGTTTTTATCAGGGAGTCTAGTTTGTGAAAATCAATGGGTCGTTCATCCGCAATTATGAGTTTGTGCCCATTTAACAAAGCACCCCAAATTTCGAACGTTGAAGCGTCGAAGGTAAAGGCCGAAAGTTGCAAGAAGGTTAAATCTTCGTTAAACGGGATATAATCTGCACCGCAAACCAACCTGATAATTCCACGATGAGTGATTTCTACCCCATTAGGAATGCCGGTTGTGCCCGAAGTGTACATTATATAGGCTAATTCACTTCCACTTTCGGATGTCGATGGGTTACTTTTTGAATAGAAATCTAACTTATTTTTGATTTGCTCGAGATTAACGATTTGAGATGTTGTGCTGTCTATTTTGCTTTGTAGATGGGGTTGTGAGATTGTGATTGCAGCATCTCCGTCTTTCAGCATGTGGGCAATCCGTTCTTTGGGAAATTGGGAAGAAAGAGGCAGATAAGTGCATCCTGCTTTAAGAATAGCCAACATGCTGATAATAATCCACTCCGAGGGGTCTGACATTATGGCTACAACACTTTTCGGAGCAAGGTCATAGTTTGCAATCAGCAAATGGGCTAACTGATTTGACAAGTTATTTAGCTCTGTATAAGTGAGTTGCTGGTTGTAGAATCTAATCGCAATCTGATTGGGAGATTTTTCAACCTGAGCTTCAAATATTTTGTGAATTGAGAGATTCGATGTTGCAGAAAAGTCCATTCTGATTGTGTTGATGATATATGTATCCTTTTTTGCAACAAAAATAAAACTATTTTTGAGATTATTAAATATTCAGCCTCAAATTGTTCGGTGATTACCTGCCTTTTGACAAGTAAACTTGAATTGGTGAGTTCTCTTATAAAAAAACTTAATTTCTATTCTAATTGTCTTATCAAAGAGATATTCGAGCAGAAAGTGAAGCGAGATAAAACGGTAAATCGAAAAAAATCACTTACTTTGCACGACTTAAAATAGTAATGTAGAATTTGGGTTATTGCCCTCAATAACAGAACCCCGTTTTATCACCTTATGGCACAGCAAGAAGAAGTTTTTAAGAAATTGGTATCGCATTGCAAAGAGTATGGCTTTGTATTTCAATCGAGTGAAATTTACGATGGCTTGTCCGCCGTTTACGACTACGGTCAGTTGGGCGTTGAGCTGAAAAATAATATCAAAAAATATTGGTGGGATAGTATGGTGCTTCTCAACGAAAACGTTGTAGGGCTCGATTCTGCGATCTTTATGCACCCCACAATCTGGAAAGCTTCGGGTCACGTAGATGCGTTCAATGATCCGTTAATCGATAACAAAGATTCTAAAAAACGCTACCGTGCCGATGTGCTCATCGAAGATTTAATGGCCAAAATCGATGATAAAATCGATAAAGAGGTGGAGAAAGCTGCGAAGAAATTTGAGAATTTCGACGAAGCGCTTTTCCGTCAGACTAATTCTCGCATTCAAGAGAATTTAGCTAAGAAAACCGAGATTCATACTCGTTTTGCGAAAGCGCTGAACGATGCTAGCCTTGACGAATTACGTCAGATTATCATCGATTACGAAGTGGTTTGCCCCGTGAGCGGAACCAAAAACTGGACAGAAGTTCGTCAGTTTAACCTGATGTTTTCTACCGAGATGGGCTCGACTGCCGATGGTGCTATGAAAATCTACCTTCGACCAGAGACGGCTCAAGGTATTTTTGTCAACTTCTTGAACGTGCAAAAAACCGGTCGTATGCGTATTCCATTCGGTATCGCACAGATTGGTAAAGCTTTCAGAAACGAAATTGTGGCTCGTCAGTTTATTTTCCGTATGCGCGAGTTCGAACAGATGGAGATGCAATTCTTTGTTCGTCCGGGTGAAGAGCTCGAGTGGTTTAGCTGGTGGAAAGATCGCCGCCTGAAATGGCACAAAGCTCTTGGGTTAGGCGACAGAAAATACCGTTTCCACGATCACGACAAGTTGGCACACTACGCCAATGCAGCAACCGATATCGAGTTTGAAATGCCCTTTGGATTCAAAGAAGTTGAAGGTATTCACTCTCGAACAGATTTTGACTTGAGTAGCCATGAGAAATATTCGGGCAAAAAGCAACAATATTTCGACCCAGAATTGAATAAGTCATACGTTCCTTACGTTATCGAAACGTCGATAGGTGTTGATCGTATGTTCCTCAGCGTGATGGCCGCTTCATACAAAGAAGAGGCGCTCGAAGGAGGCGATACTCGTGTTGTGCTTCAGCTGCCGGCAGCCTTGGCTCCGGTGAAGTTGGCTGTGTTGCCACTGGTGAAGAAAGATGGTTTACCTGATAAAGCACGTGTAATTATCAACGATTTGAAGTTCGATTTTAATTGTCAGTACGACGAAAAAGATTCGATCGGTAAACGATACCGTCGTCAGGATGCAATTGGTACTCCTTTCTGCGTGACGGTCGATCACCAATCGCTAGAAGATAATACTGTTACCATTCGTCATCGCGATTCAATGACACAAGAACGTGTTTCGATCGACCAATTACGCTCAATTATTGGCGACCAGGTGAGTATGAAAGAGCTTTTCAAGAAAATTACTGAGTAAATATTCATTTCCCTGAATTTATATTAGCATGAGAATTAAGAATTTACTGTATCCGTTTCTCCTATTGTTGGTGATTATATCGACGTCTTGTCTTACCACAACAGATCCATTGGCACAATATACCGATTGGAAAGTGAAGAATGAGACCTATTTTACAAATATGAAAGATAGTTTAGATTTTAAATTATTTAATATACCAGTAAATCGTGGTGGTGGAAGTTATTATTACCATATTATTGATTCTGGTAATAAGAATAGTCCTATGTACAAAGATACTGTGAAATACAACGATTCTGTGTTTGTTCATTATCAAGGCCGTAGAATAGATTGGACTATGTTTGATGGGACGTACAAAGGTTCTAAACCAATCTGGCAAAATAATGAAGATTCGATTAGTTTTAAAGTTAATGCGGTGATAAAAGGTTGGTCAGAAGCACTGATGCAGATGAAAGCTGGAGAAAAACGAAGAGTCGTACTACCTTGGCAGTTGGGATATGGAAGCACAGGGTCAGGAGCAATAAGCCCATATTCTACATTGATTTTCGATATTCAATTGATCTCATTCGGAACACCAAAGAATAAATAACGAATAGTTATAATTGTTAATCAAAAACGACCATTTCATACATGAAATGGTCGTTTTGAGTATTGAATTGAGTATAATTATTTTCTCACATTTGGTCTTCTCAAACTCTCTTCTCTCTTTTCGCTACCAAAGACGGTCATGAATTTTCGAGGTATTGGAGTCGAAAACTCAAGTGTTTCGTTTGTGATGGGGTGGGTAAACGAAAGTTCCATGGCATGTAGCCCAACGCGTTTTATTGGGCTGTGAGTAGCACCATATTTCTTGTCGCCCACTACCGGATGCCCAATGCTTTGCATTTGTACACGGATTTGGTTTTTTCGCCCAGTCTCCAATTCTACTGCAAGTAGCGAGTAATATTTGTTTGACTTGATGGTGCGGTAGTGCGTGATAGCTTTTTGTCCACCATTATCGATGGGAGAGGAGTGAACAATGAATGTTTTTCCTTCTTTCAGCCACGAAACAATAGTGTCTTCTGGTGGATTCACTTCGCCTTCTACGAGTGCCACATACGAACGCGCCGAAACGGCGTTTTCCCAATTGTATTGAAGTATCTCTTGCACCTCTTGGTCTTTGGCAAACATCATCAATCCCGATGTTTCACGATCGAGTCGGTGAAGCACAAATATTCGATTTTTTGGATGGCGTTCCTTGACATAGTCGCTTAAGATGCTGTAGGCTGTTCCCCGTTTTTCGCGGTCGGTGGCAATCGAAAGCAAGCCCGATTCTTTGTTGATCACAATTACATAACGATCTTCATACACAATCTCCATGCCCGAAAGCGGTTTTGCTTCGTTTTTCTTGCTTGGCATTATGGTGACTATATCTCCTTTTTTGAGCGGATAATTGAACTGAGAAACTATTTTGTTACCGACTTTTATCTGTTTATACGATAGATACGATTTCAGGTGATTGCGGCTTTTTCCGTTAGAATTTTCAATCAGAAAATTGAGTAATTCTGTTGGTTCTTTCACTGTAAACTGTATATCTTTGTCGGAATTCTTTTGGGGTTTCATGGAGAATATTTTTTTTGCAAAAGTAGCTAAAAATGATGGTGTTTCCTAATCTGGAAAAGGTTGTCGAAAGTACAAAATGATGAACTATCGCCTTTTGCGACTGTTTTATATGTAGTTTTGCAATCGTTATATTAATCAATAAATTTATGTACAAACAAGGTGTCAAGTTTTATTCTCCAGCAGAGGAACGTATTAATGTGTGGTCGCATGGATTGGGATTGGTCTTAAGTGTTGTAGGATTGGTGCTTTTGGTCGTTCGTGCTGCATCACTAGGCGATGTTTGGCGGATTGTGAGCTTTTCGATATTCGGTGTTAGTATGGTGTTGCTCTATACGGCTTCTACTGTCTATCACAACTCTAAAACGCCAAAACATCGTGCTCGCCTCAATGTGTTCGATCACTCTTCAATTTTTGTCCTCATTGCAGGGAGTTATACACCTTTTACATTGGTGACGCTTCACGGATGGGTCGGGTGGACAATTTTCGGTATCGCATGGGGCGCAGCATTGGTTGGCATCACACTGAAACTCTTCTTTATGGGGAAATACAAACTACTTTCTACCATCATGTATGTGGTGATGGGTTGGATTATCGTGATTGCCATTCGTCCGTTGATGCAAAATATGTCTGCTGAAGGCTTGAGTTGGTTGTTGAGCGGTGGTATATCTTACACCGTTGGCGCAGTACTTTATAGCTTAAAAGGGATGAAATACAATCACGCCGTTTTCCATATCTTTGTTTTAGGTGGTACTATTTGCCATTTTGTAACGATATATTGGTTTGTGTGAAAGGGAATAAAAATGTTGTTATCTACAAAATAGAAGTTATAATAGTACGTATAGAAAATTGCTCTATATTTTAAGTTATTACAATTGGCAACGTTGCTAATAGAATTAGCAAGATCGCTAACTTCATTAGCTATCTAGGAAATGCCTTCCCCCACATTGCCAACTCCTTTAGCAAGCTAGAAAATTGAAATAGCAACATTGCCAACGGTCTTGGCTTCGTTGCTATTTGCTTTGGCAAGATGGAGAATGAGATTAGCAAGATGGAAAACGCACAAATGCTATTTGTTTTCTGTTTCCACTTTGTGAAGATGAACACAGTTGAGGTTGCAAATTGAAACCTCAAGAAGTCAAATTTATTTTCGGTCAATTATTCTAATTCAAAAAAATCTTTCCTTTAAAGAATGACTGATTTAGAATTTCAAGATTGGAAATCACAAAGTGTGATATCCAATTCATCAAATATGGGTTGTTAAATCTGTTTGATTGTTTACCAAATAAGGTAATAAGGTTGTGACAGAGCGATGTCTTTGCTTTTCTACTAAGGTTGGGTGATAGGATAAGGTTTTTTCGTAAAACACCTTGAATTTTAGATTTTGTCAAACACCTTATTTCAGTTCCATCAACCTTAGTAGAACAGAAAATCTACCCCACAACCTCTACCTTATTTTCGGTCAATTATTCAAATTCAAACAGACTCTTCCCATTAAAGAATCAATGATTTAGAATTTCAAGATTGGAAATCACAAATTGTGATGTTCAATTCCACAAATTCCAGAAGATTTCATGTTCCAACTTACTGGGAAAGTATTTGAAAACTTGAAGTCGCAATTTGCGACATCAAGATGGGGTTGAAAGCATACATCGAAGAGGTGTTTACCGATTACAACGATATCAACGAAGACACCCGAATGCAAATCGAACTCATCAACCAATCGCTCGCAGAGCTACACACCGACAAACGGTTAACCGCCAAACCTCGAAAAAGAATTGGATTTGTTGCGGAGGAATAATGCCAAACTGGCTGAGGCAATATATCCAGCCTGATAGAGAAGGATAGGTAAACTTTAACAAAATAAAATCTTATTTCATTCCCATAACTTCTTTACAATTAAACCAATCAAATGGAGTTTTCAATATAGATCTACTACCAAATTGAGAAAACTCAAATTTACAAAAATCGACAATTGAGTTATATCCTTTAAAATTATATCCATAATATTTATAAAGGCATTTCTCACATATTAATCCTTCTATCATGGCAATTAGATCTCTCTTGTCGAAATGTTCAATTGAATGTATTAAATATTTCTCCCCAGCTATCAGATCAATATCCTTATATTTGACAGACTTATCATTAATGAGGTAAATGCCAATTCCTTTGTCATAATCATCATTAAAATCGAGGGTTATCTTATTATTAGAAAATGTTTGAGCAGTTCCAGAATCAATATGCGTAAAAAGGTCTCTACGGGCTTGAATATCGGAGATATACTTCTTTCCTTTGCCCTCCAACAAAACATCAATGTAATTTTGATAATGATTGAAAGCTTGGCGTCTTGCTATAATTGGATTATCGTGTTCAAAAACCTTCTCGAATTCGATAAGATTCTGAGTATTACTCTCAGAAGAACGAATAAGTTTAGATTTTACAACGTAATGAAATGGATGGGACATAAGAGGTTGATTTATGAATTTCGTGTATTTTTGATTATTAAATATAGTTACTACTTCCCCTGATAATTTCAAATATTTCATCTCTCATAAAACATAGATTTCATCATTTCTAAAATCAACATATCTTCGTACTGCTTGCCTAAGTGTTGCTAATCCGTTATAAATATTTCCTTTTTTTATTATTAAAACCGCAGGCTCAATATTATTTCGCTCATCTTCTTTCGAATATGAGAGTAAGCTTAAAACTGAAACGGCCCTATCTGTTTCATAATGCAAATCTAAATCGCCTAACTTTCTTTCAACTGTTCTACAATTCGAAAATCTACTGAATACAGTGTGTGTACTTTTGGGGTATTGTAGGTGAAGCCATTTTTCAAATTCTTTTTCTCTCATAGTTTTTTGTATTAAAATTTTAATTATTTAAGTTGTCTATTTTTAAAAGAAATAAAACCACTTGCATTTTAAGTGATCTGTTTATAATATTAGCTTTGTAATCTCAAATTCAACCAACGATCAAAGTAAACTCTATCGTTTTCAAACCACTCACAACACAAATAGAACTCTTCATTATTTATAAGAATAATATCTTTCCAATAATGTAATGGCTTATCATTTCGACTTACTACTTTTTTTAGAAGTGGATATTGTATATCGAATGTTCTCTTTGAATATACTGCATCTTGAAAATCAAGAATCTCATTGTTTGAAAATCTACTTTGTTCAAATAGCATATTGAGATTACGTTTCACATAGGCTCCAATTTTTTCTGAATCATTGTTTAGTAATTCAATAATTTTCCTTGCAGTTTCCCTTTTTTCAGGCTCTATATGAGTATTCTCTTTTGTAGCTTCAACAGCCTTTAAGATTAAGTCTTCATTTTCTTCCCAAAAACGAATAAGAAGTTCATTTTCTTTGTTAGAAATAGCCATATACTTATATTTTTTTTGATTGTTATTTACTGGAGTACTTAGAGCTTTAAGATAATCGTGTAATATAAATTCAATGTTTTTGTCGACACCCTCCCTTAAAATTGGTTCAATAATTTTATCAACAATTAATTGATAATTAATTTGAATAAACTGTTTACAACAACACTCTGGCTCAATTAATTTTTCTAAATCTAATGATGAAATTGGAGTTAAATATAAAAATATTCTATTTGAATTCTTATCTGTTCTAGTAAAGTGATCATAATATTTTTGTGTTTGATCATCATGTTCATTACTATAAACTTTATTTTCTAATATTAATTCGATATTAAAATTGCTTATTTTTATATCAATATAAAGGTCTAATAAACCACGATCAACACTATAATTTTCATTTGTTTCCCAAAAATCAATTTCATAGTTCCCAATAACCAACAATTGTTGTAACTCATCACTTAAACACTCTGTATTTAGCCTAGTGACAACCATATCTAATAATTTCTTTAAAGCATGTGTTGCAATAACAGTATTTGGGCTAAAAAGCCATTTGAAGAATGATGTATGTTTAATTTCTTTTCTATTAATTCCATAAATTTCCATTAAAGAATTAGTTCCATAATATTGTTTCAATTTTAGAGTAGTCGCACTATTTTTAAATTGAAGTATTCTATCAATTATTTCATTCATTGTTTCTAATTATTTTTGACATTCATTGTTCATTTTCATAACTCGCGAAGTTAAATAACTTTTATGGGTGAAAACCTATATATCTACAAAACTTCCAAAAACAAGGTAAAATCAAAACTTTAACAAAATATTAACATTTAAAATAATGGAATAAATAATTTTCAGCTCAATCTTCAATGTGAAATCTCTGACAATTAGATAAATAAAAACAAGGATGATTTTGGCTTGAATATTGAACATAAAGCCCAACAACTCTGGTACGTTATGTTGTAAGTGTTCTTTTTATTCAAAAAGTGCACTTATCGCCACAAAAACCAACGAGTTACGTATTACTTCGAGTTGATGTCAAATAAATTCCTCATTCCAAATTCAAATAATATTCAGAGTGCGACCCGCTGCCGCACTCTGAATAGATGTGATTATCGCTTGTCAGCGATACCAAATTCTTTCCATTGCTCTTTTGGAAAGTCCATCTTTACGATTTTCTTGGCTTCTGCCACTGCGGCTTCTACTTCGAGCAGTTTGGCATCGAGTTCGGCGGTTTTGGCTTTCAGGTCAGCTTTCAGCTTCTCCTGTTCGTTGTTGAGGGTGGTCACGGATTGCAAGTTGGCATCGAGGCCGGTCACAAACACGCCGTCTATTCCACGACGCGCTACCTTATCTGCATTGCCTTTCAGACCCGACACCATCACCTGCGCATTGCTGATTTGCTCAGCATAACTGGGTTTTGACATAATGAATAAAAGTTTAAATTGTTTAGTATAGAGAATAGCTCTATTTTAAAGTTTTGCTCCGTTTTTTAGCTTGCTAATTCGATTAGCAACGTTGCTAATTGTATTAGCAAGATCGCTATTGTCGTTGGCAACATGGCTAATAGCTTTGGCAATCACGAAAACGGAATTAGCAAGATGGCTACTTGCATTGGCAAGCTTGCTATTTGTGTTGGCAACGTTGCCAAAGGAGTTAGCAAGATAACTAAGAAGATTAGCATGATCGAAAATCAGAAAGACGAGAAGGAGCCCTATCGGAATAACTTTGCGATAGGGCAAAATAGTCAACCAACGGTTACAAAACTAATAAATGATTTCGAAAGATAAAAGGAAAGAAGCTAAATTCTGAAAAATAATTTATGAGGTCTTATGAAAAAGAGAATTCTTTGCTATTTGTTTAAAAACGCCCAATCTATGTAAGTAGAAGATTGAGCGTTTGTAGTTTGTAAGTAAAAGGGTTTTATACCTCAAACTGTTCTAACCGCATATCATTTCCATTCCACACCGCGTAAGAGAAGTGTTGAATCCAATCTCCCAGAATGATGACGCGGCTTGTTCGAGCTAACATCAAATCGAGCATAATATGGCGATGTCCGAAGATAAAAAAGTTGATTTCGGGCTGTGTTTGCAGAAACTCTTTGGCGTAAATCACAAGGTGCTCTTTGTCTTCGCCAAGGTAATCTTTGTATTCGCGACTACCACTTTCGCGACTGCTTTTAGACCAGCCCAAAGCAAAGGCGATTGCGCCATCAGGATGAATCCACCCAAACAACCTTTGCGCTAATTTATTATGAAAAACGGTTCTAATAAGTTTGAATGCGAAAGAGTTATCTCCTAATCCGTCTCCGTGTCCGATGAAGAATTTCTTTCCGTTAAACTCTTTGATCAAGGGTTGATGATGCACGATGGCACCCGTCTCTTGCTGAATATAGCCAAAAATCCAGATATCGTGGTTGCCGATAAACCAATGGACTTTAACACCCATATCGGTCAGTTCGGCTAATTTGCCGAGAAATCGGGTGTAGCCCTTTGGCACGACATGTTTGTATTCGAACCAAAAGTCGATCATATCACCTACCAAATATACCGCTTCGGCATCGTGCTTGATGCTGTCGAGCCAGCGCACGAAACGTTTTTCGTTCTCAATCGAGTTTTTCAGCGTCTTTGCACCAAAGTGTGCGTCGGAGGCGAAATAGATGTTCTTTTTTGAAGTCATAAGT
Organism: Bacteroidota bacterium; assembly: GCA_037131555.1. Taxonomy (GTDB): domain Bacteria; phylum Bacteroidota; class Bacteroidia; order 2-12-FULL-35-15; family 2-12-FULL-35-15; genus 2-12-FULL-35-15. The sequence continues at coordinate 14,805 of JBAXQU010000070.1, forward strand.
GGTAAATTCGTAAGTCGTAAGCCATTCAGAAAACAGCATATTCGCTGCCGAACTATATAATAAGAGTCTTTGCGGCTTTGCTCCTTTGCGTTTAGTTATAAAAATCCGAGTTCTAGTTTAGCCTCTTCGCTCATCATCTCTTTGTCCCAAGTGGGTTCGAATGTCAGTTCAATATCCACATTTTTCACTTCATCAATACCTTCTACTTTAATACGCACATCTTCCACGATAAAGTCTGCTGCAGGGCAGTTGGGAGCAGTAAGTGTCATCAGTATTTTTACGTTTTTATCGTCGTCAATATCTACGTTGTAAATAAGACCGAGGTCATACACATTGACAGGAATTTCGGGGTCATATACCATTTTTAGCATCTTAACGATGCGCTCTTCAAGAATCAAGAAATTAGTTTCCATATTTGAGTTGTAAGTAATCTGTTTGCAAAAATAGTCATTTAATTGGAACGGGAAAAAGGGTGATTTGTTCAAATGTAAATTGATATAGTCGATTATTTGTCGAAGAGTGGCTGTTAGTTTGAATAAATTTTGTAATAAGATAGTGGTTTTCACTTTTCGGTATAAAAAAAGAGCGAACCTTTTTCAGATTCGCTCTTCTCAGATTTTTCGCAAAATTCTTATTTTTTTGCTAAACGTTTACGGTCATTTTCGTCCAAATAGATTTTACGCATGCGGATACTCTTTGGCGTTAATTCCACGTATTCATCTTCGCGGATGTATTCCAGAGCTTCTTCAAGAGAGAATTTGATGGCTGGTACGATGCGTACTTTATCATCAGAACCTGATGCACGCATGTTGGTCAGCTTTTTAGGTTTGGTCACATTCACCACCAAATCATCTTCCTTAGAGTGCTCGCCAACTACCTGACCTGCATATACATCGTCTTGTGGATCAATAAAGAATTTGCCACGATCTTGTAGTTTATCTATTGAATAAGCAAAAGCGTTTCCCGAAGCTTGTGCAATGATGGCTCCGTTAGTACGTCTTTCAATCGGACCTTTCCAAGGTTGGTATTCTAGGTAACGATGTGCCATAATGGCTTCACCAGCAGAAACAGTCAGTACGCTGTTGCGCAATCCGATAATTCCACGAGATGGTATGTTGAATTCGATGTTGATGCGTTCGTTTTTGGTCTCCATCATCAGCAATTCGCCTTTGCGACGGGTTACGATGTCAATTACTTTACTGCACGATTCTTCTGGCAAGTTGATGGTCAACTGTTCAATGGGTTCGCATTTCTGACCGTTAATTTCTTTTATAATAACTTGAGGTTGACCTACTTGAAGTTCAAATCCTTCGCGGCGCATGGTTTCTATTAAGACTGACAAGTGAAGTACACCTCGACCGAAAACAGTCCAAGTATCCGATTCAGGAGATTTCTCTACACGAAGAGCGAGGTTTTTGTCCAACTCTTTCATTAAGCGATCGTGGATGTGACGCGAAGTCACAAACTTACCCTCTTTACCAAAGAATGGAGAATCATTGATAGTAAATGCCATAGACATAGTGGGTTCGTCTATTGCAATGCGGTCAAGTGCTTCTGGTTCCAGAAAATCAGCAATTGAATCGCCAATATCAAAACCTTCGATACCTACCAGCGCACAAATGTCACCTGATTGAACAGATTGTACCTTTGCACGACCCAATCCTTCGAAAATATGTAGCTCTTTGATTCGTGATTTGACGAATTGTCCATCTTTCTTGCACAACATCACATCTTGACCTTCACGAATTTCACCGCGGTGAACACGTCCAATCGCTATACGACCCACATAAGTAGAATAATCGAGTGAGGTAATCAACATTTGTGGAGTTCCTTCGCGATGGAGCGGAGCAGGAATATGTTCGATAATCGAATCGAGTAAATAGGTGATGTCTGGTTCTTGTTTTGCCCAATCGGCACCCATCCAACTGTTTTTGGCAGAACCATAAACGGTATGAAAATCGAGCTGTTCCTCAGTTGCATCGAGGTTGTACATCAGGTCGAAAACCATTTCGTGGACTTCGTTCGGACGGCAATTGGGTTTGTCTACTTTGTTGACCACCACGATTGGTTTCAATCCAAGGTTCAATGCTTTTTGCAACACGAAACGTGTCTGAGGCATTGGTCCTTCGAAAGCATCTACTAAAAGTAAACACCCATCGGCCATATTTAATACGCGTTCCACTTCACCCCCAAAGTCGGCGTGACCCGGTGTGTCGATGATGTTGATTTTGTAACCTTTATATTGAATGGAAACGTTTTTTGAGAGAATAGTGATTCCGCGTTCTCGTTCTAAGTCGTTGTTGTCGAGAATCAAATCACCAGAAGTCTGGTTGTCGCGGAAAAGCATTCCGGCTAATAACATTTTGTCTACCAACGTGGTCTTTCCGTGATCAACGTGGGCAATAATGGCAATATTTCTAATCTTTTGCATACCTATTGATTT
>JBAXQU010000071.1:0-17031 GCA_037131555.1 Bacteroidota bacterium
AGGCAGGGGTTTACTTTGTGGAGGTGGAAACGGAGAAGGGGGTGGTGAGGAGGAAGGTGATTAAGAGTACAATGTATTAAGTACAAAGTATAATGATAACTGACTTTACGAAATACGAATAGTACGAATTTACGAATAGGGTTTAGAATTTAGTACTTAGAGTTTAGAATTTTTTCTTTCTGCCTTTGCGCCTTCGTGGCAAGTAATACCTATTTACGAATCACGCTTTAGTCCCGAAACTTAGGGATAGAATTTAGGATTTGGGATTTGCGACCCGCTGCGATTAATCATCATTCCAAATTCCTTCATATTGAATTAATTTCAATCTTAATTTTTTTACTACTTTTAGTGCCTCAAATTATTGACATCAATCATTAATGGAGGATGCAACCTTTTGAGGCGAATTAGCATCTAATAGATTAATAGAGAAAACCGTGCTTAAAAAACACATTAAATATTGAGAATGAACCACAGTTTTACAAAAAAAATAGTTAGTCTTTTACTTCTTATGATGGTTGGTACCACAGGTGTTTGGGCACAAAACCACATCACCCCATTAACCAAAGCCGAAGTACAAAACGAAATGGACCAAAACAAAATAAATGGTCAGCCTTATTATCAAGGCATTTTTTCGGAATATAAAATCACCACCACCACTACCTCTGTTTCGGCAACCGATTCGGCAACGGTGGTAAATAGTATTAAATCCAATCCCGATGTAGTATCTTGCGTGTATTCGCCACAGCGCCATAGCCTAAATGTGAAAGCCAAGAAACAAGAATCGGGCACCGTATTGAAACATATAAAAACAAGTTTAATCACCCATCAGGTAGCCATCACACAGCTCGAAGAAGTGAATTATAAACTGAACTAATAAAAGTACGAAATCTACACAATGAAGAAGTTCAATCAAATCCCTCAACAATTGTATTTACTTATGATTGTTGCTTTCACCAGCTTGGCAGGCCAATTAACGGCTGCACCAAACGATACACCATGCAATGCCATTACCATCAACGTAAACTCGTATTGCAATCCTACAACTTTCGACAATGCAGGACAAAGCACTACTTCTGGAATACCAGCACCAAGTTGCGGTAGTTTTGCAGGAGGTGATGTATGGTTCTCATTGATAGTTCCAGTAAGTGGAGCTATTCACATTTCAACTAGTTCGGGCACTATGTCGGACGGAGCAATGGCCATTTATACTGGCTCGTGCAATGCACTTACCCTTGTTGATTGTAATGATGATGGAAGCACAGGATTGATGCCCGAGATAGATGCAAATAACCTCGCAGCAGGCTCTACCCTTTGGATTAGAATCTGGAGTGTTCAGAATGTTAGCAATGGAAGTTTTGACATTTGCGCCACCGAGCCTCCAACTCAGCGCGGACCAACCATACCGCCAACTGTAGCTAATACTTGCGCTACTGCAGGTTGCCCTACAGATGGACCATTTCCTACACAAAGTAACGTACCTTCTATGGGAGGAGGTGGAGTGTTTGGATGTTTAGGTAGTTCGCCCAATCCTGTATGGACTGTATTTCAGGCTACCGTATCCACCCCAATTACAGTAGGAGCAAATTCCTCTAACGGAGCAGATATTGATTATATTATGTGGGGGCCATTTGCAAATCCAGCAGCAGCATGTGCAGGCTATTCAGCTTCCAACATTATTAGTTGTAGTTATTCCACATCAGGTTCAAACTCATGGACCTTCACCCCGGTGGTGGGTCAATTCTATCTTTTGTTGGTAACCAATTATTCTAACCAATTAGGTATCACCATGAATATACCTGTTTCACCTGCTTCATCTTTTAATTGTGCATGCTCTACTACTGCTAGTATTTCGCCTACTACTGTTTGCCCGAATATGCCTTTCTCTATTTCGTGTACTGCTGTACCTACTGCTACTGCTTACAATTGGACAGGGCCTAGTGGGTTTAGTGCTACAGGAACAAGCACATCAAGTACAGCACCTTCTTCCGCAGGTCCGCTTACATATACTGTTTCTGTTGTTACATCAGGCTATACGTGTACTTCTACTGCCACCGTTACGGTAAATGCAAAACCTACCATTACAAATTTCCCTTTACCCACAACCATTTGCGATGGGCAAGTAGCACAGTATACACCAACTATACCAATACCAGCATCGTCTACCTATACTTGGGCAGCTAGTTGTGTGCCAGCGGGAGCTGTATGGGGCTTTCCTGCTTCGGGTAGCAACCTTACCCCTATCAATTATACCTTACATAATACTGGAACAGCCTCTGCAGTCGTCACGTTTACCATAACGCCTCAGGGGCCTGGGCCAACTAATTGTACGGGGCCTCAAGTATTTTATCAGGTTACGGTAAATCCGAAACCGAGCATTAATAATCCACCTGCAATGGCATTTATCTGTTCAGGTTCTTCGGCACAATATACGCCTACGGCAAGTCTCGCAGGCACCACCTTTACCTATACCGCATCTGCGTCATCAGTTAATGTTTCAGGATTTACACCTGGAGGTGCTACATCCATCAACGATGTGATTATGAACAATGGAACCACACCCGAAACGGTGACCTATATAGTAACTCCACATGGCATTGCTCCTTCGTTATGTGCAGGCACAACTGCCAACTTTGTGGTGAACGTATTGCCAGCTCCTTCTCCTGCTAATGCAGGTGTCGATCAAAATATTTGTGGAGATACCACACTTTTGGCTGGGGTTGTGCCGGCAGTAGGTACAGGAACGTGGACAGCTGTTACCTCTGGATTGATTACCAATATCTCGCAACCAAATTCGTTTGTCAGTGCTTTAAATAATGGAGCAAATATCTTTCAATGGGTAGTTACCAATGCTCCTTGTCCGGCTTCGGTAGATACCGTGGTGGTCAACGTAGCTGTCTCGCCAACCATTTCCAATCCTATTGCCGACTTCACTCAATCCATTTGCTCTGCTACAGCTACTTCAATTACACCAAATGCTAGTATAGTTGGAAGTACATTTAATTGGACAGCAACCACCTCATCGGCTAATTTACTTGGTTTCACTTCAGGTAACAATGCTGCTGTGGGAACTACCATTGCTGATGTAATTACTAATTCGGGAACAACCTCTGATACGGTGAAATACACCATCACTCCTGTTGGTCCTGCACCGGTTTCTTGTACCGGACCACCAACCGATTTTTATGTAATTGTTGATCCAAGACCAAGTTTAACCAATGCGGTTTTGTCACAATCATTCTGTTCCGGTGATACCGTTTCATTTACCCCTACTGCCAATATTACGGGAGCTACATTCAGTTGGACTGCTACCAATGCATCAGGAAATATCTCGGGCTACAATTCTGCACCTGCAGGCACTACCACACCTATCAGCGATATTCTTTTCAATACTGGAACTGCAACTGATTCGGTTGTTTATTCCATCACACCTGCTGGTCCAGCACCAAACACCTGTGCAGGTACACCTGTTGATTTTATTGTTCATGTAGAACCTTCTCCTGCCATAACCAATGCCGTATTAACTCAAAGTATCTGTACAGGAGGTACCGTTTCCATTACTCCTCAGTTCAATGTAACGGGAGCTACTTTTACTTGGACAGCTACATCTGCCTTGGGAACTTCGAATGGATTCACAGCTTCAGGTTCAGGACCTAATCCTATTTCGGAAGTAGTAAACAATACAGGAACAGTGGCCGATACCATTCGATACGTACTCACCCCTGCAAGTCCACTGTTGGCATGCACAGGAACGAATACCACTTTCATTGCAATCATTGACCCTATTCCAACAATTACCAATGTCAACTTACATCAAATTGTATGTTCGGGAACAGCAGGAATTATATCACCAACATCTAATATAACCGGAGCAAGTTTTAGTTATACTGCCACTTCTTCCTCGGCTAACCTTACAGGGTTTACTGCTTCCGGCACCATCGCTTCAGGTGGTAGTTTGGCTGAGGTGATTAACAATTCAGGTAGCACAATCGATTCAGTAACGTATTCCATCACTGCCATTGGCCCTGCTCCATTGCTATGTCCTGCTGCTAATTCAACACCTTTTGTAGTAGTGGTTAATCCTAATCCTGCACTTTCGAACCCTGTTGCAAGTTTCACCCAATCGCTTTGTTCGGGCAATACGGCTAACTTTACACCAACATCAAATGCAACAGGAACAACCTTTCAATGGAACGTGACAGCATCAGCAGGATGCACAGGATATTCGAATGCTCCTGCAGGCACCTCCACACCGATAAGTGATTTACTAACGAATTCAGGAACCACATTAGGAACGGTTACTTATTCCATAACTCCTACCGGTCCTGCTCCTTCTTCGTGTGTTGGTGCTTCGCAAAATTTTGTAGTGAATTTAGCTCCAATCCCAGCCATCAACAATGCAGTAGTGAATCAAACCATTTGTTCGGGAGCTACTGCTAGCATAACGCCAACCGCAAGTGTAGCGAATACACTATTCAGTTGGACAGCGACTTCTTCGTCTGCAAATCTTACAGGATTTACAGCATCAGGCAGTTTTATTGCAGGAGGTAGTATTAACGATGTAATCAACAATTCAGGAACAAGTTCCGAAGTTGTGACTTATATCATCACCTCAACAGGTGCAGCACCTACTTCGTGTGCAAGTGATACAGTACATTTCATAGTTTTTGTTAATCCAATACCGGCAGCACCAACCGTAGCTCCTTTGAGTTATTGCCCGAATGCAGTGGCACCCGCATTAACTGCAGTAGGAAGTAATTTATTGTGGTACACGGTGGCTGTTGGAGGTGTAAGTTCGAATAGTGCACCTGTGCCTTCTACTGCCACTTCTGGAACTTTCCATTATTATGTTTCACAAACTGTGAGTGGATGCGAAAGCCAACGTGCAGATTTAGTTGTCACTATTTATGCTCCTACAGTACTACCTACTAGTACTTCACCCATCGTATACTGTTTGAACTCTGCACCAGCAGTGTTGACAGCCACAGGAACTTCTTTGCATTGGTATACAGTTCCCGTAGGTGGTGTAAGTTCAATAAATGCACCAACTCCTGTAACCACTGCGGCAGGCACTACTAGTTATTATGTAACACAAACATTGAATGGTTGCGAAAGTGCCCGTTTGCAAATTGATGTAATTGTTCATGCCATACCAACAGCAACAGTTGGTGGTGGAGGCCAATCGTGTTTCGGTGACCCAACAGCATCTGTATCCATCGCACTTGCTGGTTCTGCACCTTGGAGCATCACTTATTCTAACGGAGTTGCCAACACATCAGTAGTTGCTCTTGCCTCACCATACATAATTTCTAACCCTGCAGAAGGAAATTATACCGTGATAAGTGTATCTGATGCTAACTGTACTGGAACGTCAAGTTTAAGCGCACCGGTAACTGTTCTTCCTTTACCTACGGTAGCATTTACACCTGATGTGTTTTCTGGTTGTATCCCTGTTTGTGTCAACTTCACTGATCTTTCTACAATTCCAGTAGGCAGTATAGCAGGATGGAATTGGAATTTTGGAGATGGTAGCACTTCCACTTCTCAAAATGGTCAACATTGTTATTCATCAGCTGCAAACTATTCGGTGTCACTCACCGTTACATCATTAGCGGGTTGTCCTAACACTTTGCTTTCTACCAACCTTATTAATGTCGTTTCATTACCTGATGCAAGCTTTTCGGTACCGTCTAATATTAGCATATTAAATCCGACTGTCACCTTCTCCGACTATTCTTCCCACGCAATAAGCTGGGCATGGGATTTCGGTGATCAATACAACCCAACAACGAATACAAGTACCGTTCAAAACCCAACACATACGTATTCTGCAACAGGCCACTACGGTGTTACTTTAGTGGTATCAAGTGCAGGAAGTTGTTTTGACACCACCAGAATTTATTTGGATGTTTTACCAGAATACTCTATGTATATTCCGAATGCATTCTCTCCAAATCACGATGGAATTAACGATGAGTTCTACTGTAAAGGAACGAACATTGTAGACTTCGAAATGTATATCTACGATCGTTGGGGTAACTTTGTTTTCTATACCAATACTATGGACAAACATTGGGATGGAAGTGTAAACGGAACTTCAGTGGCTCAGGAAGATGTGTACGTTTATATTATCAAGGTGAAGGATAACATGAAAGAGAACCATGAGTACATTGGAAACATCACTTTGGTGAAGTAATCCAATCGTTTTTATTCATCTCTCAAAGCATCCACTGGCTGCACCTTTGCAGCTTTAAGTGCAGGAAACAATCCTGCTAATGCTCCAGCAGCAATAATGAGGATGGTGGCTGATATGGCCACATGAAAATCTACTTCGGGGTGTCGAAAAAAATCTGTTTCGGTGGTATAGAATAATTGTAACAATCCAACTCCAAGAACCAATCCAGTATATCCTGCAATAGCGGTTATAAATATTGCTTCCTGTACAATTAACATGACGATGGAAGTTGGTGTTGCTCCTAGTGCTTTGCGTACACCTATTTCTTTTGTCCTCTCCTTAACAATAATCATCATGATATTACTCACCCCAACCACTCCAGCTATCAGAGTAAAAGTTCCGATTATCCAAATAAACAAATTGATTCCATCTAACATATCCATGATGCGTTTATAATCTTCCGACCAATTTTCGATTCGAATTGCGTTCACATCGGCAGGACTGAAATTATGTTTCTGTGCAAGTAATTCGCGCACTTGCTTGATGATGGCACCACTATTATTTACCGCATCGTTATCTAAACTTGACCAAATGTTATCAATTTTATTTTGAGCATTCATGGCCCTTTGAGCTGTTGTGAGTGGGATGTAGATGCGTTCGTTATCTCCATTACCAGGATCAGTGAACACACCAACAACTTTATAAGGAGTTCCTCCTACATCAATGAATTTACCGATAGGAGTTTCGTTTTTAAATAATGCATCCTTAACAGGAACACCAATAGCACATACTTTTCGGAATTCTTTAATGTCCAATTGATCAATAAAACGACCTTCAATCGTGGTTGCATTCTCGAGGTAATTATGATCCGGCATACACGACCTTACTGTAAAGGTTGAGTGTTGGTTTCCATAACTTAACACTTCAGTATTTCTTCGTTCGAACACTGCCGAAGAGTGTAAGATGTGTCCTATCTTACTATTGATAATCTCAAAATCATTATTATCGAGTTGAATGTTTCTACCGGGTTTAATTCCTCTGTAAGGAACAACAGTTTGCCCTCCTTCAATGTTTAGACTGTTCACCGCATCGTGCAAAAACTCTTTGTGCGCCCCATTGCTTAATCCTTTTCCAGCACCTAATAATACAATGAGGATAAAGATACCCCAAGTCACACTGAAAGCAGTGAGAAAAGTTCGCAACTTATTCTTGTTGATGGTGGCAAATATTTCTTGCCATTTATCGCTGTCGAACATCAGAAAATACTATTGGTTTAGAATGATACCATCTTTCAATCGGATGATGCGATCAGTCATTTTACTTATGTCATCTTCGTGTGTTACGATGACAATGGTAATGCCTTGCTTATTCACTTCACGAAAAATATCGATTACTTCTTTCGAAGTCTGACTATCTAAGGCACCCGTTGGTTCGTCAGCGAATATTACCTTAGGTTGCGAAATTAATGCTCGGGCAATGGCCACCCGCTGTTTCTGACCACCACTCATCTCACTCGGAAGGTGATTAGCCCAGTCTTTTAAGCCCACTCTATCTAAATATTCGAGTGCTATTTTATTTCTTTCTTTTCTATTTACTTTCTGATAGTATAAAGGTAAGGCAACATTTTCAACTGCATTTTTAAACGAAAGCAAGTTGAACGATTGGAATACAAATCCTAAAAATTTGTTTCGCAACTGTGCCGCTTTTGTTTGCGAAAGATTGCGAATCAGCATATCGTTTAAGTAATATTCTCCTGAATCGTAATTGTCGAGAAGACCCAAAATATTCAACAAGGTAGATTTGCCTGAACCCGAAGAACCCATGATGGATATTAGTTCACCTTTGGCAATATTCACGTCAATGCCTTTTAGAACATGCATTTTGTTGTGCCCTATCGAATACGATTTATTAACTTTATTTAATCGAATCACCTCTTAGTTATTATTCGGGAAGCACAAATGTTAGAATTACCTTCCAATATTCTGTCCTTTTCGGTTTATATACGTTTCTTCTCCACTTATCATTCTTACTTTCGCTTTACCGTCAACAAAATCAGAAATATAATTAAACTCAGTAACTAGAACGATATTACCAGTTGTATCAATCAAACCCCAGCCTTTAATGGTTCTCACTCTCGCCAATCCTTCATCAAAATTTTCAGCCTGAAGGTATTTTGGTTTGACCACTACACCTCCATCTTTTTTAATATAACCCCATTTATGATTGGTACACACTTTAGCTAGGCCATTGCAAAAAGGGCCTTGAATATCATATTTCGATGATTTCACTTCTTTCTTTTGTGCAAAAACGATGTTAACACTTCCGAATACGATAACAAGAAATAACTGTAAAATACGCTTCATAATAATTAATAAAATCCAAAGATAAACAAAAATCTGTTCTTTAATTGTTCTTAATCTCGTCCTTCCATTGATAGAAATTTGTAAGCATTATTTAAATCCCTTTTTATAACATTGAAAGTTATTTTCGGTTGTCAACATCAAAAAAGAATACATTTGCACCTCACCATAAGCGATAAAAATACTAGATGATAGCCATAGATAACACCATTATTTCAGAACATTTACTCGAAAAAAAATTCGTTTGCGATTTAAATGCTTGCAAAGGAGAGTGCTGTGTGGCAGGTGATTCGGGAGCACCTTTGGATTTGGATGAAATTGCTATCATGGAAGATATACTAGATGAGGTAAAACCTTATTTACCTAAGGATGGGTTGAAAGCGATTGAAAAGCAAGGTGTGTTTGTGATTGATGATGATGGTGATTATACCACTCCCTTAGTCAAAGGAAAACATTGCGCTTTTACCTATTTTGATGAAGGCATTGCCAAATGCGCCATCGAGAAAGCGTATTATGAAGGAAAGGTAAGTTGGAAGAAACCCATTTCTTGTCATTTGTACCCAGTTCGAATTACTAAATACAAGGATTACGATGCTGTAAATTACCATAAATGGGAGGTATGCAAACCTGCATGCGAATGTGGTGCGAAACTAGATGTGCCCGTGTATAAATTCCTTCGCGAACCATTAATTAGAAAATATGGAGAGGATTGGTACAAGCAATTGGAGCTTGCTCACATAATGAAAAATAGACCTCTCCAAAACCCTTCATTTTAAAGGCGAATACGGCACCACCTTCGAAAACATCAATGTTTTCTAAAATGATTTTTTTTGAGTACTGCAACTTTTTTCGTCACTTTTTATCAAATATTTTTAGCAATTTATCTAATCCCATGTAGATAAAGAGATTGATGATTTATCAACACTTTATTGTTAATACCTAATGTTTATAACTTGGCGAAAATGTTAATTCTATTGGCTTGGCGAGTGCATTATTTTTCTGAACATTTGTACACCTTTAATTAACCAAGCTGTACTTTATTAAAATTTGAACAGAAAGCTATATCGCTTTCAGGGATTTCTAGCCCCAAATTTCAAGGAAATACGGTAAAAAATAAGGATACAAACAACATATTATATAGAATTAAAATGGCTGAAGAATCAATATTAAAAGAGAATAAAGACCGATTTGTGCTTTTTCCAATTAAACATCACGATATATGGGAGATGTATAAAAAGGAAGAAGCAAGTTTTTGGACAGCCGAAGAAATTGACTTGAACCCTGATTTACAAGATTGGGAAAACAAATTAAACGAAGACGAAAAACATTTTATTAAACACGTGCTTGCTTTTTTTGCTGCAAGTGATGGAATCGTGAACGAAAATTTAGCTGTTAACTTCATGAAAGAAGTGCAGTATCCAGAAGCTCGATGCTTCTATGGATTTCAGATTATGATGGAAAACATCCATTCCGAAACCTACTCTTTACTCATCGATTCGTACATCAAAGACCCAAAGGAAAAGGATAGGCTTTTTCATTCAATAGACACATTGCCATGTGTTGGTAAAAAAGCCGAGTGGGCAATAAAATGGATAGGAAACGGAACTTTTGCGGAAAGATTAATTGCCTTTGCTGCCGTTGAAGGTATTTTCTTTTCCGGAAGTTTCTGTTCCATATTCTGGTTAAAGAAACGAGGATTAATGCCGGGATTAACTTTTTCGAACGAATTAATTTCTCGTGACGAAGGTTTACATTGCGACTTTGCATGTCTGCTTTATTCTCAATTAGACAACCCATTACCAAAGGAACAAGTTACGGCAATTATCACTAATGCCGTGGAAATTGAAAAAGAATTTGTATCGGATGCTTTACCGGTAAGTCTTATTGGTATGAACGCAAAATTGATGTGTCAATACATCGAGTTTGTGGCCGACAGACTTTTGGTGGCATTAGGATGCGAGAAAGCATACAATGCAATTAACCCTTTTGATTTTATGGAACTTATTTCACTACAAGGGAAAACTAATTTCTTCGAAAAACGTGTGGCTGAGTATCAGAAATCAGGCGTTATGGGCAAGAAAGAAGATAACATCTTTTCTTTAGATGAGGATTTTTAAAAGAGTATTAAGTACAATGTATTATGACATAACCTTAACTTAGAAATCAGTTTAAATTGATCTTATCCATAATACTAAATACAGAATTTAAAATATAATTAATAATGCATAAATTTAAAGAACTAATCGTATGGACTAAGGCTGTAGATTTAGCGGCAGATATGTACAAAATAACAGGGAGATTTCCTTCAGATGAAAAATTCGGGCTAATTGCACAAATCAACAGATGCGCTATTTCTATTCCGTCAAATATTGCCGAAGGTTCAGGGAGAAATACAAGTGGAGAATTTATCCATTTCTTAGGAATTTCTATTGGATCTTCATTTGAACTAGAAACTCAACTTATTATTGCAAACAAACTCGATTACTTAGATAACGAAACACTTGAAATTACCGTAAAGAAAATAAATGACATTCAGAATATGACATTTGGATTACTAAAGAAAATCAAAGAACAACAGAAATCATAATACTTAATTCTTAATACTTAAATAAAAATGTACGTAATAAAAAGAGATGGAAACCGAGAGTCGGTGAAGTTTGATAAAGTAACAGCTCGAATTCAGAAGCTTTGTTATGGTTTGGATCCTCATCATGTAAACCCTATTAATGTTGCCATGAAGGTGATTGAAGGAATATATGAAGGAGTAACCACCATTGAATTGGATAATCTTGCTGCCGAAACTGCCGCTTCGTTGACAACAAAACACCCCGACTATGCATTATTAGCGAGCCGCATAGCAGTTTCTAACCTTCACAAAAACACTAACAAATCGTTCTCGAAAACGATGGAAGCTTTGTATCAATTTGTGGATCCTAAAACAGGGAAAAAAGCACCTTTAATAGCTGATGATGTATTTGAAATAATACAAAAGAATGCACAAGAACTAGATTCAACCATCATCTATGACAGGGATTTTGGTTATGATTATTTTGGATTCAAAACACTAGAACGTTCTTATTTATTAAAAATAAATGGCAAAGTAGCCGAACGTCCTCAGCACATGATTATGCGTGTATCGGTGGGAATTCACAAAGACGATATTGCATCGGTCATTGAAACGTATAATTTAATGAGTGAACGCTGGTTTACACATGCTACTCCTACTTTGTTTAACGCAGGTACTCCTAAGCCTCAAATGTCTTCTTGTTTCTTATTAACCATGAAAGAGGACAGCATTGATGGAATTTATGATACCTTAAAATCATGTGCCAAAATTTCGCAAAGTGCAGGAGGAATTGGCTTGAGTATTCACAATGTACGTGCTACTGGCTCGTACATAAGAGGAACAAATGGCACTTCGAATGGAATTATTCCCATGTTGCGCGTATTCAACGACACCGCTCGTTACGTTGACCAAGGTGGTGGAAAACGAAAAGGTTCGTTTGCAGTTTATATCGAACCATGGCATGCCGACATCTTTGAGTTTCTAGATTTACGAAAGAACACTGGTAAGGAAGAAGCTCGTGCCCGCGATTTGTTTACAGCTTTATGGACTCCCGACTTATTTATGAAACGTGTGGAAGCAAACGGTGAATGGTCGTTGTTCTGTCCGAACGAAGCACCGGGCTTATCGGAATGTTGGGGAACCGAATTCGAGAAATTATACACTCAATATGAAACTGAAGGCCGTGCTCGCAAAACAATAAAAGCGCGTGAACTATGGACTGCTATTATTGATTCGCAAATAGAAACAGGAAACCCTTATATGTTGTACAAAGATGCATGTAACGGAAAAAGCAATCAACAAAACTTAGGAACCATCAAATCATCGAACCTGTGTACCGAAATAATGGAGTACACAGCGCCTGATGAAATAGCGGTGTGTAACCTCGCCTCCATAGCTTTGCCTCGTTTTGTGGAAGGAGGAAAATTCGACCATCAAAAATTATTCGAAGTAACCATTGCTATCACCAAAAACTTGAATAAGATTATCGACCGTAACTATTACCCAGTGGCTGAGGCACGCAATTCGAACATGCGTCATCGCCCAATAGGAATAGGTGTGCAAGGTTTGGCAGATGCATTCATTTTGCTTCGTTATCCATTCGATTCTCCTGAAGCCATTCAGTTGAATAAAGAAATACACGAAACCATTTATTATGCTGCAATGACAGCTAGTAAAGATTTGGCGATACAAGAAGGTCCTTACGAAACATTCGTAGGCTCACCGGTATCGAAAGGAATATTTCAGTTCGACATGTGGGGAGTAACTCCATCGCCACGTTGGGAATGGGATGTATTGAAAGAGGAAGTAATAAAACATGGTGTGCGCAATAGTTTATTGCTTGCCCCGATGCCAACTGCTAGTACCTCGCAAATATTAGGTAATAACGAATGTTTCGAACCATACACTTCGAATATTTATGCTCGCAGAGTATTGTCGGGTGAATTTGCAATTGTGAATAAACACTTATTGAAAGACCTTGTAAAGCTAGGTATATGGAACGATGGATTAAAAAATAAAATCATTATTGCGAATGGTTCTGTTCAGAATATTCCTGAAATACCCGACAATATTAAAGCATTGTATAAAACCGTTTGGGAAATCTCTCAGAAAGTAATTATCAATATGGCTGCCGACCGTGGTGCGTATATCTGTCAATCGCAATCAATGAACCTGTTTGTGCAAGACGCCAACTTTGCTAAACTTTCTTCGATGCATTTTTATGGTTGGAAAGCAGGTTTAAAAACAGGAATGTATTACCTAAGAACAAAAGCTGCAGCTGATGCCATTAAATTTACTGTCGACACATCGGTAGCTAAAGAAGTGCCAGAAGTATTGGGCAACGAAGATACCCTTGTGCTTGAGCGCCAACAACAATTGGCTGCCGACCGCCAAGCTTTGTTAGAAGCAGAAAAGATTGCACAGATTACTTGTTCTATCGACAACAAAGACGATTGTGAAGCATGTGGTAGTTAGTAATTAGATACCCATTAAAAAAGAAGAGGCTACTTTGGTATAAAGCAGCCTCTTCTTTTTTAGCTATCCATTATTAATGAGCTTCGAGCCAGTTTACACCTGTTCCCATTCCTACTTCCATAGGTATGGTTAATCCTGGAATGGCATTCATCATGCGGTTTTTGATAATTGGTTTCACTTGTTCAAGTTCTTCCTTCCATACATCGAACACCAATTCATCGTGCACCTGAAGTAGCATCTTCGATTTTATATTCATGGCGGTAAAATCTTGCTGAATATTGATCATTGCTATTTTTATCATATCGGCTGCGCTACCTTGTATTGGAGCATTGATTGCATTGCGCTCGGCAAAACCACGCACGGTATGGTTGTTCGAATTGATATCGCGCAGGTACCTTCGTCTGCCCATGATGGTTTCTACATACCCATTTTCTCGAGCAAGGTTGATGCTCTCGTCCATATAAGCTTTGATGCGAGGATATTTCAAGAAATAGTTTTCGATGATTTCGGCTGCTTCTTTTCGAGGAATGTTCAATCGTTCGGCTAAACCAAAAGCGGAGATGCCATAGATGATACCGAAGTTAACCATCTTGGCTCTACTACGCATATCGGAACTTACTTCGTCAAGCGAAACGTTGTACACTTTGGCAGCGGTAGCCTTATGTATGTCTTGCCCCGAAAGAAAAGCTTCTTGCATTCCTTGGTCTTTGCTCAACTCAGCAATTATTCTCAATTCTATTTGCGAATAATCGGCTGAAAGGAGGATGTGGTTTTCATCGCGAGCAATAAATGCTTTGCGTATTTCTCTGCCTCGTGCGGTGCGAATAGGTATGTTCTGAAGGTTGGGATTATCAGAACTTAACCTGCCCGTAACGGCTACCACCTGATTGTACGAAGTATGAATTCGTCCCGTACGTGGATTGACCAACAATGGTAAGCTATCTACATAGGTGTTTTTCAACTTCACTAGTTCGCGGTAATCCAAAATTTTGCTCACAATCTCGTGTTTGCTGGCCAACTTCGACAGCACATCTTCGCCTGTGGCGTATTGTCCGGTTTTGGTTTTCTTTGGTTTCTCCACTATTTTAAGCACCTCGAACAATATTTCGCCAACTTGTTTGGGCGATGAAATATTAAAAGGTGTTCCGGCAAGTTTCTGAATTTCGTCATCTGCTGTAAGTATGTCTTTCGCTAGTTCTTCCGATATTTCTTTCAATGCATTTTTGTCGAGGGCTATTCCTTCGGCTTCCATAGCGGCCAACACAGGGATGAGTGGAATCTCAATTTCTTGAAACAACTTTGTAGTATTGGTTTGAGCAAGCATGGGCTCAAATTTGTTTTTGAGTTGAAGCGTGATGTCGGCATCTTCGGCTGCATATTCTTTTATTTCTTCCAACGGAACATCGCGCATGGAAGTTTGGTCTTTGCCTTTTTTGCCTATCAATGTTTCTATCGACACTGGCGAATAATGAAGATAGGTTTCGGCTAGCACATTCATGTTGTGGCGCATTTCGGGCTGAATGAGAAAATGCGCTACCATGGTATCGAATAGTTGACCTTTGATTTCTACTCCGTACCATTTCAAAACTGATAAGTCGTATTTAATGTTTTGACCAACCTTCATGATATTGGGGTTGGCGAACAACGGTTTAAATGCATTCACTAATTCTTGTGCTTGGGCAGCATCGGCCGGAACTGGAACATAATAGGCTTCGGAGGTTTGATAGGCAAATGACATGCCTACTAATTCTACATTGTGTGCATCCAACCCTGTAGTTTCGGTATCGAAACAAATGCAAGGCTGAGCTGATAATTGCTGAATGAGTTGTTCTCTTTTTTCCGAAGTGTCTATCAAATGATAAGTATGCGGAGTGTCGGACAGGGTAGCTACTTGCCCTGTGGTTTGTCCTTCGCTTGGGGTTGATGTTTCGCCCAATTCATCATTCATCTCTTCCTCTATGGCCGCATCCGATGTTTCTTCGGCTTGTCCGAAAAGGTCGCCTTGATTGGGATTCGACTTTACCGGTTTTGCTTTTGGCTTTTCGCGCATCACTGGCTTTTCCGTTTCAGGAGCAGCAGCGCTGGTGTTGAACAATTTATCGGCCAAGTTTCTAAATTCGAGCTCGGCAAACAATTCTCGCAAGGCTTCTTTGTTAGGCTCTTCTAGCAAAAGGGCTTCTTCGTTCAGTTCCACTGGCACATCGCAAATGATGGTTGCCAACCATTTCGATTGAATGGCTTTATCGGTATTTAACTCTACTTTTTCTTTTAGTTTTCCTTTTAATTTATCGGTGTTCTTCAACAAATTATCAATGCTTCCAAAGTCTTTTATAAGTTGTATCGCTGTTTTTTCGCCTACACCAGGTATGCCGGGTATGTTATCCGAAGCATCGCCCATGAGGCCAAGTATGTCTATCACTTGTTCCACCTGTTGTATGTCCCACTTTTTGCAAATTTCGGCAACACCCATTACCTCGGCACCATTGCCAAGGCGTGCAGGTTTGTACATGAATATTTTGTCGGTTACCAGCTGACCATAGTCTTTGTCGGGTGTCATCATGTAGGTAACAAAACCTTTTTTCTCGGCCATTTTGGCCAACGTACCTATCACATCATCGGCCTCGTAGCCTGCTTTTTTTATTACGGGTATGTTGAACCCCTCTATTATTTTTATAATATAAGGTATGGCAGTGCGCAGGTCTTCGGGCATTTCCTCGCGATGCGCTTTGTAATCGGCAAACTCTACGTGCCGAACCGTTTGTTCGGGTGTGTCGAACACCACCGCTATGTGCGTAGGCTTTTCTTTTTTCAACACATCGAGCAAGGTATTGGTAAAACCAAACACTGCCGAGGTATTGAGGCCTTTGGAATTGATACGATGATTGTTGCTAAACGCAAAATAAGCACGATAGATTAATGCAAACGCATCGAGCAAAAAAAGTTTCTTTGTTGGTTCTTCCATTTGGTTATTCGTTTTTTTAGGGAGGATAAAAGTAAGAAGAATATGTTAGTTGGAGTGTTTAAAGTTGAGAAGTTGTAAGCAGGCAATCCCGAAGGGTCGAGACAGGTGCCGAAGGGTCGAGACAGAATAGACTAAAAGGAATTTCGATTTGAGAAGCACCCCTAACAACTAACAACTAACAACTAAATTGGGGCAGGCAGTTTCTCACTCTTCGGTTTCTTTCGTCCTGCTTTTCGTTTCAATCTTTTTCTTTGCCCGAAAAGGACAAAGAAAAAGGATTTTCCACTTCAATCAGGTGCAGTTAGTAACTTCTTCTCTTTTGGTTTGCTTTTCAAGTACTAGATGTGGTGGTGAGGACACCACCGAATAAACGGCACAGGCGAAACACGCCTGCGCCTGCGGAAAAAAAAGAGTGAAGTAGCTGATTTACTGCCGAGCCTCGCCGATTTATGTATAAAGGCGGGCTCGGCAGTAAATCGTCTCCGTGTGGCAGTAA
>JBAXQU010000072.1:0-17025 GCA_037131555.1 Bacteroidota bacterium
TTTTCTGTAAAATGCGTAAAGGATTTCCCGTCATATTTTGATACACCTCCGCCATCCGTGCCGAACCAAAGGTTTCCGCTTTTGTCTTCCAACATCGACAAAACAGTATTATTGCTGAGCCCTTCTTTTTCTGTAAAATGCGTAAAGGATTTCCCGTCATATTTTGATACACCTCCGCCATCCGTGCCGAACCAAAGGTTTCCGCTTTTGTCTTGAAGCATACAACGTATAACATCGTGCTTTAATCCTTGTAATTTACTAAACGAAGAAAAACCTTCCGGGTTTTGGTCTTTCACGTAAGCATCTTTTGCAATTACAACTTCGGGGATGCCTGCTACAAAAGGGCTGTCGATGGCGGGAACTGTTTTAGGAAGAAGAAATGTGTCTTGTCCGGGAGTAATTACTCTTGCTTTTCCTTCCAAAACAATTTGCGGTTTTCCTGCAAGAACAATATTTGTGTTTGTAGGAACAACTTTTGGATTCCCAGCTTTTACAATTACCGGTTTACCGGCAAGTATAACCTTTGGCTCTATTACACTGTCTTTCGGTACAACATAACCTTTTGTTTCAACAACTTTTGGTGCAAAAGTGTTTGGTCGTTCCTGCTCTTTTTTGTGAGAGCAGGAAAAAAGGAAGATCCCGCTTATTAAAAGAATGATTTTGATTTTTATTTTCCTCATATGTTTTTTGTGTTCGATCCCTTTTTTGTCAATGGAGCTATGTAGAGATTTAAATGTATACCAAATATATTAATTATAAATTGAATGACCCCGCTGGCGCAGGCGTGTTTCGCCTGTGCCGTTTATTATGTGGCGTCTCGCCACAACACATTGTTTTTTTTCACCCCCGCAAACGCAGGCGTGTTTCGCCTGTGCCCATTATTATGTGGCGTCTCGCCACAATACATTCTTTTCAATCACAAATATAACATTAATATCACTCCCAAAAAAAAATCCCGCCCTTTTTCAAGAGCAGGACTTTTAAAATCTAAAATTATCCTTTAACCTTTCGGTATAATTATTTCCAAAAGTTCTTTCGTGCTGATAATATTTTTATAACCTTTTTTTCGCAGACCATTTATTAATTCAACATCACCAGTCCAAACCTTGCAATCCAAAAACTCCGCCATCGCAACAAACACAGTATCTTTATCATCAATTGATTTAGTAAGATTATTTGCTTTTTTAAAAACATCGGCAGGAATAGTACGCTCATTTATAAAATTAATTCTTTTTATAATTTGATACATCACCTCCAAGAGTTCCATTTCATCAAGTTTTGAAGCTTTTATCAATTTTTCTTTATGTTTAAACAATTCAATGTGCGAAAAATAACAACCTATAATTTGTAACTCAAATTTAGGGTTCAAAATAATTTCTGCTATTTGCCCATCAGGTTTTATTACAGCACTGAAAAGCAAATTAGTATCAATTACTAACTTCATTTAATAAATTTACTTTTGTTTTTTTTCCACCAATTCGCTTGCGCCTTTTCAGCAATATCATTTACTTGCTTGTCAGTTGCTTTACTTTTTGACACAATACTTTTTACAGTAATATAATCAATGAAGTCTTGCAGATAAGTAAAATCAATAGAATTAGGGACTTTAATTATCGTTTCGTTATTTTTTGTTTGTACTATCATAATTTTAAATTATTAAATTTACTTATTTTAAAATTCGTTGCAAAGATACATTTTTTCTTTATCCCACAGGGAAACATAAAAAAATTGGATAAAAAATTAAAACTAAATTAGCAACAATTTATAACGATAACTAAAATAAAAATAAAAGGCACAATTAATTTACGGTACACGTCAGCAAATTCAATTTACCCCCGCTGGCGCAGGCGTGTTTCGCCTGTGCCTATTATCCTGTGGCGTCTCGCCACAATACATTCTTTTCAATCACAAATATAACATTAATATCACTCCCAAAAAAAAATCCCGCCCTTTTTCAAGAGCAGGATTTTCATTTTAAACTTAAATATCATTAAACAGAAATTTTCAAATACGTTACAAAAGCTTTTTTATTTGATGAATTACTAACAACAATAAATTCACCAGTTCCAGGAATATCATTTTTTACAACTTCCAACATTTCACCCATTACTAAAGTAGTACCAGTACTACAAACACCAGTTTTTAAATTCTGTCTACAAACCTTTACAGTAACACCCTTAGTTTCCAAAGTAAATTGCATGATATGTTTTTCAGGCACATTAGTTGCAAAAACTCTCGATTTAAATTCCAACACACCCAATTTTCTTGGTTTTTTCTTTTCAGTCGGTTCAACACTTTTCTTAATACCATTAAATGTAAAACGTTTTGCCAAATCCTTATCTCCAATTGATTTTGCATAAGTCCTTCCAGCCTTAATACAACCCATACAAGTAGTTAAAAAAGTATCAACTATCACTTTATTACCAGTACTCAAAGTATTAATATCTTGGCTCAAATCAATTTTTGTAGTATTCATTGCCCAAGCATTATCATGCAAATCTTTAAAACTAGTTTGCATTGCAGTTGTAAACCCCTTAGCATCAAGCGCAGCAGCATTTCCAGTTGCATTAATCCTTGCCCAAGTAATTTCCCAACTTGTATGAAAATTACCAATATTTCTATCCCTCACAGCTTTGTTAAAAGCAGCCAAACCGAAACTATTTTTAGTATCAGTTATAGTACCTGCACTTATGCACTTACCAATAACATAATCCAAAGTAACAGTTAACGGAAGCTCATCATCCATAAACTTATCACGTTTCACAGTTTCACCCTTGTTAAGTTTTTTCATTCCAAGTGTGCCCACCATATCATTTACTGCTTTCTTTTGTATATCAAATGTTGCACTAACCCATGGATTTTTATAATCTACATCCAAACCAATAATACCTGTATAATTAGCTATAAACAAAGCTCTCAATACATCCCCGAAAGGAACTACATCTTCAATTTTTATATTCATTTTATTTAGGATTTAAATTTAACGCTACAAATATAATAAATAATTTAACATACCAACTATCACCCACAACTATTTACACTTTATCAAAAAAGCCCTTTTTACAATAATCCACTTCCTTACCTCTATAAGTCATTCCCTTTTTAGTGAAATCCATTTCCTCACCGCTATAATCCAATCCCTTTCCGCTATATTCCATCCCTTTTCGCTATAATCCATTCCCTTTCCGCTATAATCCATTCCCTTTTTAGTAAAATCCATTCCCTTACCGCTATAATCCATTCCCTTACCGCTTCATTATTTTTCTCAGTTTTTATCAATCAATCACAATATCATCCACTTACAAGCCTTAGCCCCACTATTTTATTTTCTCTTAAAGATAAAGAACTCACATATTAATATTTTGCCATCATTCTTATTATTATCAATTCCACATTCTTCAATCTTGCCAATTTACAATCGTAATAGGATTAATAGTACTTTTGCAAAAAAACAAACAAAGTGGAAACCAACAAATACGATATAATAGTAGTAGGAGGAGGCATAGTAGGCCTTGCAACTGCTTATAAACTGAATGTGAAATACCCCAACCTAAAGGTGCTGTTGCTCGAAAAAGAAAAAGAAGTAGCAGCCCATCAAACAGGTCACAACTCGGGAGTTATTCACTCGGGCTTGTATTACAAACCGGGTTCGTACAAAGCCAAAAACTGTGTGGACGGCCGCAGAGAACTAGTGGCATTCGCCAAAGAACATAAAATACCGCACGATATATGTGGCAAAGTAGTAGTAGCCACCGAGGCCAGCGAACTTGCGCACATGAATCGTGTGCTGAACAACGGAATAGCCAACGGTGTGGAAGGAGTGGAAAAGGTGAACATGAAAAGGCTGAAAGAAATAGAGCCTCACTGCGAAGGCATAGAAGGCCTTTGGGTGCCCTGCACCGGCATTATTGATTATGCTGATGTATCGAAAAAATATGTGGAGCTAATAAACACTAGGTTCAGCGGCAGCAAAGTGCTATGCGAACATGAGGTGACGGCTTTTGAGAAACATACAGACCATACACTGGTGATTACTAACAAAGGAAACTTTGTGGGCCGCTATGTGATAACCTGCGCAGGGTTGCAAAGCGACCGAATAGCCAAAAAAGAAGGAGCAACAATTGATACGGCCATAGTAGGTTTTCGTGGCGACTACTACGAGTTGAGCGACAAAGGAATGAGCAAGGTGAAGAATTTGATTTACCCGGTGCCTAATCCGAAATATCCTTTCCTTGGAGTTCATTTCACGAGGATGATACATGGAGGAGTGGAATGTGGGCCTAATGCAGTGTTTGTGTTTAAGCGCGAAGGATATGGCAAGACCGATTTTTCGCTGCGCGACACTGCCGAAGCATTTGGATTTGGCGGCACTTGGAAGTTTTTTGCGAAAAACATGAAGTTTGGTTGGGACGAATACAGAGGTGCTTTTTCGAAAACGTTTTTCTTGAAACGCCTGCGAAAACTCATTCCTGATTTGCAAATGGACGACTTGAAAGAAGGAAGAGCAGGCGTAAGGGCCATGGCTTTGGCACCCGAAGGCGAAATGATAGACGATTTTAAAATAGTGGTGAATGGCAATGCCATACATGTGCTCAATGCACCATCGCCTGCTGCCACATCATCGTTGGCAATAGGCACAGCCATAGAGCAAATGGCAACCGAAGCTTTTAATCTGCAATAAAAATAGAAAAGTTGACATTGCCATACTTGCGATGTTGATTGAAGAACGGCAAATGCGACAAGTCGGTTTGTGGACCATGCTCCACAATTAACCATCCTTGCGGTTTTAGCAAGTTGTGTTCGAACACTAGGTGAGGTATATCAACAATGTTTTCGAGGTTATAAGGCGGGTCGCAAAAGATGATGTGATAAGGAGTGGAAGCTCGTTTGAGAAACAAAAATGCATCGGATTTGGTCACCTTAATTTGAGAGAAATTAAGTTCGGCACTGGTTCGTTTCACAAATTCGCAACAAGAATAATTGATGTCAACACTAGTGATGTCGCCACATTGGCGCGAAGCAAACTCGTAAGACATATTGCCTGTGCCACAAAACAAATCCAAGATTTTTAATCCATCCAATTCGAAATGATTGTTGAGTATGTTGAAGATGCTTTCTTTGGCAAAGTCGGTAGTAGGCCTTACTTCTAGGTTGTGTGGCGGATGAATGTTTCTGCCCCGATGAGTTCCGCTAACGATACGCATTATAAATAGTAATTGTTGAAAAGAGTGAAGTAATAATGCGATGGTATGGTTTGTAGTTGAAAGCTATACTGAGCACCATCGTTTCGGTCGCCAAACTTAAGATTGCGAATGTACTTTTGCGTTACTTGATAGATGGTGGAGTTACGCTCTATTTCGCCCAAAAGGAAAACTTCCATGGTTTCGGGATTGAGTTGAAGTTGTTCGCATACGAAGAGTACGTAATAAATAAAGTCTTCGGCACTATGATAGTTGAAGGTATTGTAAAACAAGAGTTTTTTGCCATCGGTTACTACGGCTTCGAAATGCGATTGCTGAACATGAATGAAAAGCTTTTTGCCGCCTAAGTTTTTGTTTTGCATCACAAGTGTATCTATTAAAGCACTAGATGCATGATGATAGCTGATGTTTGGAAATTGGTAATCGAGCTTTGCTTTGATGCTTACGGGCAGCGCAAAAATGTTTTTCGTTTCGATGCTCTTCAGGTGATTGACCATTACCATTTCATCACCTAGTAAATCGGTATTGAATTTTAAATACATTTTCTTGCGGTCGTCTTCGTACAATGCCTCGGGCACCAAAGTGGAAAGGCTATTGACGATGACACAAACAGCAGATTTGTATTTGTGTTTGATGAGTTTGCTGTCCTTGATGATGGTTTCGAACACTTCGGCCACTTGATCGAAATTATAGGCGTTCTGTATCGAATAGTTTTCGAAAGCAATGTACTTGTTACCGGGTTTCTCGACCACGGCAAGCAAAATAGAGTTTATACTTATTTGCAAGGTGAGCTGATAGGTAGAAACAAAAGCAGGGTTGAATGCTTCGTCAATAAATGAATTGACTTGGGTTAACTTATTTTTAATGTCGGTTTGCATGGATTGCAAAGATAAATTTATTTGTTGATGCTAATGATGAAATAACGCTAGGCTGCGAATTTACAAAATTGAATAATGTTAATTAGTTGTTTGTTGTGGAGATTTAAAAATATATAGATTTGTAAACTAGTAAAAACAAAAATTAATAGTCACCAACCGTGACCTCAAAAGAATTTTCGAACATCCTCCTTAGGTTTTTCCCCTTCGAAACCACAAGTGGTCAGCGAGTGCTGTTCACAAAGCTTTCGGAATTTATTTTGGGAAATAATTTGGATAATATCTTTGTGATAAAAGGATATGCAGGTACGGGCAAAACTACCATTGTTAGTTCGCTTGTAAAGAGTATGCCAGCGGTTGGCGGCAAAACGGTGTTACTTGCACCAACAGGTAGGGCAGCCAAAGTGCTATCGAACTATACTGAGAAACAAGCCAACACGATTCATAGAAAGATTTATTATCGGAGACCTAATGCCGATGGAGGGTTTGCGTTTACATTGCAACAAAACTTACATGCTGATACGGTCTTTATAGTGGATGAGGCATCGATGATTTCGAACACTGGAGGATTGGGTGATGGTGGTATGTTTGGTGGAGGTAGTTTGTTGGATGATTTGATTTCGTATGTGTTCAATGGTAATAATTGTAAGTTGATATTTATTGGCGACACCGCTCAGTTGCCTCCTGTGGGTTTAAACATAAGTCCTGCATTGGATTTTGAATATTTAAAAGCGTCTTACTCGTTTAATATCGATTGGTATGAACTCACTGAAGTAGTAAGGCAAACGGAACTTTCGGGAATACTTACGAATGCCACCCTCATCAGAAATCAATTGAAAAATGAGCAACAAACCAAACCTAAATTTGTATTGGATGATTTCGCTGACATCATTCGTTTGGGAGGAGATGAGTTGGAAGATGCTTTGAATGCTGCTTACCGCAAGTATGGTGCAGAAGATACCATGGTGATTTGTAGGTCGAATAAAAGAGCAAATATTTTTAATCAGCAAATTCGTAGTCGCATCAGGTGGCAGGAAGATGAACTATCAACGGGGGATTATATGATGGTGGTGAAGAATAATTATTTCTGGTTAAAAGATGAATCGAAGGCAGGGTTTATAGCGAATGGGGATATTATTCAACTTACTTCGGTGGGTAAAATTCAAGAGATGCATGGATTTAAATTTGCTGACGTTAGAATAAAAATGATTGACTACCCCGATGAGCCAGAACTAGAAACACGACTGTTGTTGGATACCATTATGAAAGATTCGCCTTCACTGTCGAACGAAGATAACAAACGATTGTACACAAGTGTGTCGGAAGATTACGCAGACATTGCTGATAGAAGGCTGAGGTTAAAGAAAGTAAAAGAAGATGGGTTTTTTAATGCTTTGCAAGTGAAGTTTGCTTATGCGGTTACTTGCCATAAAGCACAGGGTGGACAATGGGATTGTGTGTTTGTGGAACAAGGTTATTTAACAGACGAAATGGTGAACACTGAATACCTGAGATGGTTGTATACAGCCGTATCGAGAGCGAAAGAGAAATTGTATCTTGTTAATTTTAATAAGGATTTCTTTAGTGCAAATATAGACTAGTAATCTTCGCTCATTTTACCTAATGAATAGGAGAATTTAGGCATATCGAGCACTATGCCACTTCTATCTTTCGCTTTTATTTTATCAAAAAATATCACAGAGGTTTGGTCGCATTTGCCAAGTAGTTGTTGCATTTGGTACGAGAGAATACTACCCTTTGTTTGCTCTTTGTAGTAAATTCCTTTGATGGAAACCCCTAGTTGGAATTCTTGAATGGCACTATCCAAAGGATTCCCATATTGGTCGATGGCAATTAAACGGTAATTCACATTGTCGAAAATGATTCGATTGATATGCCCTGTTTTCTGAACTTTTATAGTTCCTCTAAACTCATCCTCACCTTCTTGTGCTGATGCAAGGTTATAAGTAAGGCATAAAAGGAGAAAAGCTATGAAACGTTTCATGTATTGAGGAATTATATTTCTATAAAATAGTGAAGAATGTTATAATCCATATTGATTAATCATCCATACGAGTGCAGCCATAGATGCTCCACCAAGTTCAAGTTCACGTTTGTTTACGTTTTCGAATACGTCATCCGCAGTATGGTGATATGCAAAATATCGTTGAGAGTCGGGTAGCAGTTCTAAGCAAGAAATGCCTTGTTCTTTCAAAGGGCTGATGTCGGAACCACTTCCATCCCGATCAAAATTATACACACCATAGGGTTCGAAAACAGGTCGCCAACTTTTTAACTTCGCTTTTATTTCAGGAGTAACATCGCTACTGAATCCACGAGGAGTGAAACTACCAGCATCCGTTTCGATGGCGGCAATGTGCTTTTCATTGTTTAGTTTGGCAAGTTCTGCGTATTTTTTTCCTCCTCTTCCACCATTTTCCTCATTCATAAATGCAACAGCTCGAATGCTGTATTTGGGTTTAATACCAAGTGCTTTAAAAATGCGAATTACTTCAATAGATTGAACAATTCCAGCTCCATCATCATTAGCCCCTTTGCCAGTGTCCCAAGAATCAAGGTGTCCACCAACAATGATGTACTCTTTAGGCTTTTCGGTTCCACGAATTTCGGCAATTACATTATATGATTTTTCTTCAGGAAGCGTTTTGCAACTCATCTGCATATAGAATTTTAAACCATTGTCTTTTTTAAGTTGAGCACTTAACCAATTAGCTCCATTGGTAGAAATACAACATGCAGGTATTTTGGTGATGGTGTCGTTGTATCCCATCACTCCTGTGTGAGGGAAGTCGTCTTCGGTCAAAGTACATGAGCGCACGACAACAGCTAATGCTCCGTATTTAGCAGCTTGCATTGCTCCGGCCCAACGTTGTTGAACCGCTTTGCCATAGGCATTAAATGTTTCTATAAATGTTGGTTCCATTGGTTCGTTGAAAAAAACAATCTTGCCTTTTATCTTTTCTTTTCCCAGTGTTTCCAACCCTTTTATTCCAAATACTTCAACCACGTTAGCGGTTATCCCTTCGGGAGAGGTGCCAATTGAGCCACCAAGCGCAGCAATTGGAAGTTCTTTAACTGTTTTAGCAGTGGTTGAAGACACTCTTGCAACTTCTTTATTTCCTCTCACCCAGTGAGGAACCATACATTCTTGAAGAAAAACAGTATCGGCACCAGCCTCTTTCATTGCTTTGAATGTCCACTCGACAGCTTGCTGTGCTTGCGGAGAGCCGCTCAGCCTGCCTCCAATTTTATTACTCAGATAATCAAGGTTGGAATAACTTTTTCCATTGGATAGGGCTTCGTTAAAAATTCGCTTAATCATTGCCGAATCAGTTTGAGCTACAATGGAGCTTGCTGATAGCAACGCTATAATTATTGTGATGGTACCGTTTTTTCTTTTCATATCTTTATTTCATCTTTTTACTATTTTTATCTTAAAATAATCTCGTTGATTACTTCACTCCCTACATGCGTATTCAATGATTGAATGATTTTTGTTTTGGCCATTGCCAATTCATTTCGCAAAGCTGAGGAGTCTAAAGTAACAAATAATTGTTTTTGTTTGATGGATAAATCCATTGTATGTTTCGCAATCATCTTTCCCATTACTGTTTCCCAAGACGATATTAGCTTTTTCTCTGCCAATCGATCGTCTAGTTTATAGGCTTTTAGTAACAATTCAATTGCTTCTTTTATGCTATGTTCGTTGTGTTTGCTCATTATCCGTTCGAATGCTCTAATTCTATTTGTCCATTCGTTATCTTATATATATGATAATCGGTATCGGTGTTGCTGAAAATTTCCGATAATCTAGTTGGGTGAGTGTCGGTAATAAATAACTGACCGAAATTGTCGCTACTCACCAATTCCATTAATTGCTTTACACGCAAATCATCCAGTTTATCATAAATATCATCTAATAATAGAATAGGTGTAGTTTTTTTTATGTTTTTGATAAAGTCGAATTGAGCCAATTTTAAAGCAATAAGAAAAGACTTTTGTTGCCCTTGCGAGGCGTATTTCTTTAACGAATGTCCGTTGATGGTGAACTCCAAATCGTCTTTATGCACTCCCACTGTGGTGTATTGCATCATTCTGTCTCGGTTTAAAGCTAACGCTAAGGTTTCTTCGAAGGGTTTTTCGTTGAGGTGTGAATCATATTCGATACGGACATGTTCCTTACCCCCGGAAATAAACGCATAATACTTTTGAAAGATGGGAATAAAATCAGTAATAAAATTCTTTCGTTTCTCGTTTATTCGTTTTCCAAGTTCAATCAACTGAATATCCCAAATCTCTAAAGCGTCCTTGTCAAACTTGCTGCTATCTGCAATTTGCTTTAGCAAGGCGTTTCGGTGCGAAAGCACTTTGTTATAACTAATCAAGGTTTCTAAATATTCGCGATCGAATTGAGCAATAACGCTATCAATAAATTTTCGTCTACTTTCACTTCCTTCGGTGATTAATTCAGAATCGGCAGGCGAAACCATAACTAAAGGGTAAATGCCAATATGGTCGGCCAAGCGTGTGTATTCTTTTTTGTTTCGCTTGAATTGTTTCTTCTGGTTTCTTTTTAATCCACAATATACTTCTTCATCAATTTCTACATTATCAAAACTACCTTGAATCAGAAAAAAGGGAGCATCGTGAAGGATGTTTTGGCTGTCGATAGGATTGAAGAAACTTTTGCAGAAGGATAAATAGTGAATAGCATCTAAAATCGTGGTCTTTCCCTCGCCATTGTTGCCAGTTAGGCAGTTGATGTGCTTACTGAACTCCAATTCGGCAGCAGGATAGTTCTTAAAATTGATTAAAGATATTTTTTTTAGGTACATTGTTGTATTTATAACGAGCGAATTGTCTCCATATGGCCTGAATTTAAAGAGATTCGGTCAGATGGTAAAGAGAATTTGCAGCGAGTAAAAGTACCTAAAAAACATCTTTCTCACTCATATTTAATAATTAAATTATAGAATATGCAAAAAAAAACTATTTTTGCAATCCGTTAATTTAGAACAAAACAAAAAAATGGCAAAAAAAATAGAAGACGAACCAATTGTTGACGTTGCAGAAGCGTTTAGTAAAACCGAACTTTACATTGAGCATAATAAGAAAAGCTTAATGACAATTGCAGGTGTAATCATTGTTTTAGTAGGTGGTTACTTTGCTTATAAATATTGGTATGTAGCAGGTGAAGAAGTAAAAGCTCGTGCAGAAATGTTTAAAGCAGAACAATATTTCGAAAAAGATTCATTGAATCTTGCAATCAATGGAGATAAAAAATCATCAAGCGGTTTCTTGCAAATAGCAAGCGATTATAGCATCACTCCTTCTGGAAACTTAGCAGAGTATTATTTAGGAATGTGCTATTTGAAGCAAGGAAAATACGAAGATGCGATAGAACATTTAAAATCGTTTAGTAGTAAGGACCAAATTGTAGCACCTCTTGCTACTGCTGCCATTGGCGATGCAAATATGGAGCTTGGTAAAACTGATGAGGCCATTACTTATTATTTAAAAGCGGCTGAGCAAAACACCAACAACTTTGATACTCCAATTTGCTTAAAGAAAGCAGCAATGGCTAACGAAGAAAAAGGAAACTACGCTGATGCTGTAAAATTATACGAGCGAATTAAAAATGAATTTGCTGAAACATCAGAAGGCAGAGAAATTGATAAGTACATTGCACGAGCAAAAACGTTAGGTAATTTGTAAAATAAGATAACAACAAGACAGAAAAGGTGATTTATTATTAAGTCGCCTTTTCTTTTTTAATAGAAAGTTCAAACCATTTTAATATAAGTGCACGTGTCATCAGTTCATAAGAATTTATCGGAAAAAGAAGGCAGCAACATTCCAAATGGCGCTGCCTATACCATTGCTATTGTTGTGTCGGAATGGAATACTCCTATAACTAGTGCGCTGAAAAGTGCAGCGTTTACTACACTCCTAGAGAATGGTGTTATGGAAAACAACATCATCGTTAATTATGTTCCGGGAAGCTTCGAACTTACTTTAGGTGCTCAGTTTGCTTGCGAACAAAAGAAAGTAGACGCAGTGATTTGTCTTGGTTGTGTTATACAAGGCGAGACTCGCCATTTCGATTTTATTTGTGATGCAGTGGCGAATGGTATTACCAAAGTAAGTTTGAAATATAATAAGCCAGTTATTTTCGGGGTACTTACACCTAATAATATGCAACAAGCCGAAGACAGGGCAGGAGGTAAGCACGGTAACAAAGGTGTGGAGGCTGCTATAACTGCTTTAAAGATGCTTGCTTTAAAGCAAAACCATTAATCGAGAATGGTTTTACTTGGGCTTCTGAAGATGCGCTTGTAATAAAAATAGGCAACACATATCAGCCCGGATGCGAAAGGTATTCCAGCATAATTTTTGATTCCCTCGTGATGGAAAAATTCGCATACCATCCAATACGAATTGGCCGAAATCCAGAAACAGATGGCCAGATTGACCCAGAATTCATCGTCCTTCTCTCTCCAAGTTTTTACAGCAATGATGATAGCAACAGTTATTGTTGGGATAATCATTGTAATGCCAAATACTTTCCACTGTAGCATCCAGCAGGTGTCTTTCATCAACCAAAGAGGGATGTGAAGATTTTCGTAGTGTCGTGTTTTTATCATTCAACAAAAATAGTTGAATAATCAGCACTTGGGCAGAATAATTTAAGGAAGTGAAAAGTGGGTGATGAATTACAAAACTGAAAGGCTTTAGTCTTTCTTCAAGAATATTTTCATTTCACATTCAGCAATGGTTTCTCCATTTAGCGTGGTTTTGCCAGTGATGAGTGTGACTTCGAATATCACTTGTTGAATAGTTACTTCCGTTCTAAGTTCACTGCCTACTGGAGGTAGTTGATGTATCACCAATCGTTTGATGGCTCCTATATAACCTATAGGCGGGTTTACCTTTTCTCCATTTTGTTCCATCAACGAAACAACATAGCCCACTCTTAGTGCGGCTGTCTGTGCAATGTTTTCGATGATTCCTGGTTCGGTGAAAATGCCGTCTTTGCAAAACAAGTTATCTTCGCGAATGGTTAATCCCGATATAGTGGTGGTGGTGTCATTGAACCATAGCTTATCAACCATTTCGATAGGTGGCTTTTGCGGTATGAGGGCCGATACACTCGCTCCTTCTAATAGTGGTTTGTTCTGAGTTGACATGCGTTTCTATATTTTGATTATTTCGTTTTTTTGTTGAGGAAACAAATGTATAAAATAATACGTTTGCTGAATCCTTACCCGATTAGATAAAAAACAATAAAGAAGAGTGCATAATGTAATTAGTTTTATACTTACTTTTAGCACTTCATCAAAAATAAATTGTATATGCTGAAACAAGTACATACCAACCCTTTGAACATTGTGGTAATCGTGGCCGCACTTGGCTACTTTGTTGATATTTATGATCTCATCCTCTTCAGTATAGTGCGTATACCTAGCTTGCGTGCGATGGGCATTGCACCTGAAATGCTAAAAGATGCAGGTGTATACTTGCTCAATATGCAAATGATAGGAATGTTGATAGGCGGACTTGTTTGGGGCATATTAGGAGATAAAAAAGGAAGGTTATCCACCTTGTTTCTTACCATTTTACTTTACTCACTAGCCAATATTGCCAATGGTTTTGTGCAAACACTTAATCAATATGCGGTGCTACGATTGATTGCAGGCTTTGGATTAGCTGGCGAATTGGGCATAGGCATCACTTTAGTATCGGAAGTGATGACTACCGAAACACGCGCTTGGGGAACTAGCATTGTTTCGGGTATTGGCATTGTGGGTGCGGCATTGGCATTCTTTGTAGCACAATGGGGTTGGCAACAAGCATATTGGGTGGGTGGCGTACTCGGCTTGTTATTATTGGGTTTGCGAGTATATATATACGAATCAGGAATGTTCGACAAGGTGAAAGAATCGGGGGCGAAGCGAGGCGATTTCTTCAGCTTGTTTAAGAGTAAAAAGAAATTTATAAAGTATATCTCCTCCATATTTGTTGGTATTCCCGTTTGGTTCACCATCGGTATTTTAGTAACATTCTCCAAAGAGTTTGGCGAAGCCCTTCACATTGCATCGCCTATCGATCCTGGCAAATCCATCATGATACATTATTTCGGTACTGCACTCGGAAGCATTGTTACTGGCGTCATTAGCCAATTTTTGAAGTCGATAAAAAAAGCATTATGGATAGCCATTTCTTGTCTTTCGATATTATGTGTTTGGTATTTTTCGGCAAGTGGATATTCGGCCACATTATTTTATTTTGTTTCTGCTTGGTCTGGCTCAAGGCTATTGGGCGGTGTTTATCACAGTGGCTTCCGAACAATTTGGTACCAACATCCGCTCAACAGCAACTACCACTGTGCCTAACTTTGTGCGTGGAGCCACTGTACCGATGTTGATGTGGTGGAAATATCTTACCACCAGCATTGGTATACTTCAAGCTTCAATGATCGTTGGAGTGGTGGTAATTGTATTGGCAATGATAGCTGTTTTCTTCCTCGAAGAGAGTTATGGCAAAGATTTGGATTATTTAGAAACCGACTAAGATGAGTAAAAAGACCATGTTGATTGGCGCTAGCGACAATCCTGAACGATATGCCTACCAAGCGGCTGCGTTATTGATGAGCCACGGACACGAGGTGGTATTGCTCGGAAAGAAAAGCGGAATGGTGAATAATCAACCGATACTAACGGATAGGCCTATGTTGGAAGGGATTGACACGGTGACGCTTTACATCAATCCGCTACATCAAGTAGATTGGTACGACTACATCATCGACCTGAAGCCGAAGCGAGTGGTGTTTAATCCGGGAACGTTGAACGAAATTTTCGAACTCATGCTTGCCGAGTATCAAATAGAGGCTGTGTTAGGATGTACTTTGGTGATGCTGAAGGTGGGCACGTATTGATGGTTGAAACTAAATTCAACTAAAACAAAAAAGGCCTGTTTCTTGCGAAACAAAGCCTTTCTCTCTACAAACAAAACAAATCTTACTATTTCTTTTCCTTAGGAGTCTCGCTCACTTTTTGTTTCGGACCATCATTCTTTACCGAATGAGATTTCGATTTCGAGTGTTTTTTATGACTTCCTTTTTTGGTTCCTTCTGGTTTGGTTTCAGCTGTCGTTTCTTTGGCCAGAGCAGTTGCAGGTTGTGCTTTGGTAGCAGGTTCTGCTTTTTGTGGTTTAGGCGCTTCCTGAGTTTTAGTTGCAGGTTGTGCTTTTGGTGCTTCTTTCTTCGGACCTTGTTGCAAATAATTTGTTACTTTATTACTACTTCCAAACGATGCTGCTGAAATCATTCCAACCATTGCCACCACTAAACTCACCTTTTTCATTTTCTTTCTTTTTTTATTTGATTAGTGTACTCCAATTAACGTGCCAAAAAAATCTATATAAAATTTATTGCTGTTAAATTCGGATATGTGTCGGTTAATTATTAAGACTCTATAATTGATAAGCAATACGAGTGCTTAATCTGGCTAATTCGTTTGTTTGATGTGTTTGTAAGGGCTTTGGTTAACCATCCAACCTCTATGTTTGGGCATAAAAAAAGCCTTGCAGAGGTGTGTGACTCGTTCTCTGCTCGCTACAGCAGAGCTGATTGGTTCTATTTGAAGACTTAATGCCTTTCTCCTTAAACAGTTTAGCTTAGTATTTTTTTAAAACGAATGGCGCAAATCCAATCTTCATTCACCTTTGCATCACAACCAAAAAACAAAGTATCTTTGCGCGATGCAAAAAACAATACGATTACTGACAATTGCTCTATTCATTGGTTGTTCGCTTGTGGCACAAACCAATTATCCACAAAATTATTTTGCATCTCCTGTTCATATTCCGCTTGCATTGGTTGGTAATTTTGGCGAATTGCGTCCCGATCATTTTCATGCAGGCCTTGATATCCGCACCAATGGCGAGGAAGGGCTCCCTATCTATGCTGTGGCCGATGGTTATGTTTCGCGCATTAAGATTAGTGCTTACGGTTATGGAAAAGCCATTTATATTACACATCCTAATGGATATACTAGTCTTTACGGGCATCTCAGAGGATACACTGCCGAAATTGCCACGGCCGTTAAAGCCATTCAATCCAGTCGTGAGACATTCGAGTTGGATACTTTGCTTCCTCCTGATTTTTTGTTGGTAACCAAAGGGCAACAAGTGGCTTGGTCAGGAAACACGGGCAGTTCGGGTGGGCCACATCTGCATTTCGAAATACGAAACACCAAAACCGAAATGCCCATTAATCCTTATTGTTTCGGTTATCGGGTGGCTGATAATGTTGCTCCTCGCATCGATGAGCTCGCTATCTTTCCTGTCGGGAAAGCCGCTACTGTAAATGGAAAGCAAAGCATTAAGATAATAAAACCAACGTATAACAATCATCATTATTCCGTCTCCGATACGGTTTATGTATCGGGCGAAATAGGTTTTGGTATTAAATGTTGGGACAGTGAAACGGGCTCTACCAATCACAATGGTGTGTATTCAATAGAGCTGCAAGCCGGTGGACGAAGGGTTTACGCTCATCAACTCGAAACGTTTTCGTTTCAAAATGCTCGTTATATCAATGCACATATTGCATATTCTGAGAAAGAAAAAAATAATGATTTGATTGAAAAATGTTTTCTTTCGAAGAACGATAAACTTGAAATATATCGAGGAGTAGAACATGCCGGAATAATTAATTTTACTGATGATTCCATTCACTGGCTCAAGTACATTGTTAAAGATTATGAGGACAATACTGCCGAAGTGTTTTTAAAAGTACGGAGTAGTTCGAAACATTTTAATGAGCCAAATGAGAAAAATTCCGTTCATCCTTTTTTCGATTGTAACACCGAAAATAAATTCGATAATGAGGAGGTGAAAATCACACTTCCTCCCACAGTCTTGTATGA
>JBAXQU010000073.1:0-16697 GCA_037131555.1 Bacteroidota bacterium
AATATGAAAATAGGAATAATATTCGGAGGGTTTTCGAAAGAGCGTGAAATTTCGTTTGCCGGAGGACGAACAGTGTATGATAATTTGAATAAAACATTGTTCGAAGCGGTACCTGTTTTTGTAGATAGTTTCGGCAATTTTGTTTTGCTCAACTGGGAATTTGTTTACAAGGGCAGCATTCGCGACTTCTATCCGCCTTCAGAATTTATCCCTGCCGGCAAAGGCGATTTTCAAATTTATGCCGAACAAATAGGAAAACTAAGCGATGCGGAGCAAGAGCAACTAATCAATAAGATTGGAAAAAAGATAGAACCGAATGAATTAAAAAATCATTTCGACTTTGCTTTTCTTTGTCTTCACGGACCTTTTGGCGAAGATGGAAAGATTCAGGGCTTGTTTGAATACTTGAATATTCCGTATTCGGGCTCGGGCATATTACCTTCTTCTATTGGAATAGATAAATCGGTTCAAAAGCGATTGATGGTGAACGCGGGCTTCAACAGTCCTAAGTTTTTCACCATGTTGCGCGAAGATTTTATTAGCGGAAATTGCAAAGAAGCATTTCGCAAAGCGAATGAAGAAATAGGTTTTCCACTGGTCGTTAAGCCGGCCAACCAGGGCTCTTCCATTGGTGTTACTATCATTCATGAAAATGATAAATACAACTTGCCATTGATGCAAGCCATCGGAAAAGCCCTATTCACCGAATGGATAGATGCCACAGAATGGAAATCGTTAACCAAAGAAACGAAAGTAAATTTAATAAGAACCATAGCAGATATCAGAGAAGGAATAGGAATGCCGCTGACCATGTGGTCTACAGCCTTCCCCGAAAAAATAACGGTATATCATCCTTTCGATTTAATTACTCAACTTGATGCACTTTTTGTAAATGAAAAAGAAGGAGCAGTGCTCGAGGCACTTGATGGAGAAAGCAAAGTACTGATAGAAGGGTTTATTGAAGGGAAAGAGTTTTCGTGCATTGTAGTACAAGATGAGAATGGAAAAGCAATAGCATTGCCGCCTACAGAGATTAGAAAAGGCAAAGAACTGTTCGACTACAGAAGCAAATACTTACCTGGATTGTCGCGAAAAATCACTCCGATAGATTTGCCAAACGAACAAATAGAGGCCATTCGCAAAGAATGCGAACGATTGTTTTATGAATTGAGTTTTGATGTGTATGCCCGTATCGATGGCTTTATTTCGAAAGAAGGCAAGATATTTCTGAACGACCCTAATACCACTTCGGGTATGATGCCTTCATCGTTTTTCTTTCATCAGGCTGCCGAGATTGGTTTAAATCCATCTCAGTTTTTAACCTATATCATCAGGCAATCGTTAGCACAGCGAAAACTGGCCTGCAAAAATAGCGGTACTTTTGATGCCTTACTGAGTAAGCTGGACAATGCTATTACAAAAGATAAATCAGCATCTACTAGTAAAATAAAGGTAGCTGTTATTTTGGGCGGGTACTCTTCAGAGCGACATATTTCGGTGGATAGCGGAAGAAATATTTATGAAAAGCTGGCATCTTCGGCCAAGTACGAGCCTATCCCTGTGTTTCTGACAGGTAATTCTGATGAACACATACTTTATCAAATTCCAATTAATATTCTTCTGAAAGATAATGCCGATGATATAAAGGACAAGATAGAACATTATAAAGTACACGAACTGGTGGATAAAATTATTGGGGAATGTGCTGCTATCACTGAAAAATATGGTGCCGAAAATAATCTGGTAAAACCAACTCGAATTACTTATGAAGAATTGGCAAAGATGACGGATGCAGTTTTTATAGCTCTGCATGGTCGTCCGGGTGAAGACGGAGCTGTTCAAGCTCATCTCGAACGAGTAGGGCTGCCTTACAATGGCTCAGGAGTGCAGAGTTCGCAGATTACCATTGATAAATACAAAACCAACGAATTGCTCAAAGCAAATGGTTTTTTGGTGGCGGAACACATGCTTATTACCGATGAGGCTTGGAATGGTAATAAACAAGAGGTATTGAAGACCATTGCTGAGAAAATAAAATTTCCTTTCATAGCAAAACCTGTGGATGATGGATGTTCATCTGCAGTCAAGAAGATTAAAACTGCAGAAGAGTTTGATGCCTTCGCATCTCTCATCTTCAGAAAAGAAGAAGCCTTGATAGAGCAAGCGGCTAAAGTGCTTCACATAAAGGATAAAGAAGAGTTTCCACAAAAAAGAGTTTTGTTGGTTGAAGAATTAATAAGCAAACAGAATGCAACTCATTTTCTTGAAATAACAGGAGGAATGCTTACCAAATACGATGATAAAGGAAACCTGGAATATGAAGTGTTCGAAGCATCCGAAGCTTTATCAGAAGGAGAGGTATTGTCGTTGGAGGAAAAATTTCTTGCCGGACAAGGACAAAATATAACTCCTGCAAGATATTCGCTTGACACACAAACGCGTCAGCAAATCTCGAATGAGGTGAAACAAGTGTTTGGAAAGGCTGCCAAGTTGCTAAGCATAAACGGGTATACAAGAATAGACGCTTTTGTAAGAATTTATAATCCTACACGTGTGGAAGTGGTGTTTATAGAAGTGAATTCTCTACCAGGCATGACACCTGCTACCTGTATCTTTCACCAAACAGCCATTCAAGGTTACAAGCCGTACGACTTTATTGACAAGATTCTCGACTTCGGTTTTCAGAAAAAGAAACGACTTACCAAGTAAGTAAGAGGAAACCCATTTGCAAGAAAGAGTACGGAGGTTGAAAGGCTACAAACCCAAAGAGCCCAACAACCCCCTTAACTCCTCACTTTTATCTGGATATCCAAGTTTTTCGTAAGAAGAGATTAAATTACGAAGCAACCGTTTTATAATTTCTAAATTTGAACAAGGTTCATAATACTTTGCCAAAGGTGCTAATTTGAGTTGCATCAAAAAGGCATCTACCTCTTTTTGCCCGAATACAGCTCCTTTGCTGAATGGGTTGATATAAAACAAGACATTGCTACCTTCATTGCCTTTACTGGTAGGCATACCCATCATTTCAATGTCAGCAAAACAAAGAATGAAATGTTCGGGTAAATTCACTCCATAGATTGGTATTTCCAATTCTTGAGCAATAATAGTATAGATGATAGAGAGTAACAGAGGGTTTCCTTTCTTACTCTCAAGTACATTGTTGATATAAGAATTCTGAGGAGCATGATAATTGGTGGTGTTGCCACTAAAATTATGAACATCAAAAAGGATATGGTTTATAATTTTAACTTTTTCGAGCGCTGTTAAATATTCATTCAACTCTAACCAAACATCTTGTTTTATCTGAGCTATTTGTTTATGAATTTTGGTTACGTCAACATCAGGGTACTGATAGCGGGCAATAAGTAATGCTCCTTCTAATAAATCTTGCTGCTCGGGTTTCGCCCACTCCTTTAAAGCTTCTTTTATTAAATCGAATTGAATTTGATGAATGATATTTTCAATTCTATTTTGGATAAGAGTATCAAAGGAGTGTTCCCAAGCATCTTCCAATACAGGTATCACTTCTTGTCCTAACGAAAGGAACTTTGTGCTAACTTGCCGAAACACTGACTCATCAGGGTCATCAAGCAAGGATATTAAAGCGAATACTTCCTTTTTATTCATCAGCGAATTTTACTTACGTTGGCAAATGTAGGGAGGAGAAATGGGGTATTTACAGCATAGGTAAATAAGATTTCAACCTTACTTTGTTAATCTCTTTAGAACAAATTGAATCAATTCCTCCACTGCTATATGATAATTTTTGCTGTATTGCTTAGCCACTCGATTTGCTATTATAGCACAAACAGTAAGTGTTTGATGGCCAAGTAGGGCTCCTAAACCATACAATGCAGAAGTCTCCATTTCGAAGTTGGTGATACGATGCTCGCCAAACTTGAAATCGGTTAATTGTTGATTAAAATCTTCCACCCAAGGGGTAAGACGTAATTTTCTACCTTGAGGTCCGTAAAAACCAGGGGCTGTTGCTGTCACCCCCTTAATTAAATCAAATCCTATTGTTTGAGTTAAAGTTTCGGAACCTTTAATTGAGTAGGGGTAAGGCAGATTTTTGTTCCAGCTGGTTTGTTTAATAAAAGCTTCAGATAGTTCGTTGTTATTCACTTTTGGTAGGTCAAGATAATAATTAAGCAGTCCATCAAAGCCCAATCCGAAAGAAGATACGACAAAGCTGTCAACAGGAATATCGGCTTGTAAAGCTCCCGAAGTACCGATCCTGACGATATTCAAACTTGTGTGTTCTTCTTTTATAGTTCTAGTCTTTAAGTCGATATTTACAGCCGCATCGAGCTCGTTTATCAAAATATCAATATTGTCTGTACCGATTCCAGAGGAAACAACCATAATCGGTTTCCCATTAAATGAACCTCCATGAGACACAAATTCGCGATTCTGAACCTTAAAATCTATTTTGTCAAAATATTTAGATACCGTTTCTACCCTTCCAGGGTCGCCAACGATAATCACATTTTTAGCTACGTTCTCGGGTAATAACTGCAAATGATATACGCTTCCATTCGGGTTCAATATAAGTTCTGTTTCTGGAATTAAGAATTTCATAAATTTTATTTTAAATGAATTTAAATAATACGTTTTTTTTTTCTTAGGTTTGTACTCTTAATATATATGAAAAAGCAGTTTCTCTTGCAAAACAAAAATATTATTGTTTATTTTGTACTAAGAAATGCCAAAAGTATTTAAAATTTATGATTCAGTCTACAAATAAGATATTAGTTCCAATTGATTTCTCTGAGCAGTCGTTGATTGCGTTGGAACAGTCTTTCAGTTTAGCAAAAAAATATAATGCTGAAATAACCTTGCTTCATGTGATAGAAGATACAGGTATGATTGCTAATTTCTTTACTGAGAAGCAACATACTGAATTAAAAGCTAAGGTTCAAAAGGACTTGGATCTACTAGCAAGTGAGGTAACGCAAAAAAGCAAATTGTCAGTAAATACCCTAGTTGCAAAAGGACGTGTTTATGAAAAAATAAACGAAGTTGCGGAAATTGTAAACGCTACAATGATCGTAATGGGTACAAATGGTAGCCAAACGTTCAGTGAGAAGTTCATTGGTTCAAACTCAATGCGCGTGGTGCGCGAATCTAGAATTCCTGTTATTACAATAAAAGGAAAAAAACACCGCAAAGGAATTGAAAATATTGTATTACCTCTTGATTTGTCAAAGGAAACACGCGAAAAAGTTGGTATGGCGATAGAATTATCAAAGTTGTTTAAAGGGGCTGTCGTTCGTGTAGTTTCAGTTCTGTTTACATCAGACGAATTTGTTGTTAATCGTCTTACCAGACAATTAGGACAAGTGAAATCATTTTTAGAGAAAGAAGGAGTGGAGTGTTCTGCCGAAATAGTCAAAGGTGTAAAAGGAGAAGAGTCTTTAGCAGGTAATATTATTGAGTACGCAGAGAAAGTAGAAGGAGATATTATTATGATAATGACACAGCAAGAAATTGACTTCACTCGTTTCTTTGTAGGTTCATCAGCTCAAGAGATTATTGATAAATCTCCAATTCCTGTTCTCAGTATTCGACCTGTTTTTAGGAAGGATACCACACTTTTTCCAAATCCATATTAAAAATTACAATAACTAAAACGATAATAATATGAAGCCATTTACAATTCAAAAGATTCTTATTCCAATTGACTTTTCAGAAACATCTTTACTTGCTATTGAACATGCTGCTTTCACTGCTCAGTTATTCAAAGCTGAATTAGTGTTGCTTCATGTAGTCGAAAAATATT
The DNA here is from genome assembly GCA_037131555.1 of Bacteroidota bacterium. Classification (GTDB taxonomy): domain Bacteria; phylum Bacteroidota; class Bacteroidia; order 2-12-FULL-35-15; family 2-12-FULL-35-15; genus 2-12-FULL-35-15. Next base: position 5,786 of record JBAXQU010000073.1, read on the forward strand.
GGGAGAAATTTTCAATCATTACTCCTGAACTTCAAGTTGATGTTCCTAGCGATTTCATGGAATCGATTGAAAAACGACTAGAAGACATTGCGGCAAATATTCGTGCAAAGAATGGAGTTAAGTCAACTTGTATTACATCAAATGGGAATATCTATTCTGAGATTACCAATATTTCTAAAGAACAAGAGGTCGATTTAATTGTAATGGGTACTCATGGGGTATCTGGAATTGTTGAGTTTTTTGTTGGAAGCAATACTTATAAAGTTGTAACTAAGGCCATCTGTCCTGTGCTATCGGTGCAGGGAAACACCACGCAATTGGGATATAAGAACATATTGTTGCCTATTGATGATTCTATTCATTCGCGTCAAAAAGTGAATCATGCAATTATATTAGCCAAGCATTTTGCTTCCAAAATTCACGTATTAGGTTTAGCAGAAAAAGAATTTGATGAAGTTGATTTAGGACGATTTGATGTGAAGTTATTACAAATACAAGAGTATGCTGTTAAATGTGGTGTCACATGCGACAGGAACATTATTAAAGGTTCTAATCAAGCCAAAATGACGTTGGATTATGCAAATAGTACACCAACAGATTTGATTGTGATTATGACTGACCAAGAAGAAGGTATCTCAGGAAGATTACTTGGAACCTATGCACAACAAGTGGTGAATCATTCTAAAATACCAGTGATTAGTATACATCCGCAACTAGGTGTTACCAATCCTTGGGCAATGACAATTAATTAATTTAAGTACAGTCGTAGCAATTTATATCATACAAAATCCGTTGCAGTATGAATGTTATAACAGATTCTTTGTTTTCTAAAATTTTTTTATAATGAGGGTTAGCTAAAATCTGCAAGTTGGTTTGCTAGATTTTAATTATTGAATTGACCGAAACATTTGGCTATTATTTAATTTCGAATTTCAATAACGATTCCTTCTCAATAAATGCCTCTAATTCATCCCCTAGTTTTACTTCACCCACCCCTTCAGGAGTACCAGTAAAAATCAAGTCTCCTGTTTTTAGGGTAACAAACTTAGAAATATACGATATCACTTTATCAAAAGAAAAAAGTAAATCTTTTGTATTGCCTTTTTGAACTGACTTCCCGTTGATGGTTAGCTCAAAATTAATGTTGTTCAAATCTGTAAAGGTTCTTTTATTAACGAAGTTACCAATAGGTGCTGAACCATCAAAGGACTTCGCTTTTTCCCAAGGCAATCCTTTTTCTTTGCATTTGGCTTGAATATCTCGAGCGGTAAAATCTATTCCAATGCCGATTTCTTCGTAGTATTTATGAGCAAATTCTGGTTCAATATGTTTACCAGCTCTACTAATCTTAATTACCAATTCAACTTCGTGGTGAATCTCCTTTGAGAAATCTGGATAATAAAATGGTTCGTTATCTTTAATTAAAGCTGTATCTGGTTTCATGAAGAAAACAGGTTCAGTTGGCACCGCAGCCTTCATCTCTTTTGCGTGTTCGGCATAATTTCTTCCAATGCAAATAATTTTCATTCCGTTTTCGTCTAAAATTTATTTAATATACTTTGCGTTAATCAACATTTCAAATAATTACCTACTGTTTTTAAATGACTATCTGTTGAATGCCATTCTTAATTTAATATCGGTTAATACTTTTTTAGTGAATAAAGGGAAATCTCCGTTCATCATCCATGAGTAATAAGAAGGTTCGTCTTTCAACACCTTTTCTACGCTTTTTCCTGTATGTTTACCAAAATTAAAAACCTCTTCACCTTTATCGTTGAAAACAATTCTACCTGCCAAGTCGGCATTTTTATTCAAATTTGTAAAATCGTGCAATGCTTTGATGTCGTTTTTTATAGGGAATGATTTGTTACCTTTCTTATCTTCAAATTCTACGCCATCATACTTTTCAAGTTGAGCTAAAAACACCTCATAAGTTGCCTCGATATCAGCCTCTGCGCTATGTGCGTTAACAATATCCTTACCGCAATAAAATTGATAGGCGGCTCTCAGGGTTCTTTGCTCCATTTGGTGGAAGATGTTTTGAACATCAACAAGTCTCCTGTTTTTTAAATCGAAATCAACTTCAGCACGCATAAATTCTTCAACTAATATGGGTACATCAAATTTGTTGGAATTATAACCAGCTAAATCACAATCGAACAGAAATTCTGCGAGATTTTTTGCAATGATTTTAAATGTAGGCTCATTCGCGACATCGCTATCGTAGATGCCATGGATTTCGGATGTCACTTTTGGTATTGGAATAGTTGGGTTAACCCTTCTTGTTTTAATTTCTTTGGTGCCATCTACCTGTATTTTTAATATTGAAATTTCTACAATACGGTCGGAAGCCACATTTACACCTGTTGTTTCTAAATCGAAAAACGCAATAGGTTTTGTTAAGTTTAGTTGAATCATTATTTGGGTGGATAAGTGAATAAAAAAAACTCCGATTTAGATGAATCGGAGTTTTTAAGTAAGATGTTTATTGTATATTAGTAAGCACTAACTTTTACGAATTGATATTTTTCGTATTCTGCTTTGTTAGTAATGCAATCAGCATTATAGGTTGGACCACCAACAATGGCTCGAACTTTTACAAAGTTGATTTTCGCTCCTTCTATACCTTTTTCTTTAAGAGCATTCGTTAATTGTTCTTTCATTCTGTCTGCACGAGCGATTGCAAGGTCTTTGTTAGAAGCAAATTTCTTCGTAGGTACTTGAGAAGCACAAGCAAGAATATTGAAATTAATTTGACCACTTTCTTTATACAGTTGTTCTAAGTTTGAAACAAATTGTTTGAAAGGTTCATCTTGAACATCAGTATCAAATATGTTGTATTTGAAATACATTTCGAATTTGCGGTGATTAACTTTTGCAAGTTGCACATGCTGTTTCTCAATATCTTCCTTTGTTGAAGTATTATCTTTTTTAGCAGCTACAACTGGTTCTGATCCAAAATTCTTACTGTTAAGAACTTTGTTATTCTTATCTTTAAAGGTGATTTTTGATTTATTACAGAAGTGAATTTCTGGATCCTCAGCTTTTAGTAGATAGTCATCAGCAGGTTCAAGTTTTGTCATAATGAATCCGCCTTTGCTATTTGTTGTAACAGTTTTTACAATATCACCTTTACCATTTACTAAGTCAATTTTCTTATTCGCATAAGGTTTGCAATTGTCATCGTATACAAACCCTTCTGCAGATATGTAATCCATTGTGTTTCCTTTATCCTTTTTGGTTGCAACTACTGGAGCGTCAACACCAAGATTTCGTGAAGTAATGATTTTGTTTTTATTATCTCTAAATGTAATCTTTGATTTCTTACAGAAATTCATTCCTGCGTCCTCCGTTGTCACGGTATAATCGTCAGCAAGGTCGGAAGGTAGTTTTGTGAAAATAAATGCACCGTTAGCATTTGTTGTCGTGGTCTTCACAATTTCTCCTTTTGAATTAACTAGGTTAACTTTTTTGTTTGCATAAGGTTTGCAATCTCCATCAAACAAAACACCATCTGCGTTTATCAAATTGGCTGTTCTAGGCAATTCAGTTAACTTATTCTTGTTTTCAGGGGAAACAACTGTAACAGCTTGGCCATTTTTTGCAGGTTGTAAATTGATGTCCTTTTTTATTTCTTGGTAAACGGCATCATAAGGTCCCCATTCTTCATTCAAGAATTCTTGTCCACTTTGCTGGTAAGAAACCGAGAATTTAACTTTAGGAGGAAGAATAAAGATAAAGCTACCATCTCTTACAAGCACTTTAGATGTGTACAATAATCCTGACTCATTATTAATTGTGGTTATTTCAATGTCAGATGGAATAGGGTCTCCAGGGGCAGGAATTACGTGGCCCTTAACAAGTATTGCTACATCTTCCTTTTTCTCAGGAGCCGATGCCATGTAAATATCTTTTTCTCCGAAACCTCCAGCTCTTAGTGAAGAAGTAAAGTATCCTCTTTTTCCATCAGGTGATGTGGTGTAATAAACATCATCATCAACTGTGTTGATAGGGTAACCAATGTTTTGTGGCTCTTGCCATTCTTTGTCGTTCTTTTTGTTAGCGAAGAAAATATCGAAACCTCCCATGTTATTGTGTCCTTTTGAACTGAAAAATAACACATCATTTACCGCATCAATAAATGGCGAATCTTCATCATATTCGGTATTTACTGGAGCTCCAAGATTAGTTGCTTTACTCCATTTTCCATTCGGAAGTTTTACACATGTCCAAATATCTCTTCCTCCCAATCCTCCTGGGCGATCACTCACAAAATATAATGTGTTACCGTCAGGAGATAATGAAGCACTTGGTTCCCAATGCGAGGAATTGATATCTCCTTCAAGCGGCATTGGCATTGTCCAATCATTTCCTTGTAAATGACTTTCGAATATATCACCACCATTTGGCGGGTTTTTATAAATTAATAAAGTCTGACCATCAGCAATTAAACCAACACTAGCTTCGTGTTCATCTGTATTAATAAAAGGACTTATCGAACGTGGAGTTTCCCAGGTACTATCTTTCTTACGATGTGAAATATAGATATCCTCGAAATAGTCGCCTTCGAAAGTGAAATCTCCGCCAGTACTTCCCGGTCTACGAGATGTGAAGATTAAAGTGTTTTCATCAGCCGAGATAACAGCAGAGTAATCAGGGTAAGCAGAGTTGATACTATCGCCAAGGTTTTTAATGATATAATTAGTTGGGATTTCTACTTGCTTTTTTGCATAAGCACTAATCTCAATCATCCTATCAACATCTTTAATCAATGCATTATGTTTTCCGGGTACAAGGTAAGTTTTGAATTTTGTGTAATTAGCAATTGCTTCATCAAATTTATAGTTGAGGTGAAGAGCTAAACCATAGTAGTAATAAGCAGTTACAGGGGCTACTTTTTCATCCTTTGCATCTTCATCATAGTTTTTGGTGGTGTTTTTTACAGCTTTTTCAAGATATTTTAATGCCTTATTTTTTGTTGCTTCTGTTTTGATGTAGCAATAACCAATCTTATAATTGATGTTAGCATTGGTTGAGTCGATGTAATAAGCCTCTTGAAAACTTTTAAGTGCTTGGGGGTAGTTTTCCTCTAATATCAAGTAGTTTCCCTCCGAGAATTTTGAGTTGTAAAGTGTTCTGTCCTGGGCTTTTAATGAAATGTTGAAAAATAATACTGAAAGTAAAAGTAGTGAAAATTTATTCATTGCTATGCTGGTTATTTATATATAAAATATTCTAAATCTTTAAAAAACTGTGCCGTTTCGAAATTTCAATGGCGTAAAACTAATAAAATTTCTTTAAGTAGCCGATATTTCTTTTACAAGTTATAAACTATAATATCTTAATTTCTACCCTTCTATTCAATTGCATACCTGCTTCATCAGGTTTACCATCAGGCAGAACATTTGGTGCAATTGGCATGGTTGAGCCGAAGCCTTTTGCTGATAATCTTTTTGCTTCAATTCCTCGTTTTACTAACTCCGTTACAATGGTTTGACTACGGTTTTGAGAAAGGGTAAGATTGGCAGCTGCATTCCCTTTATTGTCGGTATGACCTTGGACTTCAATAGAAATAGTTGGGTTGCGTTGCATCAAATCGAATAGTTTCTCTATTTCAACATTCGACTCGGGGCGCAAGGTGGCTTTGTTCGAATCGAAGAATATATTGTTTAATACTACTTTGGCTCCTATGGTAAGTTTGTCCAATACTATATTCTTGTTGATGATAGAATAATCGGGATTTTTAGGGATATTAATGTTGGCCGATTGAAACAAATACCCTTCGGCTTCGAACGATAAATTGTAGTTTTCTCCGCTTTTAAGAATAAAATAGAATTTGCCCGAATCGGGTGTGGCAAAATTGGCACTTATAAGTTGTTTGGTCATATTGTTTTTAACCACTACTTGTGATGAAGGAATTGGTTTTCCATTCACATCTTTTATAGTTCCAGTGATGTTCATAGTACCGGATGTTTTACTTTCGAGGTTCACTGGTTTAAGTATAAGTTCTTTTTGAATTTCATCATAAGTGGTATTGGCAGGAACATTAACGGTAAGGTTTTTCGATTGGAATCCGCTTGCTTCGAAATTGAAGTTGAAGGTTTTTCCTGTTTTGCCCGGCTGAACAATTACAATAAAACTTCCATTGGTTTTATTCGGACTCACTTCTTGTTCAGATGAATTTGCCGCTTTGTCGGTAACAAGGATGTGAACGCTTTCGGGTACAGTGGTGGTGCCATCAAAAGTAAGTGAGCCTTTGATAACGGTACTTTTATCTTCAGGTTTTTCGATGTTCACCATATAAATATCTTTATCGCCTTTACCTTCTTTTCTTACTGAAGAGAAATAAGCTTGTTTGCCATCGGCCGATTGCATATAATCAATATCGTCTTCGGTACTGTTGAAAGGCATTTTCAGGTTTTCTGGCTCTGTCCAATTGCCATTAGCATCACGAGTGGTTTTGAAAATATCAAATCCTCCCATGTTTTTATGTCCTTTCGAACTAAAGAATAATGTTTTTCCATCAGGGGTGATATAAGGCGATTGTTCGTCAAAAGGAGTATTGATGATTGGCCCCATGTTGGAGGCTATTCCCCACGAACCATCAGGCAGTTTTGTCGAAATCCAAATGTCGCTACCTCCTAGTGATCCGATTTTTTTATCACTAACAAAATAAAGTGTGTTGCCGTCTTTGGTTACTGTGGCAAAGGTTTCTTGGAACTTAGTATTTATATTCACTCCGAGTGGGATGAGGTTGCTCCAAGCTCTACCATCCCAATTGCTTTGGTAAATGTCTCCTTCGTTCACATCATGACAGATCAACATTTCTCTCATGTCGTTCGAAATGCTTGATATAGCTTCGCCTTCGGCAGAGTTGATATTAGTGCCTAATAACACTGGCGATTTCCAAGCTCCTGTTTTTGTTTTTTCGCATTTGTAAACATCTTCGAAATCTAAATCTTCATCTGTTTTCTCTGTTCCCATTCCGTTTGGTCTGCGCGAGGTGAAATACAAAGCGCTATTGTCGGCAGTTATTACGGGGTTGTATTCGGGGTTGGCGGTGTTTACGCTATCTCCAAGGTTTATAAGTTTTATCTTTGGTTGGTCGAGCATAAAGTCGACTGCATTCATGTTCATTTGCAATTGTCTGTCGAGGTCGGCTGCTATTTCTTTGTTTTTGGTACCTACTAGTTCTTTGTATTTTGCAAAAAAGATATTCGATTCGTTCAATTGATTGCGCAAACGATAGGCTATACCCAAGAGTTTGTAAGTATCTTCAGGAGCTACTTTTTCTTTTGGTTCCATAAAATCGTAGTTGTGACTAACGTTTTCGGAAGCTTTTTCGAGGTAAGGCAAAGCTTTGTTTTTATCACCCGAAGTTTCGAGGTAACACATTCCTATTTTATAATTTATATTAGCATTTAGCGAATCGATGTGATAGGCTTCCATTAGATTTTTGAGAGCCATGGTATAATTATGCTCCAATATAAGCAAGTTGGCTTCTTTTAAGTATTTGGTGAGGTCGCCACTGCCTTTTTTTTGCGAAAAACTTGCTACACTTATGAGTGTAAATAGGGTTACGAATAGTTTTTTCATCGTGCTTTTAAAACGTGTTTGTGCATTAATTATTTGGTTTGCAAATATAGCAGTTTATCAACAACAATATCATTTCCGAAAAATTAATTTGTCGAACTTTTGTTGTTAATTAATTAACATCCGATTTGGAAGATTGGGCAAAAAACTTAGTTGCTTATATTTATTTGCCGAGTAATAATCCGACACCTGCTGTGGTATTAAAAGAATTGGCGTTGAATGATTTTTTTTCGGAATAATCAGTAAGAAATACTTGACCGAGATTACTAACCGTGAGTCCGTGAGTTTGAAATTGATAATCGACCATAGAACTAGTGTAATCGATGTTGAGACAAATGAAAAAGTTTTGATTTTTACCAACCAAATACCGAACTGTGGAGCCGATACAGAATATTCCACCTTTTTGTTTACTCGAACCTTGAGTCATAGTGATGTCTTGATTAGTACTTTGATCGGTAAGGTATTCGTTGAGACTCGATTTGATGCTGGTCATCATTCCTCCCAACACCCTAAGGTCGATGGAGAATTTATGGTAAGGCAAAGAAGCCATAATACCCCCCATGTATTCGTAATGAGTATAAGTGGCCGAAGCTCCAGGAGTGATAACGTAATGATGTCCGTTGTTGAAGATGGTAACATTCACAATATTTTGTTGAGCTTGTAAAAAAGCATCGCCCGAAAAATCGTAGTTCGAATAATTGAAACGAAGCGAAGGCCCTATGAAATATTTCGAAAAAGGCATGTTGAGGGTAGCGCCATAACATCTGCCCGATTTAGCTCCTCCTTGTTTGGTGTCCGAAAATTCGCCAAGGGGCGATGCTATGCCAAGGTGAACTCCTACATAACAATTGTATCTGGAAGTATCTTTTTTGATAAACGAAAATGGGTTTTCGGCCTTCATGGTGGCTATGCCAATGAATAGGGCTAGGAATAAAACGGCTTGACTTTTCATACGGGCAATTGTTTATTGATGTTCCAAAGATAGATTTTTTTACGATTTAGAATTGTCAAATATAAAAGATGAATAAACCTTTTTGGTTTCACTAAGTCATATCATCACAATTAAATGATTTTGTATCATGAGAAAAAGTACTTCTTTCTTTTTCTTGTGTCTGCCCATTGTGTTATGTTCTTTGTTTGGGCGGCAAAGGTAGAATTTTTTATGGGGATATGAGTTTACGAATCCGGCTCTTGAAAAAAGGCGGGATTCTTTTATTGAAGTGATTTTATTGAAGGACTATCTTTTTATCTATTGTGTTTTTATTTTCATCTTCTATTCTTACAAAATAAATTCCTTTTGTTTCTCTGCTTAAATCTATTGTTGTATTTTCAGTTTGGTTTTGTTTATTGTATAGTGAAAATACTTGTTCGCCCAATAAATTAATTATCTTAATACTTTCTATATTGTTTTTTGTGCTTGAAATATTAAACTTGCCATTTGATGGGTTTGGAAAGATATTAATAACATCTTCTTTTACTACTGTTTCATTAATTCCTGTAGGAGTGCAAGTGGTTATACAAATTGTAAAAGTAGTGGTAGTTGGTATTCCCGTACCGGAATCGTAAATGCGAACCCAATATGCGGAACCTGTGATTAATCCTGATAAGCAAACTGTTTCCGTTCCACCAAACGTTGAATTTGCATTGGTACAACCTAATGATGTGCCTCCACAAGATATTGAATATACTTCAAACACAGGGTCAAAACCATTAGAGCCAACAACGGTAACATTCATAAATTGGTTAGTTGCGACAAACCAATACCAAACATCATCATTTGCTGAACTAGCTGTACTGCAAGTTGTATTTGCAGGTAATGATTGTGATGCTCCTGATACATCACCCGTAACGGGGGTGCAGGTGGTGTTTACAGTTAATGATATTGCTCCTGCGCAATTATCATTGGCGGGTTGTGCTATTAAACTAACGTTTGTAACAATAGTTATGATTATAAGAAGTATTTTTTTCATTTCATTTTATTTATTTATTATTATTTTTCCAGAATATACTTGTTTGTTGTTATTATAAATTTGATAAAAATATATTCCGTTTTCTAATTTTGTTTCTTTTATGTTGAGTGAGGTAGAATGATTTTCTAATTTGTATGTAGTAAGTGTTTCGCCTAATATATTTGTTATTGTTAGAATTGCGTTTTCGTTTTCTGGTAATGTGTAAGTTAATTGCATTGTGCCGTCATTGGGGTTTGGATATAACTTGAAATTATTGTTGTTGGTTATTTCTTCTATTCCTGACGGGTCGCAATAGATAACACTTATATCATCTATGTAATAGTATGCAACAGCATAATAAAGACTTGGCATAATTATTTGAAAATTGGTATTTGCATTGTTATGAAAATTGCCTAATGTTAAAAATCTTTCTCCTCCTGTGGCAATGAAGCTACCTGAAATAAGTGTCCAATTAGTTTTATTGTTTAACATATTTGTTAATGGATTTTCAACTTGAGGTGTTACGTAGTCTATTGCGTGATAATAAGTGGAATCTAATAAACTATCTCGTGAAAAATATGCACCAAAATTACTTACTGCCTGATTAGATGTATCGGATAAAGAAACATAAAACTGAACACAATAATTTTTATTTGCTATTAAAGTGTCCAATAAAGGTACTTCGATATATTCGCGAATGTTTGCAGTATCGGGATGTAAATGGATACCAGCGTATCCATTTCCTGTTTTTGCGTATTGATACCCAAAGTTATTGGATGGTATTGTTGCAAAATTACTAGAACAAGAATTAAAATATTCCGAACTGGAAGCTTCTCGTGTATTATTGTAATAATAGATACAGGGCTGAAACCAAGGCGTTGCATAATAAATTTGATTTCCGCCAGTTGGGCAAGTATCATATACTTCAAATGAATAATTGGGTACAAGATTTTGAGATTCTGTTTTGCCAACAAAATAGAAAATGCAAAAAATGAAACAAAGCAATGCTTTCATTTTATTATATAAAGACCCATTTGTACTTTCATACAAATGGGTCTTGTTTTTTATTTTATTATTATTAATTTATCTGTCTTCATTTTATTACCGTCTACATTTATTTCGTAATAATACATTCCAGCCTCAAGGTTAGTTGCATCTATACTTAAACTGGAATTGGTACTGCTAAAGGTGTTACTTTTTATCATCTTTCCAGTTAAATCATATATTTCTATGGCACCTGTTTCATTATCTCCAATTTTGTATTCCAATACCATATTTCCATTGTTAGGATTAGGATATAATTTAAAATGCATCTTATCTCCCGTTATCTCATCTATTCCATCATACGTACAATCTACCACACTTACATC
>JBAXQU010000074.1:0-16313 GCA_037131555.1 Bacteroidota bacterium
TGGAAAAACAAGCCGCTTGCCCTTTCCACATACACAAGGCTTGATAAACAAAAAACTCCCGCAACGCATGCGGGAGTTTTTTTATGTGATACCAGAAAACAACCAAAATCTCAATACTAATAAGGGCAGCCAGTTCATCTCTCTTCGTTTCCTTTCGTCCTGCTTTTCGTTTCAATCTTTTTCTTTGCCCGAAAAGGTCGAAGAAAAAGGATTTCCACTTCAATCAGGTGCAGGTAGTAAATTCTTCTCTTTTGGTTTGATTTTAAGTACTAGATTTGGTGGTGAGGACACCACCTAAATATTGGCACTAGCGAAACGCGCTAGCGCCAACGGGTAGATGTGAGTATTGAGATTTGAGATATGAGATTTGAGATATGAGATTTTCTTGCCGCAAAGACGCGAAGGCGCAAAGGAGGCTGGCTGAAATGAGATGGGAGATACCAAGAAACGACCCATGAGAATACCAGAAACGATTTTTTGGAGTACCAGAAACGATGTATGGGTATATATGAAACGATGTATGAGAACATAAGAAAAGATGTATGAGTATATAAGAAATGATGTATGAGGATATAAGAAATGAAATATGTGGATATAAGAAACGATGTATGAGATACCAAGAAGCCTAATATGAGGGTGGTGAAATGAGGATGAGGATACTAGAAGCGATGTATGAGGATATAAGAAACGATGTATGAGGATATAAGAAACGAAATATGAGAACATAAGAAACGATGTATGAGGATATAAGAAGCGTTGTATGAGGATATAAGAAACGAAATATGAGGATTGGAAAGGGGATATGAGTATATAAGAAACGATGTATGAGGATGTAAGAAACGAAATATGAGAACATAAGAAGCGATGTATGAGTATATAAGAAACGGGCTATGAAGGGGGAATAAATTCAGAAATGACTGAATATATGCAAGTTAACACCTCTCCTCTCAATCCCCTCTCCAAAGTAGAGGGTGACGGAGGGAGTAGATTTAGGATTTAGGAATTGGGGATTTAGGATTTGGGGGGCTTTACGAAAAGACCTCACCCCCGGCCCCTCTCCGAAGGAGAGGGGTGACGGAGTGGGACTTACTAGAGAATTAGAAGGAATACGAATCCCGAAGTGTCGGGACAGGTGCCGAAGAGTGATGCGCTGACTAACTGCACCTGATTGAAGTGGAAATCCTTTTTCTTTGACCTTTTCGGGCAAAGAAAAAGATTGGAACGAAAAGCGGGAGGAAAGAAACCGAAGCGTGACGAACTACCTGCCCTAATTTTAGTTGTTAGTTGTTGGTTGTTAGGGGTGCTTCTCAAATCCTTTAATCTTTCTTTGCGACTTTGATTCTTTACAGTGAAAAAAAAATGAACCCCTCATTTCGAAATCCATTTTTTATCTTTGCACTCAACCATTCATCTAAATTATGACAGCAGAATTATTTAATCAAGAATTCGAAAACATCATCACTCAATTAAAATCTTATCTGCTTCGCATCACAGCAAGTGTTTCGGATGCCGAAGATATAGCACACGATACTTATATAAAAGGTTTGGAAAAACGCGAAACCTTTAGAGGCGAATCGTCATTGAAAACTTGGTTGTTCACCATCGCTTCTAATTTGGCGAAAGATAATTTACGCGTTCGAAAACGCTGGCCCGAAAACGTAACCGACATTGCCAAAGAAGCCGCCATGCAGAACAAACAATTTTTCCAGGAAGCCATGCATATCCATACCACTTCACCTCAAGGCCAATTCGAAATGAAAGAACATATTGCTTTTTGTTTTACTTGCATTTCGAAATCATTACCCCTCGAACAACAACTTTGTATCTTCCTGAAAGAAGTGTATGGATTTAAAATCGCTGAAATCACCACCATACTCAATACCAACGAAGCAATGATTAAATATTATTTGCATACCGGTCGCACCAAAATGATAACCATCTTCGAAGGCAGATGTGCATTGATAAACAAAGAAGGAGTTTGTCATCAATGCTCCGAATTGAACGGAATATTCAACCCCAAACAAAATGTACAAACCGAATTAATGAAAATTGAATTGGTGAAAGAAGCCGAAAACAAAGACAAAGAACAGTTGTTCGATTTGCGAATGCAAATTTTGAAAGAGATTGACCCTTTCGAATCGAAAGCATCGGCCTTACAACTTCATCATTTGGAGCACAACCGACAGGTGATGGAAAATAGTTTTAAAAAATAATTGATTCATCCTATCCTTTTCTTTTTCTTATTCGTCAATACAATATAAACAAATCAGAAACTAATCACTCAAAACAAAAACAAAATGAAAACAGTAAAAGTAACCTACACCACCAAGGCTGAATATGCCGAACAAAACCAAGTAAACATCAATAATGTGATGAAAGATTTACAACAACAAAATTATGTAGGCATCAACTACAATGCTTGTCTATCTTCTGACGGAAAAACATTTATCCATACAGCGTTTTTCAAATCAGACGAAGACCAGAAATTATTGAACGACTTAGCCTCATTCAAACATTTCCAAGAACAACTCAAATCGAGTGGCTTAGAAGCTGCACCAAAACAAGAACTCTTAACTTTAGTAGGTTCATCAACCAATATTTTTAACTCTTAAAAACAAATAGCTATGAAATACAAAATCGGAACAAAAGAAAAACCATTGAATTTAAAAACACCACCATTAACATCCGAATTCACCATGCATTCGGACGAAAAAGATGGGAAAGAAATTTTAGTATGCACCGTTGGCAAAACCATTTTGCATTATGATGCACGTATACTTGACGACTTACATGCAATGCTCAAAAAACATGGCGACTGGATGGAGCTTGGTAGTGCTGACGAACAAAAACCAGCTAAAGATGGCACTGTTGAATCGTGGGGACGTTCAGAAAAAAATCCTGTTAAAGGTTGGTATGGTTTGAAAAAAGGATTACGAGGAAGAGTAGGAATGTATATTCCTCCATTAATGGAATCGCTCGGACTGGCCGAAGTGACGCATGATGCAAAAGGAAATAAAATGAAAGCAAAATAAAGCACTTCGTTTTATTGTTTTCAATTATTAACTAAAAAAAGAGGAACAACTTTCGTTGTTCCTCTTTTTGTTTACCAGTGTATTTAGAAATTTTATTTCTTAATATCAATTGGAATAATAAGTTTGATACTTGCATTTCTTCCCATACCATACACACCAATTCGCCCAGTTACATTGTTGGTGTCGCCATATTTAAGTCTATCCATATTGCTTTGAAAAGCCACATCAGCAATATTGTTGATAGAAATATAAAGCGAACAAACGGTACGTTTTTTCGAACAGAATTCAGAACCAACACCCACATTGAACAAAGTATATTCAGGAGTAATGGTTTCGTTTCCGAATTTGTAAAACACTTTATTTTGTTCGAAATAATAATCCATTCCGAATTTCAAATAAGCATTTTTAAGCAAGGTCCCCGATTTCTCAAGCACAAATTTCACATCCGAATGGTATTTGTAAGGAGGCGTATAAGGCAAGTATTTCGAAGAATCAGGTTGATTAAGTTGTACTGCATTCACCATACCGAAGGCATTGTTCCAATGAAATGCTTTTAGGTTATGTGGATGAAGATTAAAGATAGCTTCACCACCCGAAAGCACCGCATCGCCTTGCACATATTTAAAAGCAGGACCTGCCATTCCTGCTGCCACATCCGTACGCATCGAATCACCACCCAATTTCGATTGAAGTTTTTCTGGGAATATATAATTGTTGATTTGGTTATAGAATGCATCAGCTTCTAACGTAAAATCTTCTGTATTGATACCAATAGTGGCATCTAATTGCAAACTACTTTCAGCTTTTAAATTAGGGTCGCCCATTTCGAAGAAAGGAGTGCCATCATGTATTCCGTTCGATCCACTTTCGGGAATACTTGGAGCACGGTATCCACGCGAAACATTAAGTTTTCCGTAAACATTTTCGTTGAAATCATACGCCATACCAAGACTTCCCGATAGGCCAGAAAAACTAGCACTTTGCGGAGTGAATTGTTGCCACGAACTTGCGTCTACTTTTCCATCTAATCTCACACCACTCGAATCAACCCACATTTCTTTCACTTTAGTCATTCGAGTATCGTATCTTAAACCTCCTGTAAGCGTTAGTTTCGAAAATGCTTTCTTAGCAGTAACAAATGCTCCAAGGTCGAAAATGCTGTATTCAGGAATAACGAACACCACACCTTTGTCCTGCGAATTTTGTTGCATACCGTTTACACCAACTGCAAGTTCAAAATGATTTTTTTCGGGCAATGTATAACGAACATCATAGTTCAACGTTTGTAAGAAGAAATAATTGTTGAACCCATTATAAGTAATATCGTTTGCTTCTTGACGGTAATTCTGTTGAAGTCCCAATCGGAGTCCTAATCTGCCAGCACCAAGCGCAAAACTATTATCAAGCACCGCTTTGTAATGACGCACATGTTGATGGATCACAGGAAAATTATTATACTTCGTGTAATCACCTTGAGGAACAATGCCCATGCTATCTTCGCCAGTGTAAGATAGGTAATGTTGCATGAACTTTCCAGTAGCACTATCTCTAGCACCTTCTATTATTCCAAGTTTCATATCAAACGAAGAAAGCGTAAGGTGCGAATATCCCCATTTACGATTGATACCTAACATCGCTTTTATATTACTCTCCGAATATCCCGAATTAGCAACATATCCATCATATTTGTTTTGGTAGCAATGTGCCATTTTATTGCTATAACGCAAGTCCCAAACAAATCCTTTTTGATTTCCAGCAAGATTTACCGATTCGCCAAACAAACCATTATTGCTTTGGTAGTTGGCCAACACACTTCCTTTGATGGTACCTTCAGGAACTGTTGGTGCCGACAACATATTGATAACACCAGCAAATGCATCAGAGCCGTAACTCAAGGCAGTTGGGCCTTTTAGTATTTCTACACGGTCCACCGAATATTCGTCAATCTCTTCTCCAAACTCATCGAACCATTGTTGACCTTCTTGACGCACACCATCATTCACGGTTACCACACGGTTATATCCCAAACCACGAATAAATGGTTTCGAAATCTCTGGTCCATGTACCATCGAGTTCACCGATGGAGCAATGGTAATGGCATCAATTAAGTTGGAAGAAGCATTTTGTAAGAAATCTTCGTTCGTTACCACATCTACCGATTGTGGATTGTTTCTTGCCTCAGTAGCCGATGATACACCTGTAACTATAACTTCTTTGTATTCAATAGTTGATTGATGAAGCACAACGTTAAGGGAAGCCGATTCTTTAAGATTTATTTCTTTCGTTTCAGGAGCATAACCTATAGAACTTACTTCCACCAAAAATGTTCCATTTGGAATATTGTTAATGGTAAAGGTTCCATCCTCTTTGGTAATAGCCCCAAGTTTTAAATCAGGTATATAAACCGTTACACCAGGTAACGATGTACTATCCTTTGATGCTTCTTTTACTTTTCCAGTTAAGGAGTTTTGTGCAATGGAAGCAAATCCAATCATTGCAAAAATGAGTGTATTATATATTTTTTTCATTTTATATTTAAGTAGAAATTTTATGTTTTTGATGATTAAAGAAATTGGCACTAGCCTGCGTCCGGCACTCTCTAACTGCCGAACGCAGTTGTGCCCTATACAAATAAATTCATTCAGGATTTAAGCTACTAAACCTGAAGAAAATAAAATGTATAGCTTGAAACAGAACAAGGTAATAAACTTACCAGTTCGATTCGAAGAGGATTAACCAATACGAGGTGGAGGACTTGTTGTTTGGATGGTTTCGGAAGTAAAGGATACTTCGTAAGGAAGAAAGTAACGGCTAGATGTTGCTTCGCTGTTAAAAGAAAAACTAGAAGTTTGATTGAAAATAATTTTCACAATATCATTCACCATGTTTTTTGTAGTACCCTTAGAACTTGATTTTTGGTTTGAAATGTGAGTATTGATTTGATTGTCGAGGTTAGCAAATAGTGTTTCTTCCTGTTTGTCATTAATACAATAATAAGTGATGGTAGTTGCCTCTTCTTTTGTTTTTATCACATCATATCGTTTCCCATTGTACACCATTTCTTTTCCTTGTTCTTTCCAGTCGATGTTTGTTAAATCAGATTTGGCAATGGTTAAAACAGTTTCTTCTGCGGTGGGCACACCAAGCTTTATTTGAGATATAATGTTCGATTTAATTTCGTATTGCATGGCTTTGAACGCAATAAAATATCCCATGGTATTGAACAGGAAAATACCTAATAAGAAGAAAGCAAGTATTCGTTTTGCGAAATTCATCGTGACAAATATATGTATTTATTTTTATCCAAACGGAAGGAAGTAGGAATTGGCTATAGAGGTAGTATTGCTTTCTATTCTTGAGTATATCTTATTTGTTTATCCCCAATTTTCACTATCACCGTTTTGCTGTTTGGCGATTTAAGTTTGGCAATGTTGAACTTTAATTCTTTCGTCACCAATTCGCGACAAGCATCCCCATTGTTTTTATGTTTGAGACATACCGCCACTTTTGGTGGTAACGACTTTTCGAATAGTCCATTCGAAATTAATTCCCATTCGTGTGTTTTGCATCCTCCCGAATAATTCACCATGATTGACAAAATGTTTCCTGTTATTTTCATGCTGTCGATGGTATACATAGCTCCTGTTGACGAAACATCCATGCTTGCATCAATCACTACCGCTTTTGTTTCATCACCAGTTGATGCATTGCTTATTGGTTTATTATTGTCAGTCTTTGTTATTTCTTTTTGATGACAAGCAAACAATGAAATACCGAGTAATAAAACGAAATGAATTTTCATAAGCGAATAATTGATTAAAATGGATGAGTTGCGAAATTAAACAAAATAGTTTCATGCCTCTTTTATTCATTTTATGACGAAAAGTCAGTTGTTTGATTTGGTATGATGATTGAGAAGCGCAGGATACAATAGAATGTAGTATGTTTGTTTTAAGAAATGCTCAATTCAAGATCAAAATTATTTTATAGTATTCTTTATCCTACCTTGTTTGTAGCCATTTTATGGGGCATTCGCCTTTATGAAACCGTTGCCGACAATAATCTTTCGTGGTATGGATTATATCCTCGCACACTCGAAGGGTTGCTTGGTGTTTTGACAGCACCTCTCTTGCATGCCGATGCTTCTCATCTTGCCTCCAATACCTTGCCATTGCTTATCTTGGGAAGTGTCATGTTTTACTTCTATCGTCCCATTGCATTTCAAGTTTTTGGTTGGGTTTATCTTATTACTGATTTTTGGGTATGGGTTGCTGCTCGTCCTGCTTATCATATCGGAGCGAGTGGACTGGTGTATGGATTTGTTACTTTTATTTTTTTTAGTGGTGTCTTTCGCAAAGATGTACGATTGCTTTCTATTTCATTGTTTGTAGCTTTTCTTTATGGTGGCACTGCTTATGGTGTATTGCCATTAACCAAAGAGATTTCATGGGAAAGTCATTTGATGGGTGCCATCGCAGGTTTTGTAACGGCTTATCATTTCCGCAAAGAAGGACCACAAGCCAAGGTATACGATTTTGGTGAGGATGAAGACATAACGGAAGAACCAGAATTTGAAATAGAGCAACCTCCTTTACCGCCTCAACAAGAGGTGGTGATAAACTATGACTTTGTTCCGAAACCAAAAGAGGAAGAGCAATGAGATTAATTTATTTCTTCGTTTTACTCGCCAATCTTTCTTTTTCGCAAACAAAAACCAAGGTGTATTTTTTACCAGGGCAAGGTTCGGATGAACGAGAGTTTTCAAAAATTGTACTCGACAAATTACGAGAAACACTTTATCAATTATCCAATACCCAGCAAATGGTGCACCATGAAAGAGTTTTCTCTAATAGTAAGCAAAGAAATTGATACCTCTTCCAAATTTGTTTTGATTGGAGTTTCGTTAGGAGGAATGCTTTGTACCGAACTAGCCGACATCCTGCATCCTCAAAAAACAATCATCATCTCCAGTGCTAAGTGCAGTTGCGAGCTGCCGATGCGCTATAAGTTCCAGAAACATTTCCCTTTGAATAAATGCGTTCCCAAACGAATAATTAAAATGGGTGCTCGTATCCTTCAACCCTTGGTCGAACCGGATAGAAACAAAAACAAAGAAGTTTTTAAAAGTATGTTGAAGAAGAAGGATGCCCTCTACATGAAACGTACGGTAAACATGATTGTAAATTGGGATAGAAAAAACTACTCACCAACCATAATACACCTGCACGGAACAAAAGACCATACCTTGCCGATACGAAATGTAAAACCTACCCGAATCATTAAAGATGGTTCGCACATGATGGTGCTCACTCGTGGTGACGAGATTAATGCCCAAATAATGGATTGTTTGAAACAATAACTCTCGCATTAATTTCAATTTTAATTTTCTATTGAGCCAACAATATTTATTTACTTTGCATCGTCTCGAACCAATTAAATCGGATGACTCAAACTAAAACATGGACTTACAATTTCTATTATTGATTTCTCTTCTTGCCTTGGTGGCTTTTCTCTACTCATCAGTAGGGCATGGCGGAGCAAGTGGATATCTAGCCGTGATGGCAATGGTTGGCATTGCTCCTTCGCTCATGAAATCATCTGCCTTGGTCATGAATCTTGCTGTTTCGCTCATCTCGTTTATTGGTTTTTACCGAGCAGGGCATTTCCGTTTAAAACTCTTTTTACCTTTCATCATCCTCAGCATCCCTATGGCTTTTCTGGGTGGCACCATGGTGTTGCCCGATAGTATTTACAAAAAAATATTAGCTGTTTGTTTGTTCATCGCCATCATTCGATTGGTAGTTCAATTCAAACAAAACAACCAAACCAACAACAAAATACCTTTATGGGCAGGACTCCTTTCGGGTGGATTAATTGGGCTTGTTTCGGGAATGATTGGAATAGGAGGAGGCATTTTGTTGAGCCCACTCATGCTATTGATGCGTTGGGCAAGTTTAAAAGAAACAGCTGCAGTATCTGCCTTGTTTATTTTTGTGAATTCCTTATCGGGTTTGTTTGGGCAAATGCAAAAAGGAGGAATTCACCTCACCGATCATTTACAATACGCCATTGTATTTACCGTCATGGGTGGCATTGCAGGTTCGTATTTCGGGAGCAAAAAATTTAATCTACCTACCTTACGTTGTCTATTAGCCATAGGGCTTGTTATCGCTAGCTTCAAACTCATGCTAACGTAAAAAGACCGATACTCTGTTTTCACAGAACATCGGTCTTTTAATATCCAACGGAGTTTTGGTTTCTTATTGATTCACCATTTTTTTCTCCGAACGTTTTCTTTCATTTTCGTCAAGCAAAATCTTACGCATACGTATCGATTTTGGAGTCAACTCCACATACTCGTCAAGTTGAATATACTCCATGGCTTCTTCCAACGAAAAATTAATTTTCGGGATGATACGCATTTTGTCATCCGAACCCGATGCACGCATATTGGTTAGTTTTTTCTCTTTCGTGATGTTTACCACAATGTCATCCTGACGATTGTTTTCGCCAATGATTTGTCCGGTGTAAATAGGGTCGCCTGCTTCAACAAAGAAATTTCCTCTGTCTTGCAACTTATCAATTGAATAAGCAATAGCAGTTCCCAATTCGCCCGAAATAAGCACCCCATTGTTACGATGAGGAATAACTCCTTTCCAAGGTTCGAAAGCTTTAAAACGGTGTGCCATGATGGCCTCTCCGGCAGTTGCCGTCAAGATATTATTTCTTAAACCAATGATACCTCGCGAAGGAATTTCGAATTCGATGTGTTGCAAATCGCCTTTTGGCTCCATCAACAACATATCTCCTTTACGTTGACTCACGTATTCAATCACCTTACCAGCATATTCTTCAGGAACATCTACGGTCAATATTTCTATTGGTTCGCATTTTACTCCATCTATTTCTTTAATGATAACTTGTGGCTGCCCTACTTGCAATTCGTAGCCTTCACGTCTCATGGTTTCAATAAGTACCGACAAGTGAAGAATACCACGACCAAACACCAAATACGAGTCAGCCGAATTGGTTTCTTCCACACGTAGTGCTAGGTTTTTTTCCAACTCTTTGAACAAACGGTCTCTCAAGTGACGCGAAGTAACAAACTTTCCTTCTTTACCAAAGAAAGGAGAGTTATTGATACAAAACGTCATGTTCATCGTTGGTTCGTCAATAGCTATTGGAGTCAATCCTTCAGGGTTTTCAAAATCAGCAATGGTATCGCCTATCTCAAATCCTTCAATACCTGTTATGGCCACTATCTCGCCCGATTGGATAGGAGTAGTAGTTTTTTGTTTGCCCAATCCTTCGAAAGTGAACAATTCTTTTATTCTCGATTTCACCACCGAACCATCACGTTTCACAAGCGATACCGGCATGTTTTCTTTTATTTCTCCTCTCAACACACGTCCCACAGCAATACGACCTACAAACGAAGAATAATCCAATGAGGTAATTTGCATTTGCAATGTTCCTTCCACACGTGGCGATTCAGGGAAAAAATCGATGATGGTATCTAACAAATAAGTGATGTCGGTATTCGGTGTTTTCCAATCTGGACCCATCCAACCTTGTTTCGATGAACCATAAACGGTTTTAAAATCCAATTGTTCCTCGGTAGCTCCAAGGTTGAAAAACAAATCGAATACTTGATCGTGTACTTCGTCAGGGCGACAATTAGGTTTATCTACCTTGTTGATAACAAGCACCACACGTTTTCCTTGTGCCAATGCTTTTTGCGTTACAAATCGGGTTTGAGGCATTGCTCCTTCAAAAGCATCCACCAATAATACCACCCCATCAGCCATGTTCAACACACGTTCCACTTCGCCTCCAAAGTCAGCGTGGCCTGGAGTATCAATGATATTAATTTTTGTTCCTTTATATCTTACCGAAACATTTTTTGCGAGAATGGTAATCCCTCGTTCGCGTTCCAAATCATTATTATCCAATATCAACTCACCCGATTCCTGATTTTCGCGGAACAACTTTCCGGTGTGTAATATCTTGTCCACCAAGGTTGTTTTACCGTGGTCAACGTGGGCAATAATGGCAATGTTTCTTATGTTTTTCATTTTTACTTATTTTAAGGGCTGCAAAACTACTCTTTTTATCGACATTAAGGCCTAAAGTTATAGCCCCGACATTATCAAATCATGTCTTTTATGATAAATTAGCGAAACCTTAGCCCAATAGTTTTAAGCCAAGATATACGAATTAAGCCTATTTTTGTGACCTAAATTCTCAACAAAATTATGAAATCGAAAAAAATTTGGTACGCCAACCCCACCATTCAAGATTTGCAAAACATGATGCCCAATACCTTGGCCGAAAACCTCAACATCACCTTTACCGAAATAGGTGACGACTACCTAAAAGCCACCATGCCGGTCGACAGACGCACCAAGCAACCCTTCGGTTTGCTCCACGGAGGTGCTTCAGTAGCCTTAGCCGAAGAACTCGGCAGCCTTGCTTCTTGGCTCACCATCAATCACGATTTGTTCACCGTTTTAGGCCTCGAAATCAATGCCAACCATGTAAAAGCAGTTACCGGTGGCACCGTCACCGGCATTTGCAAACCCATCCACATCCGTGGACTAAACCATATCTGGGAAATTAAAATTTACAACCTCCAAGGCGACCTCACCTGCATTGCCCGATTAACCTGTGTAGTATTTTCCAAAGCCAAATTCATGGCCCTGCAATAAGTCGGGCCTCTCACTTTTAGCTTCCCCCGTTTTTTACTTCAACGAATACGATACTATAAAGTAAAGCAACACCACCGCCACCCCAACACTGATGGCAAAATGATACCATTCCGTTTTGTCCACCGGACTTTCCTCTTCCTCCCCTTTTTCCCCCTTAGTATAAGCCTTAGTTTGGTAATAGTTCACCCGTTCGGTTGCGTGCAAGTCGTAGTGCCGCCTTTTGTTTTGGTTCGACAGCACATGGTAAGCCTCCTGAATCTCCTTAAACCGTTCTTCCGCTTCCTTATTCCCAATATTCTTGTCAGGATGATATTTTTTTGCCAACGCCCTATACTTCGCCTTTATCTCGTTTGCAGGCGCACTTGGTTTCACACCCAGCTGTTGGTAGTAGTTTTCTCGCGACATATCGCCCCTCTCATTTTTTCAAAATCGGCTTAAAGATAGCTCTTTCTTTACCGCAAAGACGGAAAGGCGCAAAGAAAAAACGCTACTTTTTAGCAGGTTTGCTTCAGAAGTATTTAAGATTACTTCAAATGCTTCCGTGTTTTTTTAATTTTAACCTAACACCGTTTATTGAATAGACCCAGGTAATTAATTTTAACCTGACACAGTTTATTGAATAGACTCGAATTAATATTCTTCGTGAAAGAATTAATATTCTACGTGAAAGAATTACTATTCCACGTAGATGAATTAATATTCCTGAGATTGGAATATGAATTAATTTTAATGCCTAACAAATTAAATATCTGCATTTTGCTAAATTATTTACTTAGGCTGATGAACATTTCCCATGAAAGATGGCCGAAGAAGCAATTGCCCCCTTTTAAAATCAAAAGACAACTAAATCCTCGTTTTAGGCAAACGCATCAAAAACACAAAACCGTTTTTTCTGTAAATTTCTTTTAGTTCAGGGTAATCTTTTTGGGTATCCGCTATGTCGGTAATTTTTACCACAAAATAAGCAGGCTTGTCAATGTTGCCTCGCAATAAAAAACCCAAGTCGTAACTATTTTTATTGGTCTGTTCTTTTTTCAACGAATAAAAAAGATTGGCGTAACTTTTAAAACCCAAGGTTTCTACATAGCAATCTTTGTTTTGTAGGTATTCATAAAACTCAATGGCTGCCCCTTGCGAATAAGGCTCCACCTTGGGTGCCACCACCACTGCCGCCATGTTGATGGTAAACAACGAAACCACGAAAATACCAACAATGCCTGTGGTCATTTTCCGTTTTCGAATGAACCACAACATCAACCCTGTGCCCACTATAAGCACAATGCCCACAAGGCCTTCCATTCCGCTCCAGTGTACACTAGCTTTCAAACTTTCCACCGCAAAATCATCGTCAATAAGTTTCGAATTGATGATGGTTTCCTTGTATTTTTCAACCAATGGCAATGCCGCAATAACAATGCCCACAAGGCTTGCAATGATGGCCAAAAAAGTAGATGTGCTTTTCTTCCACATCATTTCGCCATTCATAAATTTGTAAACCACGTAACCTCCCAAATAACTCAACGGAAAATAACACAACGAAGAGTAATGAACTA
This sequence comes from Bacteroidota bacterium, assembly GCA_037131555.1. Lineage (GTDB taxonomy): Bacteria > Bacteroidota > Bacteroidia > 2-12-FULL-35-15 > 2-12-FULL-35-15 > 2-12-FULL-35-15. The sequence goes on from JBAXQU010000074.1 coordinate 13,294, forward strand.
TCTTAGTTTTCACAATGCTGAAAACGATGAGTACAACGAGCAATAAAATAATCATCCATAACTTGAATAAAATTTGAAAAGGAGTGTCGTTCGTATTTCTGCGGAAAGCCCGCAACGCAAACACCGAAACCGGAAAACAACCAACGAGCAGTATCACCCAATGATAATAAAATGGCCCACCATGCCCCGCGTCTTGCGTACTAAACAATCTGATTTGATACAGAAAAAATTCTTTGATGATGGCTGCATTGCCCGTAAGCACAAGCATCAGAAACCACATCCCTCCTACCGACAATACAGCAATGGTATAAATGGCTATTTGTTTCACAGTCATAAATGGATGAAAACGCCTGATAATCCAGTACACCACCACACACAATCCTAAAACAAGAACAGCCACAGGTCCTTTGGTAAGCACACCCAAACCAATAAACAAAGCCGAAACAATAAGCGAACGAGTGGTCTTAGTATTGGTAAACAAAATAAAATAATAAACGCCCAGAAAAATAAACAGATTGAACCAAGGATCGATAATACCCGATTTGAAATAGAAATGAGGAAGAAAAGAACTAGCATACACCAATGTCCAAATCATTCCGAATTTATCGTCCACCAATTTTCTACCAATATTGTAAAGCACTACAAGCGTAACAATGCCACATATTGCGTTAGGCAATCGAGCAGCAAATTCGCTCACCCCAAACACCGACATGGATAAAGCTTGCATCCAAATAAAAATAGGAGGCTTTTCCCAAAAAGGTTGAAAGTTTATTTTAACCGAAAAATAATCGTGTGTTACCAGCATTTCGCGAGCACATTCAGCAAAATTAATTTCGTCCCAATCGAACAGATGCACCGCACCTAAAAACGGAACAAACAGAAGAAATGCAATGATGGCAATTATCAATGAATTGCGAAAAGCAGTGGCGTTAATCACGATTTAAATGAATTGAGAAGTGAATACTCGAACCAATGTTTATTCATTTTCGAAAGAAAATAATAAACCATCAATGTAACCGAAACACCAATAATAGAGCCTGCATACACATCTTCGAAAAAATGTTGCGAAAGATACACACGCGAATAACCCACTAACAAAGCGATGAGAAAAAAAACAAACTTCATCATTTTGTTTTTTAAAATTAATGATAATGATAAATAGAGACAAAAAGCACACGTGCTATGCCCCGAAGGAAAGCTATTGTAAAGGTAATTATCAACACCAGGCACAAAATACAAATCGTGAACACCTTCAAAAAATTTCTTAGGACGCACCATATTATCGAACACTCCGTGTTTCAAAAACTGAGTAATCAAGGCTGAAATTGTATTCGAAACGCCAACCAAAAGTGCATATCGATATTTCACGGTAAGCAAAATAATGGTGACCAAAACTGCCACCAAACCATCGCCAAGAAACGTAAAATAATAAAAGAAATAATCGAAAAAAATAGAATGAAAAGCATTAAACTCGAGATGTTTCTCTGCTTTGGTATTCAATATGATTAATACGCAACCTAACAAAAGGAAGAGTAAATAAGGAACAATAAATAAAAAATTGTTTTTTAGAAAAGTTTTCACATCAACTCGTTTACACCCACATTAAAAAGCAGTGAAATAAATAATGGAATAAACGATTTAGTATGACCCAATAATATGAAGTAGCTTATCAACTTGGCTATCCCAAAGACGTTTCGAAGTTTCCAAATCAGAAGCTTCATCAGCAAAATCGGTAATGATTAAAGAAGTATCGCCCGTAATATCGTCTTTCTGAATTTTGAATTCAAAATAAGTACCATCAGGTTTGTCAAGCCATTGCATCCTCACGTACTCTTCTTCTTTAAAACCTAGCAATCTTGCCTTCTGAGCACTACCCTCCCAGAAAAAAGTAAACACTCCATCATGAATGTTCACATCATCCGCAAACCATTCCGATAAACCACCAGGTGTGGTTAAAAATTCGTATAAAATATTAGCAGAAGTACGAATTACATACTCTTCCGAAAACTTCCCTTTGGGTTCCTTTTTAGCTGCACTCGCCTTTTTTGACTCGTTAGTTTTTACCGCTACCGTCAATGAAGCCATAGGATTAACAAATGTTTTGAGCATTTTGGGCACCTTTGGTTGTGGTTTTGGTTTTTTAGTCGAGCGAAGTAATTGTTCAACTAAATCGTCATGAAGAATTTCAGGTTCTTCTTCTTCAGTCTTGTTTTTTTTCTTTTTTCTTCTTCTTTTTTTCGATCCCGAAAGTTTTGGTTCAATATCATCCAACAATAAGTCTAGTTCAAAATCTTTCTCTAAATCTAAACTTTCCTTAATCACTTTTTCTTCCTTTACTTTCTTCTTTGGTTCTTTTGTTTTAGTTTTTGCTTTCGCAACACTATATTTAGTTTTCTTCAAATCCTTCTCCCCTTTCGAAACAAGCTTCTTAGGCTTTTCTTTCGTTTTGGTTACAATTGTTTTTTTAGCAATTTTTAAAGGCTTTTCTTTGATTTTTTTCTTGGTCAGTTTTGCTTTTGCGGGAGCTTTTTTAGCAACAACTTTCTTTATAGGCTTCAAAACTTTCTTAACAGTCAACTTTTTCTTCACAGTAGTTTTTACCTGCACTTTAGTAGCTGCTTTTTTCACAGGTTTTGATTTAGCAGATTTTTCTTTCTTCACCTTTTTTGAGGGAGGCATAGATTTCGAAGGCTTAATTGCCTTTTTTATCTTCTTTATTTTTCTATTTTTTTTACTCATTTTAATTTCCTATTAAAAGAATATCAGCGCAATATATAAAAAAATATTTAACACGCTATTATTATTATTCATTAAAATTATTAAAACCTGTTCATAATATGAAAAGATAAACATTATCTTTGCGCCCTTAAAATTAAAAAAAAGTAAAGTATTGGGGTCAAAACCTATTTACAAACAACTGATTCAGAGTAATTAAAAACAAAATGGCGAGGTAGCTCAGATGGTTAGAGCGCAGGATTCATAACCCTGAGGTCAGGGGTTCAACTCCCCTTTTCGCTACA
>JBAXQU010000075.1:0-15513 GCA_037131555.1 Bacteroidota bacterium
CAGGAACCATAACAGGAAGCACTACCGACCCTTTGATTTATTCAACCCAAGGAACGCATATTATTCATTGGACATTTGACGATAATAATGGAAATGCAATTACAGTAAATCAAAATGTAATTATTCTTGATGTTACAAATCCTACCATCACCGCACCTTCAGATATAAATGTTTGCAATGGAGACCTTTTTGTTTTGGGCAATCCGATAACTAGTGATAATTGTGGACTAGCTGATGTGAGTAATGATGCACCTCCAGTTTTTCCGGCAGGAACAACGGTAGTGACATGGACTGTAACTGATAATGCTGGTAATTCCTCAACTGCAAGTCAAAATGTAACCATTAATGCGGTGCCTGTTGGTTCAGCAAACGATATTGTGATATGTAATGCAACTGCCGCTAACCTTGCTTTAAACTCAACCATTCCTTCTATTTCCTTTACTTGGACTTCTTCGGTAACCCTAGGTGGTGTAACAGGTAACAGTAATTGTGCAAGTGGATGTGGAGGTGTAATCAATGATGTATTAACCAACACTGGAAACGTACATAGTATTGTGGAATATACTGTAACACCAGTCTCTGCACTTGGTTGCACAGGGTCAACATTTGTCACAACGGTAACCGTAGGTGCTATACCTGCTGCACCAGTGATTGTAGGCCCTCATGATATTTGTGGTTTACCTCATCCTGTTTACACTGCAAGCAGTACTGAAGCAACTTCATACAACTGGACAGTTCCAAGTGGTTTAACCATTGCATCGGGTCAAGGTACATCGAGCATTACTTTGAATGTGGCTGGCAATAACCAATTTGGCAATATTTCTTGTACTGCGAGCAATAACTGTGGAACAGGTTTATCTACGGATTATGCATATGCTAAGAAACCATTTGCTGCTACTCCAATTGTTGGACCGTCATCTTTATGCGGAATGACCACAGCAACTTATAGTACAAGCTCGATAGGTGCAACTTCGTTCGCTTGGACATTGCCTGCTGGGGTTTCGATTACAAGTGGTAGTGGTACATCATCCATCAATGTAAGTATTGCTCCTACTTTTATGGTAGGCGTTATAAGCGTTATAGGTGTAAATGCTTGCGGAAGTGTGCCAGGTGCTTCGTTAACAATAGTAGGTAAATCACCTGCTGCGTCAACTGGTATTGCTGGCCCAACTAGTTTATGCGGATTAACAACGATGACCTATACCGCAACAGGAATTCAAGGATGTACGAATTATGTATGGACATTACCAAATGGACTTACTCAACTTTCGGCATCAGGAACAAGCATCACGGTTCAAAATACAGGTTATGTATCGGGTAATATTTCGGTACAAGGTGTAGACGGATGTGGAATTGGTTTGTTAAAAACTTTGATACTTACAGGAGCCACTTCAACTCCAGGATTAATTTCAGGGCCTACGGTTACTTGTGGATTGAGTTCAGCAGCATATTCAGTAGCACCAGTGGCAGGAGCCACATCGTACAATTGGACCTTACCAGCAGGTGCAAGCATAGCGGCAGGTTTAGGAACAAATAGCATAATTGCAACGTTTACTTCGGGACTAGCAGGCACTGTGAGTGTAATGGCAAATAATGGCTGTGCAAACAGTATAGCACGAACTCTAGCGGTGAGTAAAGTACCAGCAATTCCAGGTGCTATAACAGGTCCAACTGTAATCTGTGGATTAGGAACAGCAGCTTATTCGATAGCACCAGTAGCAGGCGCAACTAGTTACCTATGGGCAACGCCAGCAGGTGTGAGCATTGCTTCGGGCCAAGGAACAACTTCTGTTGTATTGAATGTATCAACAATAGCATTTGCATCAGGTTTGATACGAGTGTATGCACAAACAGCATGTGGTAATAGTGCTTATAGAGGATTAACATTCGGAGTTTGTGCAAGTCCAACAGAAATGAATATAGCAGTTGAAGACAAAGACAATATGTTCTCTACCTTGTATCCAAATCCAACAGCTAATGAATTCAATATTGATGTAACCACATCGGTTGATAGAGCAGTAGTGGTGGAAGTATACGATGTGTTGGGCAATGTAGTGAAACACGAGTTACACCAATTGGTAAGTGGAACAAGTACAATGAAAACCAATATTGAGGAATACAAAAACGGAATTTATTTCGTGAGAGTATTAGATGTTGATAACAATGTGTTGTACACACAACGAGTTGTGAAACAGTAAAACCAATTTAACTATCAAAAGCAAACACCCCGTTTCGAATCTCGAGACGGGGTATTTTGTTTTTGAAGAATACGAATGAATGGATTTTATGAAATACTAGTAAAAAGCGAGCGAGTTCAGCATTTTTGTTCAAAACGGTAGCCATAACGCAAAAATCTTAATTGTTTTATTACTAAATGTGTTTGCGAGGACACCTTCTACTCCTTGGTACGAACTAAAAAAGTTGTTGCTTTAGAAGAAATATATGTTAAAATATTCGATTTAGCATACGATTTTGATGATTGATACGCGCCACTACACATTTTTGTTGGCAACCTGGGTAGTGGCGGCACGCCAGTGGACATTTTTCTTAGTGAAATGGGTTCAGGCGGCACGCCAGTGGACATTTTTATTGGTGAAATGAGTTCAGGCGGCACGCGTGAATGCATTTTTGAAGGTGAAATGTATTTTGGCGCAAATTTCTGAAATAAAATTAATATGGAACTATTAAAAATGTCTATTTATGAATGTTAACTTGAAAGGAGAATATCAATGTCGAACATAAACACTCAATTCGGAATTAGAAAATGAATCCAGTTCGTTCAATTCCTTTTGAACTTTCTTTTGCCATTCAAGTTGTTTTTTTTCGATTTTCGAATGTTCCGTTTCGCTGTCGTATTTTTCTTGAAACTCTTTCCATTGCTCTTGATTCTTGTTGAACAATTTTTCTAATTTTGATTTTAAAGTCGCTCTACTAAATTTAGAGCCTAATAATTGCTTTCGAATTTTGCGAGTGAACATTTCGGTGATATCGAAATGACATTGTTCGTGAGCCAGTAATTTTGGAGTGGCGATATCTAGTTTCACCCAAGAACTTTTAGGGTAAAAAAAATTAACCACTGTCAATTTAATGCTATCCTCCGCCAACTCACTCGTTTCAAAACCATACCCCGAATCCGTCATGGCGGCATTCCCACTCGCTTTGTTCGGTTTTCCTTTAAAGTCTTTCCACTCAAGTTTTGTATCGCTTCGCCAAGCAATTTTTTCTTCTTCCATTTTATCAAAACTAAAGAGAGAGAAAGCGAGTAAAGAGAAAAGTGTTATTAATTTGGTCGTTCTCATGAAGTAAAACACAGTTAGAAAAAACAAACGCTCCTTATTATTTAGGAGTGTTTGTCAGTTTAAATATCGAATTAAAAATCTAATCTTACTATCGTTTAGTAGTACCTTAATCTATTTACTTCCGAAATTTTCTTCGCCAACCGAATCACTTGACGTGTGTAACCGTATTCGTTATCGTACCAAACATAAAGCACTGCACTATTTCCATCCTTAGCCACAATTGTAGCAGGACTATCGAAAATACAAGCGCAAGGGTTGCCAATGCAGTCAGTAGAAACCAATTCATTAGAGAATGAATATTGAATTTGTTCAACCAAATTACCCTTCAAAGCAGCATCCTTCATTATTTCATTAATCTCATCTTTTGTTGAAGGTTTAGTTAATGTTAAATTCAAAATAGCCAATGAAACATCAGGAGTTGGTACCCTTACAGAGTTTCCACTTATTTTTCCAGTAAGTTGAGGAAGCACTTTAGCCACCGCTTTATCAGCTCCGGTCTCAGTTATTACCATGTTTAATGCAGCCGAACGACCTCTTCTGTATTTAGGATGATAATTGTCCAATAAATTCTGATCGTTGGTGTACGAGTGAATAGTTTCAATGTGTCCACGAGTGACGCCTAAGGTACGGTCGATAACAGCAAGCACAGGAACAATAGCATTTGTAGTGCATGATGCCGCTGAAAACACACGCTCATCTTTGTTATAATCTCTATGATTAATACCGTGAACAATATTAGGAATATCACCTTTTCCTGGAGCAGTCAATAATACTTTGTCTATACCTTTCGACACAAGGTGTTTGCTGAGTCCTTCTCTATCTCTTGCTATTCCTGTATTATCAATTAATAACGCATTATTAATACCGTAAGCAGTGTAATCCACTTCATCAGGTTTGTTGGCAGCAATCATTTTCACAGTATGTCCATTAATGATTAACGCTTTGTTTTCAAAATCTTCAATGATGGTTCCAGGGAAAAATCCATGAACAGAATCAGTACGCAACAAGTCTGCTCTTTTCTGAATATCTTCTTCAGAATTTGAACGAGTGACAATGGCTCTCAATCTTAATTGTTCACCTTTGCCAGCTTGTCCAATCAATTCGCGAGCAGCTAACCTACCAATACGTCCGAAACCATATAATACAACGTCTTTAGGAGTGATGGTGTGCTTATCTTCTCCAATATAATCTTTAAGTTTATCAACAATAAAATCCGTTGCCGATTTGTATTTCGAATTTTCCTGACTCCACTCTGACGCCAGTCTACCAATATCGATACGTGAAGGAACAACGTTCAACTTTTGTATTTCCCTTGCCAACATCAAACTATCAGTCACATTGATGGATTGTTTTACAATGTCTTTGGCGTATTGATGAAGTTTCATTATTTCACTTGCACTTCGGTCAACCATTTGGTTTCTGAAAATGATAAGTTCTATCGATTTTTCAAACCATAAATTCCCTATAACTCCAATCAAATCTATCGCAGCCTTTTCATGTTTTATCCAATCGTTCAACTCAGTTTCATAGGAGCCTTTTGCTCCGCCTTTTAAAATTTCTTGTGTGTCAAAAGTCATAATCGTATTTTATTAAATTTTGTTTGTTATTATAATTATTAAGAATATTTCAAAAAACTAAACCGCATAAACATCAGTGAAGTTATAATTTTCAACTGATATTTATGCGGTTGTTATGGCATTACGTACTTTCTATTTATTATCCCAAATAGGTTTTAAGAAGTTTACTTCTTGAATTGTGTCTCAATCTTCTAATTGCTTTTTCTTTTATCTGACGAACACGTTCGCGAGTTAAATCGAATTTAGCTCCAATCTCTTCCAAAGTCAAACCATGGTTGATACCTATTCCGAAGAATAATTTTACAACATCACGTTCTCTTTCAGTTAAGGTTGATAACGAACGTTCAATTTCTCGTTGAAGAGATTCGTTCATCAACATATTATCAGCTCTTGGTGAATCATGATTCACAAGCACATCGAGCAAGCTATTTTCTTCACCATTGACAAATGGTGCATCCATTGATACATGGCGTCCTGAAACGCGCATGGTGTCAGCAACTTTATCTTGAGGAAGTTCCAAAATATCAGAAAGTTCCTCTGCACTTGGTTCACGCTCGAATTGTTGTTCTAATTTTGAGAAAGCTTTGTTGATTTTGTTTAATGAACCAACTTGATTTAAAGGTAAACGCACGATACGTGATTGTTCAGCCAACGCCTGTAATATTGATTGACGAATCCACCATACTGCGTATGAAATAAATTTGAAACCTCTGGTTTCGTCAAATCGTTTGGCGGCCTTAATCAATCCTAAGTTACCTTCATTAATCAAATCGGGTAAACTTAATCCTTGATTCTGATACTGTTTAGCAACAGAAACTACAAAACGTAAATTGGATTTGGTTAACTTTTCTAATGCTGCCTGATCTCCTTCTCTTATTTTTTTAGCTAACACTACTTCTTCATCAGCAGTAATCAATTCCTCACGTCCAATTTCCTGTAGGTATTTGTCTAAGGAAGCACTTTCACGGTTGGTAATTGATTTGGTAATCTTGAGTTGTCTCATTTTTCTTGTTTAAGTCTTAAATGGTGTTTTTACGAGAGTACAAAGGTAAAGGAAATCCCCAATAAACAACACTTTTCTTTTAAAAATATTTCCCAACTCATTCTCACTTTGGATATGAGTGTGAATAAATTGGGAAATAGTTTGTTGGTGATAGATTATTATCCTCAGGAGACTCTTTATGAACGATATAGTATAATTTGGTTGTTTATAAATTATAAGCCAAACCCATAATAAGCTCTCATGCCATTAGGGTACACTCCTTCGATTAAGATGCCTTGTCCTGTATTTTTCCTGTTCTCGAGGCTGGCTTTTATATCTTCAATCGAACTTATCTTCCTATGGTCAATATTCGTGATGATAAAGCCCACTTTCAATCCAGCACTTAATAGTTTACCAGCCGAAAGTTTGGTGATTTTTAATCCGTTCTGAATATTTAATTTTTTCATTTCTCCACTATTAACTTCTTCGAAAGTAGCTCCGAGTGCAGAAATAACTTCAATCTTTGGTTTCTCAACAACATCGGTATTTCCGTTCTTATTTTTTAGCACCACTGGTATGACTTTTTCTTGGTTACTTCTTTTTAAAGTAACATTCACTTTGTCTCCAGGACGATATCTGCCAACTTGTTCTTGCAATTCAGGTACATTATTCACAATCGCATCTCCTATCTTTGTAATAACATCACCTTCTTTTATTCCAGCTTCCTCACCTGAACCTCCGTTTGTTAAACCTGTTACATAAACGCCCTTAATTTCGTGAATGCTCTTTTGTTCGGCCAATTTAGCATCTAAATCCTGAATACTGACTCCAATAAAGGCTCTTTGTACTTCACCAAATTCTAATAAATCAGCAACTACTTTTCGAGTTAAATTAACAGGGATAGCGAATGAATAACCTGTATACGAACCTGTATTCGATGCGATTGCAGAATTGATACCAATGAGTTCCCCTTTAGTATTTACAAGTGCCCCTCCACTATTACCAGGATTAACTGCGGCATCAGTTTGAAGATATGCTTCAATAGAACTTGAGTTTGGACCTTGTGAACGGTCGTTTTCTAGAATATTGATATTTCTAGCTTTAGCACTTATTATCCCAGCTGTTACAGTTGATGTAAGATTAAAAGGATTACCAACAGCCAAAACCCATTCACCTACTTTCACGTTATCAGAATTACCATAACTCATGAATGGAAGGTTAGTTTCTTTAATCTTTAATAATGCAAGGTCAGTTGTTGGATCTTTGCCAATAATTTCTGCAGCATAACTACGTTTATCATTCAAGGTTATTTCCACTTTATCAGCCCCATCCACTACATGATTATTCGTCACTATATAACCATCTTGAGAAACTATAACTCCCGAACCTGTTGCCATTGGAGCCTCTTGTTTTGGAACTTGCCCTCCAAATAGATTGCGAAATGGGTCGTAGGTATAAAACTGATTTTGATTCATTGTTAATGGATATGTTGTTTTGACGTGAACAACTGCATGCACTGAAAGTTCAGCTGCATTTACAAAATCAACACCACTCTCTGGGCCACCTGTTGGGTAGTTGACAAATTTAACGGGCGGTTGATAATTCAATTGTGATGTTTGAACTTGATTTTTGCCTTCAATAAAATGATTCAAACTTAAAGAGGCAACTCCTCCTAAAATTGCGATTAAAAATACACTTGATACTTTTTTCATCGTTAAAAATTTAAATGATTAATGTTTATAAGAATTAATTGATACGTGATAAAGTTACTTTATCACCAACGCAAATTTTATTCCGATATTTTCTCAAACACTTGTTTTTAACAGATTTTAACGGCAAGAATAAAATAATTGAAAATTTTAAAATAGTAGATAGAAAAGGTTACATTTTCATTATATCCACTTTTTTTACCGAAAGAAAATCTTCAATATGAATTGGGTGCATATCTTTAAAACATTCTGGAAGCTCATCAATCTTCACTGTTTTTTTTAATGACAAATCTTCGTCTACGATTCTTTTTGTTTCCAATGTTTTTAAACCGATAAGTGTTCCAGCATGCAAATACACTTCGTTGGGCATGATATTGTATTTAGCCCCAATTCGCAAAGCGGTATCATATATTTCTAGGCCTCCAAATTTAGGAAGTTTATATTTCTTCACAAACTCGTATAGGATAGCAAAATCCTTTGATTTAATTGCTTTTTCACAAGCTTCATAATTTTCTAGAATATTAGTAATTACCTCAGCACTTATTTCACTTCTTATCCCTTTTTCATTCCCTCCTGTATCTCTCCAAACTTTTTGATGTGGATGAATGTACAATTTCCCTTTATATTCGAATAAGCCTTGTACAGCGTGTTCTATTAACTTTTCCGTATCGTCAATGGTTTTGTAATATCCTAAATAATTTTCAAAATACTCAAGATAAGATAAGAATCCAATTAAACCTGATACCTTATTATTGTTGTAAACATCTGAGTATAATTTGTATCGTTCGGTTTTGTAATTTCTTAAAATGTATTCTAATGTCATAGTTGAGTGATTTTTAAGAGTGTTTCTTATTAGCTGATTGTTCTAAATTGATAGATAATAATTATATGATAAATTCTGTATACTGACGATTCACTACAAAAACAAGCTTAACTTTAACAAGAAAGTAAGCCCTCTCTAGTAGGTGAATCTACTCTCTTGGTTCTTGAGGAAGAAACTGTTTCAACCATTTCAGCGCAGGTTCTAAATCTCTAAATAGTTTCGTAGGTCTCATTGGTTTGTTGAATACCAAATAAAAATTCCCTAACATGAAGAATGTAGAACTAGTGCCGATAAGTCCATCCGCCAAGGTATTTGTATGCTTAGCTATAAAATCACTTGCTTCTTTGGTATATGTATTAATTTCTGGATAAATGACAAGAAGCGGGTATTTTTTATCACCACTTATCTGTAAAACAAGATTCAGTAATTTCTTTGCGTCCTCTAATTCACAATAAAATCCGTCTTTGATTTGCATGTAAATAATATTATCAGTACGCAAGTAAACTGTGTAGTATTCGCAATCAATAATTTCGGATTGCGCATTATCAATTTTTGAAACATGTATTGAATTCACAAAATTTTTATATGTAGATTTCTGCAAAAGTAATCAAAATTCAATTACAAATTAGCACTCTATTGAGAAAATAACCTGCGTTTACGCAGGTTTTGAAAACAGAAATCATCGTATCGCTATACTAAACAATGATAGACTTTTTTTCAATATTTTTCAATAGTCCATAAAAAGCAACATCTACAATGGTTCCATCGTATGTTTTTATATCTTTTCGAATAATACCTTCGAGGAGGAAATGATTATTCTCTGCCACTTTTCTGCTTGCTTTATTGTTTACTGCACTCCGTATAATTAATTTTGTGAGGTGAAGTTCTTCGAAACAAAATTTAATGATGTAAGATACTGCTTTACTCACAATTCCTTTTCCTTGGTATGTCTCATCAATAAAGAAACCCAATTCGCTTTTAGGAATATTCCAATCAATATCTTTAATAAAAACAGCTCCTATTATTTTATAATTCTCTTGAGTGTCACAAATAAGATAAATGTAAAATTCCTTTTTCTTCATCCTCTTACAGCAAGTTGTGATATAACTTGAAGTTGAAATTAATGAGGAATTCGCACTTAATGTTGTGGGGAAGTAAAGCATTAAATGTTCCTTGTTTATCTGAACAAGTGTGTAATATGCTAACGCATCCTTTTTACTAATTGGACGAAGCAAGTAATTATCGAATTTCAATGAAAGTTTCTTCTGTATTAAATTGCCTTTAAAAATTTGGCTTCAGCATATATTTCGAATAAAACTCGTTGATGATAGCTACTGCCTCATCTGCCGTATCTACAATCTTGAATAAATCTAAATCCACTTCATTGATATTATGTTCTTCATGAAGCATCGACTCTTTAATCCAATCCATTAAACCAGACCAATATTTTTTTCCAACTAATACAATTGGAAAATGAGCAACCTTGTTTGTTTGTATTAGAGTAATCGCTTCGAACAATTCATCCAAAGTGCCAAAGCCACCAGGCATCGCGATAAACCCTTGCGAGTATTTTAGAAAAATAGTTTTGCGAACAAAGAAATAATCGAAAGTAAAACTCTTGTCTCTATCAACAAAAGTATTTCCCGATTGCTCAAACGGCAGCATGATGTTTAATCCAACTGATTTACCACCTCCTGCTTTTGCGCCTTTGTTAGCAGCTTCCATTATTCCTGGACCTCCACCGGTAATAACACCGTAACCTTCGCGAGTAAGTTTAAATGCAATCTCTTCGGCTAATTTATAATATGGATTGTTGAGTTTGGTACGTGCTGAACCAAACACAGATACACACGGTCCAATGCGGCTCATCTTTTCAAACCCTTCAACAAATTCGCTCATGATTTTAAATATTTGCCATGAGTCGGCAGCTTTAATATCATTCCAATCTTTGGATTCAAAGGCCTTCCGTATTTTATCTTCTTCTTCCTGATTTGTCATAAGTTCAGTTTTTTCTTCGTTTGTTTAATTTGTTTATCTGAATTCTTGTGAAGTGCAAATGTAAATTATTTCAATTCGTCTTTCAAAAATTTTGCAGTAAAGCTGCGTTTGTTTTTTATGATCTCTTCTGGAGTTCCTTCGCACAGTATGGTTCCTCCACCACTTCCTCCTTCTAATCCAAGGTCAATGATATGGTCGGCTACTTTTATAATGTCCATATTGTGTTCAATTACCAAAACAGTATTGCCGCTGTCCAACAGCTTATTGAGCACTTCGAGTAAAATACGAATGTCTTCGAAATGAAGACCGGTGGTAGGTTCGTCAAGTATGTAGAATGTGTTACCAGTATCTTTCTTCGACAATTCGGTTGCAAGTTTTACACGTTGCGCTTCTCCGCCTGACAGGGTGGTGCTTTGCTGACCGAGTGTGATATAGCCCAAACCAACCTCATGAAGTGTTCTTATCTTTTGAAGAATAAAAGGGATGTTCTCGAAAAACACAACTGCCGCATCAATGGTCATGTTCAATACATCTGAAATGGATTTACCCTTGTATCTAATTTCAAGTGTTTCTCTATTGTATCGTTTGCCGTTGCACGTTTCGCAATTGACATAAACATCAGGCAAGAAATTCATTTCGATAGTTCGCAAACCAGCGCCTTGGCAGGTTTCGCAGCGGCCTCCTTTTACATTGAATGAAAATCTTCCGGGTTTGTATCCTCTTATTTTTGCTTCGGGTATGGTCGAAAATAAATTTCTTATGTCGGCAAATACATTGGTGTATGTGGCTGGATTGCTTCGTGGGGTGCGGCCTATAGGCGATTGATCAATTTCAATAACTTTATCAATATGAGCCAAACCTGCTACCGATTTGTAAGGCAATGGTTTTTTCTCCGACCTGTAAAAGTGTTTATTCAGTATTGGATAAAGGGTTTCGTTAATTAATGTAGATTTACCACTGCCCGAAACTCCTGTAACACAAATGAGTTTTCCGAGAGGAAAAGAAACGGATACATTTTTTAAATTATTACCCGAAGCACCATTGATGGTAAGTACTCCTGCTTTTCCGTTTCTGCGTGTTTCGGGCACAGGTATGCTTTTCACCCCGTTGATGTAATCGGAAGTAAGGGTATGAAACTTCAATATTTCTTTTGGTGTTCCTTGCGCTATTATCTGTCCACCATGCACTCCTGCTGCTGGTCCAATATCGATTACATGGTCGGCAGCAAGTATCATTTCTTTATCATGTTCAACCACTATTACCGAATTGCCAATGTCTCTTAGGTTTTTGAGTGCCTTTATCAACCTTACATTGTCGCGTTGATGAAGCCCAATGCTTGGCTCATCGAGGATATAAAGCACTCCTACTAGTTGCGAACCTATTTGTGTAGCAAGCCTTATGCGCTGTGCTTCGCCTCCCGAAAGGCTTCGCGAGCTACGGTTGAGGGTAAGGTAATCGAGACCAACATCGAGTAAGAATTGAATTCGGCTTCGTATTTCTTTTAAAACTTCTTTGGCTATGGTGTTCTGCTTATTATCCAATCGGTCCTCTATGCCATCGAACCATTGGTTCAGTTCGTTGATGCCTAGGTTCGATAGTTCGGAAATATTTTTTCCATCTATCTTAAATTGCAACGATTCCATTTTCAACCTTGTTCCGTGGCATTTAGGACAAGTAATTTTATTCATAAAACCTTGTATCCATTTTTCGATTGTTGGCGAACTTTGTTCATCGTTTTGTTTGATGATGAAATTAGCTATACCCTCGAAGGCTATGCTATACGTTGAAGCCGAACTGTCGGCATATTGTTTTATTTTTATTAATTCTTCAGAACCAAAAAGAATCGTGTTGATAGCATCTTCCGAAATATCTTCGATGGCGGTGTCGAGTGTAAAATCATGGTGTTCACCAAGTGCTTCGAGTTGTTTAAAAATCCATGTAGGTTTGAAAATCCCTATAGGAGCAATGGCTCCTTTCTTGATGCTTAGTTTTTTGTTGGGAATTATTTTGTCGATATCAACCTCTGATACTACACCAAGTCCATTGCAGCGCTGACAAGCACCATAAGGAGAGTTGAACGAAAATAAATTGGGTTGTGGTTCGTCATAGGATATTCCGGTAGAAGGGCACATCAAGTGTCGGCTGAAGTAATGTACCTTGCCATACTCATCATCGAAAGTGCCTGTTTCAAACGGTTGCACCATCAGTATTCCTTTGCCTTGTTTCATGGCTAGTTGCATCGACTCATTGATGCGTTGACGGGCATCTTGGTCTACTTCTAAACGGTCGATTACAATTTCAATGTCGTGAACCTTGTAGCGGTCGAGCATCAGGTTTTTGGTAAGTTCTTTTACTTCGCCATCAATACGCACACGGAGGTATCCCCATTTTTTAATTTGTTCGAAAAGGTCGCGGTAATGACCTTTTCGGCCTTTGATGATGGGTGCAAGGATGAGTATTTTTTTACCTGTAAATCGATCTAAAATAAGGTTGATAATTTGGTCGTCTGAATACCGAACCATTTTCTCGCCTGTGCTGTAGGAGAATGCATCAGAGGCACGCGCATACAGCAGACGAAGAAAATCGTATATTTCGGTGATGGTACCAACGGTAGACCGAGGGTTTTTATTTACAGTTTTTTGTTCGATAGAGATGACAGGGCTGAGGCCTGTGATTTTATCAACATCAGGTCGTTCCATATTGCCCAAAAATTGGCGAGCATAAGCCGAAAAGCTCTCGATGTATCTGCGTTGCCCTTCGGCATAGATGGTATCGAAGGCTAATGACGATTTGCCGCTGCCGCTGAGGCCAGTAATGACCACGAGTTGGTTTCGAGGGATGGTAACGTCAATATTTTTGAGGTTATGCACCCTTGCACCGCTTACCACTAAATTATCTATTTCGCTTATCGATTTTGGGTTTTTAACTGATTTCATTTGCTTGGTCTTTCCTCCTTGCTAAAAAAAGGAGGGCAAAGGTAGTAAATTTGGTGAAAAGTGATGAGGCAATAGCGAATAGCGACTAATCCATAGATTTATTTCTAAACAAACGCGAAGACTGAAATTCTATCCTTAAGCTTTGGATAAATAATGTGGTTGTTGTTCAATTTGGATATAAGGGTATTCGATTTTTTGCATCGAACGTCCCCTTTGTGCAACATCGGCGCTCCTTTGTGCAACATCGGCTCTCCTTTGTGTCATTTCACCCAGACCTCGAACCAAAAGATAGGCTTCTTAAACCAAAATCCGCCTCTAGGGTGGAAATCGAACTCTCGTCAACTTTATTTAAAGACGGAGTTGATTAAGTTTTCATTGAAATTGCTATTAGACAATTTAATAATATTGCAGTTGAGTCAATACGATATTTGCGGAAAGTAATCAAAGCGTAATCGAACACTCCAAACAGAAAAACTGTTTTGCGATATTACAATTTCCATTAACCAATCCAATTACTGCACCAGAATTTTACGAGTTCGGATTAAACTTTTATCATCAAGCAATTGAATGAAATAAATTCCTTTGGCTAGTTGGCGAATATCAATGTTCCACTCGGAATTGGTGATTGAAGTTTCGAGCATGGTGTTGCCAAGCACATCCGTGAGTTTAAGTTTGGTGAATTGCTTTGATAACACGGTGACATGAATATAATCCTTAGCTGGATTGGGAAACACGGTGAAGTCAGTATTGGCCTCGGAAGGGTTAGCAATGCCAGCATTGGTAATGACGCGAGGAAGAGATGTGGACGAACAACCATTGGCCGAAACCACTACGGTGTAACTACCATTGGAAGTGAATGTGTACGAAGATGCCGTGGCTCCTACTATTGGCGCACCATTTAGGTACCATTGATTGCCAGAGGAAGCACTCGAAGAAAGAGTGGAGTTAGATTGAGTGATGATGGGCACAAGTGGCGAATTGACAGTGACAGCAAGGCTGATGGGTGTGCCAGCACCGCAAGAATTGTTAGCAGCAAAGTTGATGTTGCCACTGGTGTAGCCTGCTACCAACGAAATAGTATTGGTGGTAGAGCCTCCCGACCATCCTGTAGGTGTGGACCAAGTATAGTTGGTGGCACCAGCTACAAGTGGAGCTGTGTAAGTAATAGTGTCGCCAGCGCAAACAGTGGAGACACCGATGATGGTACCAGAGGCAGCAAGTGTAGGACAATACTTGAGAAGTACAGCGCCATCGCCACATACCCAACCTGTAACTGAATTGGTGAAATGCACCGAACGTAAAATTTGTGTAGTGCCTGATGTCATTGAAGTCCACGAAACACCACCATTTACAGTACGTTTTATAAGACCATTAGAACCAACAATGAAACCAGTATAGGGCGAAACGAAATAAACACCATTGATATTATTGGTGATGGAAAGAGGCATAGAAGTCCAAGAGGCACCACCATCAATGGTTTTGAGGAAAGTACCGCTATTGCCAACAATATAGCCAGTGGCCGAATCGGCAAAGGTAACTGCATTCAAATTTTGAGAAACAGGACAGGTAACAGTAGCCCAAGTGGCACCACCATCAAGTGTACGTTTGATGCTGCCAAATACACCGCAAGCCAAACCGATATTGGTATTGGCAAACCAAACCGAATTGAGTGTCAGTCCGGTAAACGACCGAACTGTCCAAGTGGCACCCGAATCGCAAGTGGTTTCTATTTTACCCACAAGGCCGACCGCAGTGGCACAACTAGCGGTATTGAAATGCACTGCCATCACACTATCAATGGCACCGTAAGAAAGATTGACACCTCCCGTGGAGGTAACTTTTACCATCCAAGGTGTGTTGGATGAAAGCGAAAGCCAATTGGTATTGATGCCACTGTGAATGGTATATAGGTTCACTCCTCCCAATTGAATGGGAGCAGTCCATGTGGTGCCGCCATCGTTCGAACGGATTACTCGCCCTGCACCTGCACATGCAACTGTGTTGGTATCTATAGCGAAAACGGAATATAAACTTGTGGTTCCACTTGGTGGTGTCTGAGCCATCCATTGTGCTTGTAAGGTGCTTCCCCAATGGTTTCCAAAAACAACGATAAGATTGAAAACGAAAAGTAGAGTAAGTTTTTTCATGATGATGTTTTTTTTGTTTGTAATTTAATTGATGAACAAAAG
>JBAXQU010000076.1:0-15374 GCA_037131555.1 Bacteroidota bacterium
ACTGTGGAGCACCAATGTATACAGCATCGGCACCGGCATTAATAGCGCCCATGCCCTGAATCAGATTTTTGGCAGGAGCCAGTATTTCTATTTTCTTTTTCATTCGAGGCACAAAGGTATTTTTTTATGGCAAATACCAATTGTTCTTCTTCGTCATTCCACAATGAAGGTTATTACATTACTTTTTAATTTGGTGTTACACAAAATATTTTTCGTATATTTGGATTCGATATTATGTCAAAAGCAATTAAAATATATAAGCCTACAAAAGAAGAAATTCTTAAAAATGTGATTGATTCATTTGAAATTGAGAACATCAAAATTTCAATGGAACAAGCCAGAGAATCTTTTAAAAAAGTGCTTGCTAAAAAAGTGAACCAATAATTTTTTCCATTGGCTTGTAGTTTTTGTTTGCAGCCATCTTAACAGCTATCACATAATCATCAAATTTTATTTTACTGAAATTTTCTAAATCAAGCAATTTATACCCCGCTTTTGCGACCATCAAATTTGCCAATAATCTTGCTGTTCTTCCGTTTCCTTCTCTGAAAGGATGAATAAATAATAATTCTGCGTGCACCAATGCTACATATTTGATTAATTCGCTCTTCGATTTAAATGTTGAAGGAAGTTCTTTTAAAATTGTGTCCTCCATTTCTTTAAGAGCATTATCCAGAGCCAAAGCAGGTGGAAACATAAAACCGCCTTTCGAGATATTTACTGTCCTCGTTTTGCCAGCAAACGTATACAAATGTCCTAATGCGAGTTTGTGTATTTTTTTTATTTAATTCAGATTGAATTTTGTTCTTGCATTTAATTCATCAAACAAAATAGTGTAAGCTGATAAGAAACCTTCAAATTCTGATTTCTCTATTTCTGCCTTTGTGCTTAAGCCAAGCTTATTGGGCAACAATTCTCCCTCATTTTCTTCTTTTGATACCTTATATTTCATTATTCCGTTTTATACTTCTTTCTTCTTTCCCTCCCTGCTTAGTTGGTTTATCAGCACTAACAAATGCCAAGGGTTAGGCATCTTTTTTTGTTTCAAGCCCTATTTTAGATTTTTGTTTTCTTTTTTCTGCTGTATCTCTTTTGCATTTTTAGCACTTACTATTTTCTTTCCTGTTTTCGATTCTATCTCTTTACGCGTGTTCCCTGCAATTGTGCCCCCTTGATGGGCTATCTTCTTATTATCTTCCAAGGTAGCAGGTTTCTTTTCTTTCGAAATTTCTGAAGTGGTTGCTTCGGCTAGCATGTTGAGTACGAACTCCAGATTAGTCATGTTGTCTCTAAGGTTTTCTTTTTTGAGTTTTTTTAGTTGTTTGTATTGTTTTACCGTTTTGCCGCTCCAAGCCTGTGTCATAATATCGGTAAGAGTTGCAAACTCCTGTCCTTTTTTTACTCCTCTATTTTCCCATTCATCTGTAAGCTCTTTTCGTACTTCAATACTTTTCAAGCGTTGATTAATCCATTCTTTGCTATATCCGAGCTTCATATAGTTTTCCATAGCTCTGTCTATAGTTAATTCAGGATTCTGCGACTCTTCTATTCGCTCGTAGCCAACTTTAGCCAACCATTGTTTAAACGGTTCGGCTTTTGGCGAAGGAATGGATTGAATTATTCGTAGCAACTGTTCTGTATCGGCAGCATCTGTTTCGCGCATTTTACCATCCGCAGCTTCCATTTTCAACTGTCGACAAATTGTCGACAGTTCAAGCCCGTCTTCAAGTTTAACACGAATTTTCATTTTAAACCAATAATCTCGCGGATTTGAACTATCTGTTAGCACTTCAATAATATCTACAATACTGAAATACCATTTCTCCTCTTCTTCATTCCATGAAGAACGTATTTTCTTACTCTCGAATAGTTTAATATTGCTCATTTTACTTCTGCTTTTTCTCTTTTTTTATTCTATCTTTCAATTCTTTATTTGCTTCTTTCCCTCCATGCTTTTGTTGGTGAACAAACACCAACAAAGGCTTAAAAGGTATTTTTTTATGGCAAATACCAATTGTTCTTCTTCCTCATTCACTGATTTTCTTCTTGCAAATAAAAGAAAAGAAATCAAATTTAAATTTCCTTATTGCTTAATCACCTTTTGATTCAAGGTATGCGTTCTTCCTATTACTCTTACAAAATAAATTCCGCAAGATTGATTCGTTAAATCTATCTCAGATTTTGCAGTATGAATTTCCGCTTGATAAACAAGTTCACCTAGCAGATTAGTTACTTCTATTTTAAAATTTTGGTTGTTCGTATTATCTATTTCAATCGCAAATTTCCCATTGCTTGGGTTAGGGAATATTGCAACTTGTGCCTGTGCACCGCTGATTTCACTTATTCCTATATTAGTTGCAAACTGATTAAGAGTAGTATTTGTTACCACAGCAGCATTGTAATCAAAATAAATACTTGCTTTATTATGAACCTGTGTTCCTGCAGGACGATTTGATTTTGGTTTGATTCGGTATTGAATATATCCTTGAGAACCATTAAAATCACTGGCAATGTTGGGCAAATTAATATTTGTAAAATAGACGGACAGATTTCTATTAGTAAGCCAGGTGGTGTTTGGATGGCTATAACCTATCACTTCGAATGTATTCAAATCTAAATTGGTATCAAGTGTATCGCGCAAATGAATGTTGGCTGCTGCTGCTGTTCCAACATTTTGAAAGTGGATGGTGTAATAAAAATAATCGTTGAAACCTAAAGGCACATTAACAGGATAAGTCTCTTTGAAATTGGGGTCGGATGAAGAATCAACAACATAACAGTAAGAAAAGGTATTATTGAGTGAATTATTATCGCCTATCGTTGGTGTTACTGAAACATTGACACAAATTGGAACTCCAACCATAGTGGTATCGGTAGTAAAATTTAATCCAAAGGCGTTATAATTATTTATGATTCCAAAATCGGGAATGGAATAGGTGAATACATTTCCAACGATGCTAGGTGTTAGCGCTCCATAAGTAATACTATCATACGTTACCGGACCAGTAACGGTAACCGCCACCTGACCACTAACACCAGCTGCGCAATGCAAGTTATACCAATTACTCATGTCTCCTGCAACAATATGAACAGAATGTTCGTGACCAGGAAAAGCCATACCATGATGATAAATAGACTGTACCCCAATATCGAAACCAGGTTTACAATTATAATCAAAGTTTACATTTTGTGCTAAAGGTAGAAGATTGGTTAAAACCACTGTTGAATCAATTCCTGGAAATGCACATTGTGCTGTATATGGCTTTCCTGTTGTATCTACTTTTACTATGTATGTTCCTATTGGTTTTGGAAAATCATAAATACCATTTAAAAGTGTATAGGTTTGAGATATTAAATTATTCCCACTATCATAAAGTAAAATCGGGATATTTGACTCAGGTGTATCTAATGTATCATAAGTACAATCCCCATTAATGTCCTTATAACTATATCCCACTATTCCCGGTGCTGAAGCGCAATTATTAGGATTAGTTACTGAATTCCCTGAAACACAAAGCGGCAGCCCTAGAGTAATCCAATCCATTCCTGAAATATAATTTTCTACACAGGTTAAAAGATTGTTATTAAGAGTTACATTTAAATTATTTGAAAAAATTGGGACACAAGTAATGGAATTGTTATTTGCAGTCAATCCGTATAAACTATCAGGTAATGTTGGTAAAGCTGTAATATTGTTAAAACTACAGTCGATAGTGTGCAACCCGCTATTCATTGAGGGTAAATTAATAAGATTGTTATAACTACAATCAATATTAACTAAATTTGTATTAAATGTCGGCAAAGAAATAAGGTGATTATGTGAACAGGTTAAATTCATTAGATGTGCATTAAATGGAGGTAAACTATCTATTAGATTATACCTGCAATCTAGAGTTGATAAAGCCAACGGAAACGTTGGAAATGTTGTTATATGATTATTTATACAATTAATATAATACAAACTTGATGGTAAAACTGGTAAACTTGTTATTAGAGAATTTTGGCAAACAAAAACATTAAGAGTAGAAGGAAGAACTGGTAAACTATTTAACAGACTATCACCACATATCAATGTAGTAAGTCCAGAAGGCAAAGATGACAGACTACTTAATTTATTATTCATACATTCTAAATCGGTCAAACTGTTAGGTAACGATGGTAAGCTAATAAGTTGATTATTTCCGCATAATAAACTACCTAAAACAGATGGTAATGCTGGCAAACTACTTAATTGATTATAGCTACATTCTAAATAGGTTAAACCCAATGGTAAAACAGGTAAGCTTGTTATATGATTCGTGTGACAACTTAATAGCGATAAGCCATTCGGAAGTAAAGGTAAAACACTAAAGGAATTATCATCAATATATAAATCATGTAAACTATTTGGAAGAGTCGGTAAACTGGTCAATGTGTAATTAAAACTACAATCTAAACTTTGCATTGAAGTAAAATATTGCACCCCAGTTAAATCAGAAATAGAAAGTCCACTTACATCCATCTGTGTAGCTCCTGTTATCCCTGCGCAAGTAGTATCCATCTGATTTCCGCTCATACAAGTAGGGAAATTTGAGGTGAGCCATGTTACAAAGTTAGCGTCAGGAATGGTTACATATTGTGCTTTCGAATTAAAATTTAATGCAAGCATTAGAATGATGAGGGTAAGTTTTGCTCTCATAAGATTATGGTATTAAATTAATATTCTTCGAAATTAACTATAAAAACTCGAATTCGAAAATAAATTTAACTAAAAAGAGTATTCCAATATTGATTTTGGAATATTAATAGTCAATCATTTAAAGCAAATCGAATGACTGAGCACTAAACTTTGTGAAGCACAAAAATTAACCCGCTTCATTTTTTTAAAACCCTTCAATCAAAAAAAGATTATACACTACGTACTAAATCCTCAGCTACATTTATTGCAAACGTTTGATTCAGGAGATTCTCCTAAATTTTTCGTTTCATATTATTGATGGTTATTTCATACGCGTCAATAAGTTTCTCAAAATGCTCTTTAACCGGTGCAAAATCAGCTGGTAGTTTATTAAACTCTTCTTTTACCATTTCATTGGTTTTGGCAGTTTCTTTAAATGCAAAATAGGAAATAATAAAATTGTGATACGATTCTTGTAATTCACTGTAATGTTTACTTATTCCTCTATAAAAATTTATCAACATTTCCATTTGTTCAGCTTCATCCATTGGTTCTTTCGATTCTATAGCTTCCAAAAAATCATATCCTTCCTGATTAGCTGTTATACATTGGTAATGGTCTTCGGCAAAATGTATTACCACAGGATGTGTTAATTTTAATTTAAAAAAGTTTTTTTCTACCATAATTACAGAAAACTATTGTTTTATAAAATACAAATTTAAGGATGAATTAGAAATCAACTTTTGATAGTTGTGAACATTAATAATTAATTGTAAACATTCGTTTTTTCACCCAAACGCCCCCCTTTTTAAGCCAATTTCTCCCTCTATAAGGCCATTTTACCCCCCAATCAAAAAACAGGAATCTCGATTTTATAGGGCTTTCGAAGGAATTTCGTTAACTCTATTAAGAGTTACGTTAACTCTATCAAGAGTTACGATAACTCTGAATAGAATAATGAAAACTCTATCAAGAGTTACGCTAACTCTGAACAGAATAATGAAAACTCTATCAAGAGTTACGATAACTCTGAATAGAATAATGAAAACTTTATTAAGAGTTACGATAACTCTGAATAGAATAATGAAAACTCTATTAAGAGTTACGATAACTCTGAACAGAATAATGAAAACTCTATCAAGAGTCACGTTAACATTGAACAGAATAATGAAAACTCTATCAAGAGTTACGATAACTCTGAACAGAATTACTGAAACTCATAAAAAGGGCAAAAAAAATCCCGATAAAGACAATATTATCTTTACCGGGACTTGATTAGGTTGGCTTCCTTAACTAGGTATGGTTGCCGAAATGGAATCGCTCCATTCGAGCTCCATATCGTTCAAATCTAATACAGGAATACCTTTTACCTTTTTGGTAGAAGCCGATTGAATATAGGCTATTCAAATTGAAATAAATGATGTTTCGAAAAGAATAATAAATGGAACAAAAAAAAAGCCCTCGACATTCGAGGGCTTTAAGGGTGGTGGAGTCGGAGAGATTCGAACTCTCGTCCAAACAAGGAATTAATATGCTTTCTACAGGCTTAGCAAACTTTTAATTTTCGATAAACTTAGGCAAATCTGCAGGCCAAAAGGTTTACTTATCTTCTTTATCTCATCCCGAATCGAAGCTCTTCGGAACTATTTCTTCGTTTGTGATGCTTCACAGGAGACGCAGAAGACCAAAGCTTCTCCGGAAACAAAGGCACTTAAAACTTGGTTTTAAGCAGCCATAGCGTAGTTAGACTCGCCAGATGAAATTTTGAGAATTAGTATTAACGTGTCATATTCACAACACACGACTTGCTTACATAAAAATCGCACTCGCTGTCAAAACCGTACGACCCCATTTTGTTCAAAGAACTAGACCACAAAGGTACTAAAAAAATATCATCCACTGATATAAATCATTACTTGCCCATTAAGTATTACCTCATGGTTATTGAGTTATTCCTATCTTTGCCCCTCAAAAAAAAATTGAAATGAATAAGATACGTATTGGCGTTTTGCGCGAAGAAAAAAATCCACCAGATAAACGAGTTCCTTTAACCCCAATGATTTGTGCCGAATTAATGCGCACCTATCCCAATCTTAAAATACTCGTTCAACCAAGTAAAATACGTTGTTATGCCGATAGCGAATACACCGCTTTTGGGGTGATGCTGAAGGAAGATTTGAGTAATTGCGATGTGTTGATGGGTGTTAAGGAAGTTCCTAAACACTTATTGATACCAAACAAAAAGTACCTTTTCTTTTCGCATACCATCAAAAAACAAGCTCACAATCAACTATTGATGAAGGCTTTTATTGAAAAGCACATTCAGATGATTGATTACGAAACCTTGACTGATAAAAACAACAACCGCATCATTGGTTTTGGAAGATATGCTGGTGTAGTGGGTGCATATAATGGTATATTGGGTTATGGAAAAAAATACGACCTCTTTCAATTAAAACCTGCCAACCAATGCCGTGACAAAGCCGAAATGGAAGAAGAACTGAAACGTGCCAAACTACCCAATATAAAAATAGCATTAACTGGAGGAGGACGAGTGGCCAATGGCGTTATCGAAACGCTAAGCACATTGCGTATCCGCAAGGTTACTGCCGAAGAATTTTTGATGGGTTCGTTTCGCGAACCGGTGTATTGCCAACTCAATCCGCGCGATTATGTGGAAAGATATGACGACCATAATTTCGATTTGCATGACTTTTTTCAACACCCCGAACATTTTAAATCTATTTTTCAACCCTATACCAAAGCTGCCGACATTTACATATCGGCACATTACTGGGATCCAAAAGCTCCTAAGATGTTTGATCTGGAGGATGTAAAAGCGCAAGATTTCCGAATCAGTGTTATTGCCGATATTACATGTGATATGAATGGTTCGGTACCAACCACCATTCGTTCGACCACCATTGCCGACCCTTTTTATGGCTACAACATCAAACAAGATAAAGAAGACTTGCCTTTCAACAAACACACGGTTTGTATAATGGCTGTTGATAATTTACCTTGCGAATTACCTCGCGATGCGAGCGATGATTTTGGAAAAGATTTAATGGAGCGTGTGTTGCCAAATATAATTGTGGAAGATAAAGATGCGGTAATAGAACGAGCTTCTATTTGCAAAGAAGGAAAGCTCACTCCTTCATTTGAATACCTAAGCGACTATGCTTATTAACCACACTCTCTATTTTGTAGTTAGGGAGAGGATGAAAGTTAATTGAATTAGATTTTTCGCTTAATACGATTCACCACCGAAGCGATGGACATGGTGACGAAGAAAAATACCACCAATTTCAAGGAGTCAGGAAGTATTGAACGTACATTCCCTCCTCGCAAAAACAATTCGTAAAAACTATTGAGCGACCAGTTGAGTGGCGAAAAAGCACTTAGGTGACGCATCGTTTGCGGCATCACATAAGTAGGAACCCAAACACCTCCAATAGCCGACAATAATAATATAGAAAGCGCTCCCATGATAGCTCCTTGTTGTTCGGTAGTGGCCATGGTTCCTACCATCACCCCATATCCAGTAGCTGCAAAAGCTGTGGCAAGGGTAACAATAATAATTCCGGCAATGCTATTACCTAAAACCAAAGTAGGTAAACCCAGTAAAGGCAGAAAATACAAACCTACCGAAAGCATAAGGATAAACTGAATTAAGCAAACCAATACATAAACTACAATTTTCCCATTTATCAATAGAAGAAATGAACTAGGCATGGTATGTAATCTGAAAATACTTCCTTCGTTTTTTTCTTTCACCATGCTTCCTGCAAGCGGAAGCACTATGAAAAACATAGCAAAAATAGTCCAAGCAGGAACATTGTGCTGAACAGCATTCGGCACTATTTCACCAATGTCTTTGGAAGCATATACTTCTTTGTACTTTATTATTTGTGTTTTTTCGAAAGCCGATGAAGTCGCTGTCTTTTTGTCGGGTATTATTTCAGCCAATTGGTCCGAAAAGGTTTTGAACATTATCTTGGTTTTTATCACCGAAATAAATTCTCGTAAACTACTGGTTACCGAAGTAAGAAACGATTTTTTAGTAATCGGATCAATGAAAATAGAAATCTCCACCGAGTCGCTCATCTTTTTGGTAGCACCTGCCGAAAGCGTTGAATCAGTTCCTAAAGTTTGTTGAACAAGAGAGGATACATTTCTTCGTATGGCCTCAGTAGCTCCTTTTGGAACAATAACCCCAACTAAAAAACCTCCATCAGCTACCGCCTTTTTCACCTCGTCAGCCGAAGCTGGTTTCCCATTTATGGAGTCGTGAAACGAACATAATTCGGAATGTTTAAGTCCTTGCCCTATGGCTATACCTAATGAATCTTTGTCATCATCAACAAATAGAATTGGTATCCCTTTTTCATTTAACGATTTAAAAGCTGAATCCTGAATGAGTGTCATCACAAAGATGAGTACCATTGGCATAATAAAAAGAATGGCAAGCCCCACTCTATCGCGCAAAAGGATGAGTACTTCTTTTTTTATTGCTGCAAATAATTTGGCTATCATGCTATCTTAGTCTCTCAGTGCTCTATTGGTTAATTTCAGGAAAACAGTTTCGAGATTAGTACTACCTAGGCTCTCCTTTATCAAATGTTTTGGAGTACCTTCCATTATTATCTTACCATGATCAATGATGGCCACTTGAGTACAAAAATGCTCCGCTTCGTCCATGTGATGTGAAGTATAAATAATGGTAGTTCCTGATTTATTTAGTTCTTTTAGATAATCGATGATTACCGTCCGCGACTGAACATCAACTCCAACCGTTGGTTCGTCAAGAAAAAGTATTTTTGGACTGTGCAAAACACCTGCAATTAAATTCACTCTGCGTTTCATTCCTCCCGAATAGGTGGATACCCTTCTATTTGCAGAATCGGTTAATCCGAAATTAGATAGCCACATGTCAATTTTATTCCTTAGTGCCTTACCTTTTAAGCCATACATGTGACCGTAAAAATTCAGATTCTCACGAGCTGTTAGTGTAGGATAAAGCGCTATATCTTGAGGAACAACACCAACTATTTGTTTGATGTAATCCAAATCTCCATGCAAGTCCATTCCATCAATGTTTATTTTACCACTCGAAGGAGGAAATAAACCGCAAAGAATAGAAATGGTAGTGGTTTTACCAGCACCATTGGGCCCGAGCAATCCAAATATTTCGCCTCTTCTGATAGATAGCGATATATCGTTCACAGCAGGTTCCATTTTTCCAATAAAAGTTTTGGATAAATTCTGAATATCTATGATTGTGTTCGAGGTCATTTTTTAAAGCCCGCAAAGATAATAAAATATGAGAAGTTGATTGAAGGCCACAATAGACTATATAAAACCCACCGTTAATGGAGGTGAATTTTATTGTTAATTGAGTTTAAATTCAAGGTGATTCAATTCGAGTAAACTCAACAAATCATTATTTGGATTCACCTTTATTTTTTTTGAAGGCATAATTACAGTGATGTTTTCTTCCTCATCTACTACTTTGAATTGCAACAGGCAATTTCGGGGTTGCACCGATTGGTCTTGTGTAATAATTTCATTCAATTTCGAAATAAATCCTTCATTCAAGTCCTGCACTAATACATTTAATGTTATCGTTTTGGCTAATTTGTCTCTCAATTCAGAAAGCAATTGAATATTCTGAACTTTAAATTCAAGATTGTCGGCCTGACGAAAACGTTCCTGAATTTTCCCTTTTACATAAAGAAATAATCCGGTAACCATATATGGTTTAAACTTCACGTAGTCTTCGCCAAAAAAAGCGAGCTCTGAGGATTCACGATAATCTTCAATTGTTATTTTCCCCCAAGGATTTCCAGTTTTGGTTACTCCGTTATGCACAGCAGTTACAATACCACCAAATACCAAGTCCTTATTTTTATTTTCTACTAATTGTTTTGTATCCGACACGGTATGGAAACAAAAATTATCAATTTCGAGTCGGTACGTATCCAACGGATGTCCTGAGATAAAGAACCCAACCACGTCCTTTTCGTTCTTCAATTGTTCCAAATGACTCCACTGTTCGCACACTGGAATTTTAGGTTCGGGCATATCCACCGAAGTTTCTTCGCCAAATAAAGAAACCTGCGCTGAATTAACCCCTTCTTGATGTGAATTTCCATATCGAATCACTCGCTCTAAGAAATTACCATTATCATTTCCTTCGGAAAAAAAATAGGTTGCACGGTGTATTCCAAAAGAATCCAAACCTCCTGAGTAAGCAAGACTTTCAAATGTTTTTTTGTTGGCTGCACGTAAATTTATTCGTCTTACAAAATCAAAAATGCTCTTGTAAGGTCCATTCAATTTCCGCTCTTCCACTATCGACATCACCGCGTTTTCACCAACTCCTTTTACAGCACCCATTCCAAAACGAATTTGCCCGCTTTTATTCACAGCAAACTGGTATTGACTTTCATTCACATCTGGGCCAAGCACAGGAACCCCCATTCGCTTGCACTCATCCATAAAGAATGTTATCTTGTCAATATTGCTCAAATTATGCGTTAGCACTGCCGACATGTACTCCCCAGGATAGTGAGCTTTTAAATAAGCTGTTTGAAACGCAACAAAGGCATAGCATGTTGAATGAGATTTATTAAAAGCGTATTGTGCAAATTTCTCCCAGTCGGTCCATATCTTTTCAAGTTTATCTACTGAAAGGTCGTTTTTAGTTGCTCCATCAATAAACTTACTTTTCATTTTATCCAGTGTGGCTCTATCTTTTTTACCCATTGCCTTTCGCAATACATCAGCATCGCCTTTAGTAAAGCCTGCTAATTTTTGCGAAAGCAACATCACTTGCTCTTGATAAACAGTAATACCATACGTATCCGCTAGGTATTCTTCCATTTCGGGCAAATCATAGGTAATTTGCTCTTTACCATTTTTCCGAGCGATAAAATTGGGAATGTACTCAATTGGGCCTGGTCTGTATAATGCGTTCATAGCAATCAAATCGGCAAACTTGTCTGGTTTGAGATTAATTAGATGCTTCTGCATTCCAGGACTTTCAAACTGGAACGTTCCGTTGGTGTCGCCACGTTGATACAATTCAAAAGTTTTCAAATCATCCAACGGAACATCGTCAATTACTAAATCTATGCCATGGTTTTCTTTTATTAACCTCAAAGCATCGCGGATGATGGTCAATGTTTTTAGACCAAGAAAGTCCATCTTTATTACACCTGCATCTTCTATCACTTTTCCATCGTATTGAGTGATGAGCAAAGTTGTTTCTTTTGAAGCAGCAACAGGAACAATTTCCGTTAAATCTTTTGGAGCAATGATGATTGCCGATGCGTGAATACCAGTTCCTCTTACTGAACCTTCAAGTATGAGAGCTTCTCGCAAAACTCTAGCTTGCATGTCGGTACCTTCTAGTATTGTTCGCAATTTTTTTGCATCTTCAATTTCCTCTTTGGTAAGCCCTTCTTTGGTCTCCAAACTTCCTTCACCAGTTAAAGGAGCTTTTAAAACTCGATTTAATTCAATGCCGGGGCGCTCTGGGACTAGTTTTGCAAGCATATTCGATTCTTGAAGTGACAAATCCATTACACGCGCAACATCCTTTATACTACTCTTAGCTGCCATTGTACCATACGTTACAATTTGAGCTACTTGATTTTTACCATATTTCTCAACTACGTAATCGATTACCTTTTGTCGCCCTTCATCATCAAAGTCTGTATCAATATCGGGCATAGTTTTACGATCGGGATTAAGGAAACGCTCGAATAGTAAATTGTATTTAATCGGATCGATATTCGTGATACCAATGCAATAAGCCACTGCCGAACCAGCAGCAGAACCTCGGCCTGGCCCAACGAATACTCCTAAATCTTTTCCTGCTTTTACAAAATCGGCTACGATAAGAAAATATCCTGCAAAGCCCATGATACGAATGGTATTCAACTCAAAATTCAATCTATCTTCAACTTCTTGATTTATCTCCTTGTATCGGGCTTTGGCACCAGTAAAAGTGAGATGATGCAGGTAGTCATCTTGCGAAGTAAAACTTGTCGGAATTTGAAAAGCAGGCAAAAGGATATCCTGCTTGAGTTTTAGTGGAGTTATTTTGTCAACGATAGCATTGGTGTTGTCAATTGCTTCAGGTAAATCGCTGAACAATTTTGTCATTTCAGCGGTAGTCTTGAAATAAAACTGGTCGTTATAGAAAGCAAATCTTTTGCCTTTAGTGGAAACCGAATCATCATCTCCAAAATCTTTTACTGTTGGGGTGGTTTGTTTTTCACCCGTATTAATACACAATAATATATCGTGAGCATTCCAATCTTGTTGATCCACATAATGCGAATCGTTTGAAGCAATAATTTTGACATTATATTTTCGAGCAAGTTTCACCAATACCTCATTCACCGTGTTTTGTTCCGGTATATCGTGTCGTTGTAATTCAACATAATAATCTTCGCCAAACAAATCAAGCCACCATTTGAACTCTTTTTCTCCTTCCGCCTCTCCTTTTTTAAGAATGGTTCGCGGTACTGAAGCACCCAAACAACATGTGGTTGCAATCAATCCTTGATGATATTGTAAAATAAGTTCCTTGTCAATACGCGGATATTTACCATACAGCCCTTCCATATATCCATACGAACAGAGTTTCAAAAGATTTTTATATCCTTCGGCATTTTTGGCAAGGAGCAACTGATGATAACGTAAATCTTTGGCTTCTTTGGTAAAAGCAAGTTTGTGCCGTGTCTCCACTACGTAAAATTCGCAGCCTACAATCGGTTTGATTTTATTTGGGTTTTCTGGAGTATTGTGCTTAGCAGCCTCAGCCACAAATTTAAAAACACCAAACATATTACCATGATCGGTAATAGCGATGGCTGGCATGTTGTCTTTAATCGCTTTTTTATACATGGTGGAGATATCCGCAGCACCATCTAATAATGAAAACTGTGTATGTACGTGTAAATGTGAAAAATTCATTTTTTTGTTTGTTTTGCCTTCTCTTTTACCCTAATCTATTTTTTAGGGCTATTATTACTATTTTTTCAGCGTAAAAATACTTAATAAAGGACTTTAAAACGGAAGTGTTAATAAAGATTTATAGGACACGAAAAGGTCTTATTTTGGGGTATTTAACGAAATCAGCCCTGTTGAAAAATTATTGTAAGAAATAGGTGTAGGTAGTTGTGCCAATTGTTATGGCTGCCCTATAATCACAATCACCATTACCGAAATCTATAGTTTGAACAGGTTGCCCCTGAGGAGTAAAGCTGAGTGTTCCTTGATCGAACCAAGAACACGACAGGTTTCTATTGACAGGTGTGGAGAGGGTATTTGATACCGAATAATCGGTGCCATATTGATTTGTACCAAGGGAAGTACCATAAATAGACCAGGTATCATCTTGTAGGTTTTGGGTGAACTGCCCTGCTGTACGAGCAAGTGCTACATTATTCGTGATGGTTACAATTCCTCCTGATGGAAAAATCATAGAACCATTGCTTGTGTATGCATACCACGTATTTCCTGATGCATTGCGACCATTATTGGTGACAAAAGCAGTGCCATTTATTTGAATGTTATTCACAAAATAATTGCTAAAACTAATTTGTTTGGTGGTTAAAGAATCATTATAGGGTCCATCATAAATACAGATTACCTTCCCTCTTTTGTATCTACCATAAGTGTCAAGGCAATTGGATGCTCCAAAATCTACAATAAGAGTATCGTTATTGGAGGCATTTTGATTCTTTACAGAAACATTAGCACAAGTTCCATACATGCCCGTGTTGGCAGAGATATCAAGGACATGGACAATTTCGCAGTAATAAAGTAGCGCAATGCTATAGTCGGATGCATTGATTACCGAAGGTATTCCAACAAATTGAATAGAAATTGTTTTTTGTACAGCATTATCAAATTGATCGCAAGCGGCAACAAAGAAAATTGCCGAAGTAGAAACACCGATATTATTAATATAGAAACCGGAATAGTGATACATGTTGGAATTAGGTTGAATAACAGATGCTGGTTGCCAAAGCACTACACCTTTAGAGTCTTTAATTTGAATAGAAATCGATTTTAGCAAACTAGCGTCAACAAAGTCAATTTCAAAATGAATAGTATCACCAATCTGAAAAAATTGACCTTGTACTAAAGCCTGAATCGTTACGACAGGAGCACTCCTGTCTGGATGTTCGTCTTCTTTGTGACAGGCAAAAAAAACAAGTAGTATAGAAATGAATAAAATCCTTTTCATTTTATTTTTCTACAAAAATAAGGATTTTATTGAAAGTTAATGGCGAGTAAATTTTTCCAAAGAAATCTAAAATAAAATGATGACAACATTCATTTTGGATGATTCAATGAAGAAGTATAAGAATGTTGGTGCTAATTAAAACAATAATCATTACCCATAAAACAAGGACATAAACAAGCTAAACCTTCGTCTTATGCCTTACAAAGAATAACTGCTGAAGGGAAAAGCAACTTCCACTTTTTGAATGCCTCCATCGAACGAACGGTTACAATGGTTTTATAATCCAATTTAATTTTGATGTTTGGGCGATTGTCGTCAATTACCTTTTTCCTTTTCATGAAATTTTTCATTTTTTCTATTTTTTAGTGTTTGATAATCTGGCCTTCTCTTTAAAGAACATCACCAATTTATTCTTGAGCAAAGGAACATATGTTTGTTATGACAATAAAT
>JBAXQU010000077.1:0-15299 GCA_037131555.1 Bacteroidota bacterium
ATTAATGAGAACCACCATTTCGAACAATGAAATACATCACCCGCTCAAATAGTTATCCGCATATCGAAATTTATTATATTTGTAGCTTGGTTGAGTACAAAGTACAAAGTATAATGTATTATGAAAACAGGATTTAGGAATTGCGTATTAGAATTTAGTACTTAGAATTTAGAATTTAGGATTTGCGAGCCTCTGCGTTTTTAACTCTGCGTTCTCTGCGGTGAATAAGAAATAATATTAATTTTGTAACAGCAACTAAAAGCCAATAAATAATATGAACAATAAAACATCAGAAGGTAAGTACAAAAAAAACTTGCTCATTATTTTAGTTGTAGCAACCGTTTTGAATCTCTTTTTTGCTTGGAAAGAGAACTCAAAAACAAATTTGATAGTTGGCATTAGTTGTTTGCTAATAACCGTTATTACCATTATTCAAAACAGAATTAAAAAAAAGGAGTAATGTTGCCTTTTGATAACATTAATTATTAATCCCACACGTTCATGTCGAAACGCATAACATTTCTCTTCGTCTGTATTAGCTTTTTGCTAAGTCCTGTTTATGCACAGAATAAACATAATATCGATAGTTTAAGATCGGTATTAAAAACCTGCAAAGAAGATACCACAAGAGCAAATGCATTCATAAATTTATCACTAGAATATTGCAATGGCATACCCAATGGAGATAGTGCTGTGTTGTATGGTAATAAAGCGCTGCAGTTATCACAACATCTCGATTTTAAATTAGGTATTGCCAAAAGCTATAGAAGATTAGGTGAAGGATATAAATACAAACAGAATTTAACAGCTGCTATCGATAACTATAATAATGCTGTAAAACTTGATAAAGAACTAGGATTAAAGAAAAGGTTAAAAGATGAATACGGTAACATAGGAAGTGCTTACAAATCAAATGCCCAAATTGAAAAAGCTGTAGAATATTATGGTTTAGAAAAGACCGTAGCTATTGAACTAAAAGATAGTACATCCATTATGGATAGCTACAATAATATAGTGAAAGTATATATTAGCGCATCGAATTATACGAAGGCACTAGAATATAGTTTGAAAAGTTTAAAATTTATCAGCAAAAATTATCCATTTAATCTTTTAATAGATACCTATTTTAGGATAGCCAGTATTTACAGCTCTATAGGAAACCCTGAAAAAGCACGTGAATATTATTTGCTTTCCAATACTGAATGTGATAAAAATTTAAAACGCAAAGATTATAAATTTATAAAAGCAGCCTGTTTGGTAATGACAGGCACTACTTATGATCCTATTACAGATTCGTCTAAAGCACTGATGTATTACAATAAGGCAATAAACATGACAGATACAACAGATAAATCCGACATCATGGCAGCCTGTAATGTTAATATGGGAAATATTTATTTGTCGCAAGGGAATTATATAAAAGCAAAAAAGTGTTTATTTAATGGAATAAAACAATTTGAATATTTGGCTAATAACACCAATCCATTTTATTTCGAACCCTTTGCAGGCACTCATCTTGCAATTGCAGGTTTATATAATAAAGAAAAAGATTATAAAACAGCAATAAAATATGTCAATAAATGCATCGATATTGTCAAAGAAAAAAAACTCAGTCTTGAGTCGTATATATCAGCTTATGAGATATTATCCAAATCGTATGAAGGATTAAAAGATTATAAAACATCACTTGATTATTACAGAAAATCAAAAGAATTGCACGATAGTATTTTTAGTGATGAGAATAAAAAAAAGATGGGAGACCTGCAATCCAAATTTGATATGGATAAAAAAGAAGCAGAACTAAAAGCAAAAGCAAAAGCCGAAGAAGACAAAATAAAAGCAATAGCGGAAGTAGAAAACAAAAAACAAAAGCTTATTATTATTTTTGTTTGTTTAGGTTTATTGCTTGTATTAGTGTTTGCAGGCTTTGTGTTTCGTTCGCTTCGCATTCGAAACAAACAAAACAAAATTATTGTTCTAAAAGAAAAAGAAACACAACGTCAAAAAGAAATGGTAGAAGAAAAGCAACGCGAAATACTCGATAGCATCGAGTATGCTTTGCGTATACAGACTGCCATATTACCTCCACAAAAATTAGTAAAACAATACCTCGAAAACTCATTCATACTCTACAAGCCCAAAGACATAGTAGCAGGCGATTTTTATTGGATGGAAACGGTTCAATTAGACAATGTGCCAATTAGCCAATTTGACAATGAAAAAAATGGAAATAATCGTCATCAACAAATTGGCACATTGTCAAATTGTCAAATTATTTTGTTTGCCGCCTGCGATTGTACTGGTCATGGAGTTCCTGGAGCAATGGTTTCGGTAGTTTGTCACAATGCCCTGAACAGAGCAGTAAGAGAATTTGGTTTAACACAACCAGCCGCCATACTTGATAAAACAGCCGAAATAGTAATTGAAAATTTCTCGAAGAGCGAAGAAAGCATAAAAGATGGAATGGATATTTCGTTGGCAAGCCTCAACCTCGAAACCATGGAATTGCTATGGGCCGGTGCAAACAATCCATTATGGATAGTACGCAACAATCAACAACTAGAAGAGATTAAAGCCGACAAACAACCCATCGGCATGAATGAAGATAGCAAACCATTTACCAACCATCGATTCACGGTAAACAAAGGCGATACCATCTACCTATTCACTGACGGTTTTGCCGACCAATTTGGAGGCGATAACGGAGAAAAAAAACTCACCAAAAAACGATTTAAGGAAGTAGTGTTATCGCTTCAAAACCAAACCTTGCAAGAACAAGGGATAGCCTTAGATAAATTTATCAACGAATACCGCAAGGAAGTGGAGCAGATAGATGATATACTCGTGATGGGAGTGAGGGTATAAAATTTAAATAAACACAAAATGAAGAAACTAATAACACTTACACTTATCGTACTTATTTGTATTGCGAAACAATCGAGTGCTCAAACCAAAAAGATGGATTCACTCAAAGTGGAACTTGGCAAAGCGAAGCAGGATACCACTAGGTTGAGGATATATAAAGCTCTATGTAATGAATGTGATGTTAAGGACAACTTGAAGTATGGCGAACCTGCAATAAAAATACTTGATAAACTTATAACTTTAGCAAAAACAGATGCAGAAAAAAAGAAACGTCTAGAGCAAAAAGCTGATGCCTACGAAGTTTTAAGACTCTATTATGATGATAAGGGAGATACTGCAAAATTCCTTGATGTTCAACAAAAACGATTATTGATTTATCAGGAAGCTAAAGACACAGAAGCTATTGTTGCTTCTATTCGGGTTTTTAGTAATTACTATAAAAGTATTGGCAATTATCATAAAGCCATTGAATATGCTCAAAAAGGGATGGATATTTCGAAAGAAATGAATTACAAAAAAGGAATTGCAAGTTGTTTGTTACAAACTGCTAATTTGTATCTAAGTCAAGGGCAAACAAACGCAGGTCTTGAAAATAACAAAAAAGCATTGGACATATTGTACACGTTAAAAGACACTAACTTGCTAGCATATTCCCTAGTTATGACAGGTAATATATATGGAGAAATGCATGATGTAAAAACCTCAATGGATTATTTTAACAAAGGACTAACATTGTATAAATTAAATAACAACAAGGAGGGTTGGCGTGTAACTTATAATTGCATTGGACTTATGTATCAAAAAAACAATGACTTCACCAATGCGTTATTATTTCATGAAAAGTGTTTATCGCTGTCTAAAGAATTAGGGGATTATTCGTGGGTTCGCGGTACACTTGGCAATATGGGTAATATCTATTCCATGCAAAAAGATTACAACAAGGCAATACAATTTCATTTGGAAGCTTTGGCAATAGCAAAGAAACTGAAAAATAGTATCGGTTGGTCGTACATTTGTTTAGCTAAAGATTATTATAATCAAAAAAATTATACGAAAGCAAAACTTTATAGTGACAGCCTTAAACATAAGGAAGACCAAGACCTTGAACTATTAAGATCGAGAATCGATTCTGCTACAGGAAATACTAGTGGAGCCTATGAACATTACAAGAAATACATTACACTAAAAGAAAAATCAACTAGCGAAGACATAAAGAAAGCTGCTATAAAAGATAAATTTCAAAGTGATTACGACAAACAAAAAGAAGCTGATAAAGCCGAACAAGAGAAAAAGGATGCAATAGCAAAAGCAGAAAGCAAAAAACAAAAACTCATTATTCTTTTTATAGGAATAGGGTTGTTGCTGGTATTGGTGTTTGCCGGCTTTGTGTTTAGGTCGCTTCGTATTCGCAACAAACAAAACAAAATAATTGTAGAGCAAAAAACAATAGTAGAAGAAAAACAACGCGAAATACTCGATAGCATAGAATATGCTCTGCGTATACAAACAGCCATACTACCTCCACAAAAACTAGTAAAACAATACCTCGAAAACTCATTCATACTTTACAAGCCCAAAGACATAGTAGCAGGCGATTTTTATTGGATGGAAACGCTTCAATTAGACAATGTGCCAATTAGCCAATTAGACAATGAAAAAAATGGAAATAATCGTCATCAACAAATTGGCACATTGTCAAATTGTCAAATTATTTTGTTCGCTGCCTGCGATTGCACTGGTCATGGAGTACCTGGAGCAATGGTTTCGGTAGTATGTCACAATGCACTGAACAGAGTAGTGCGCGAATTTAAACTCACCCAACCTTCGGAAATACTAGATAAAACAGCCGAAATAGTAATTGAAAACTTTAGCAAAAGCGAAGAAAGCATAAAAGATGGAATGGATATTTCGTTGTGTAGCCTCAACCTCGAAACCATGGAATTGCAATGGGCAGGTGCTAATAATCCGCTTTGGTTGTTACAAAATGGAGAACTCATGGAAACAAAAGCCGACAAACAACCCATCGGCATGAATGAAGACAGCAAACCATTTACCAACCATCGTTTCACGGTAAACAAAGGCGATACTATCTACCTATTCACTGACGGTTTTGCAGACCAATTTGGAGGCGATAACGGAGAAAAGAAACTCACCAAAAAACGCTTTAAGGAAGTAGTGCTATCACTTCAAAACCAAACCCTACCCGACCAAGGGATAGCCTTAGATAAATTTATCAACGAATACCGTAAGGAAGTGGAGCAGATAGATGATATATTGGTGATGGGAGTGAGGGTGTAAAGGAGATAGGAGAGGCTAATAGATAGCAATTCGCTAACCTCCAAATTTAATATTGTTAGTTATTAAACTTTTAATATTATTGCCGGTCTATTAAAAAATGAAAATTTATTATTGCTTACGGTGTATTCCCCAATTAGTAATTCATTCAATAATTTATGGATGAACACCAACTAGTTGAAAAATTGAAACGAGCAGACAAAGAGGCCTTTAATCAATTATTACTTCTCTATGGCAATCGAGTACTCAATACCTGTTATAAGTTTTTGTTGAACAAAGAAGACGCTGAAGATGTATATCAAGAAACGTTTATAGAAGTATTTAAATCCATTCATTCGTTTAAAGGCAAATCAAAATTATCTACTTGGATATATCGTATAGCAGTTACCAAGTCGCTCGATGAACTTAAAAAGCGGAATCGTAAAAAGCGAATCTCTGCCATAGGAAAATTAGTACACCTCGAAGAAGTGATACACCTATTGGGTGGTGGCACCATGCCCGACAAGACAATCAACGAAAAAGAAAAAAACAATGAACTAAATAAAGCATTAAATACCTTGCCAGACAATCAACGGGTGGCATTTACCCTAAGCAAAATTGAAGGTTACTCCAACCCCGAAATAGCCGAGATTATGAATACCACCACCATTGCTGTAGAGTCGCTAGTGTATCGGGCTAAAAAGAAATTGCGACACAAGTTAACCGAAATTTTAAAAATTAAATAGGGGGCAAATGCCAGAAATGAAAAAAATAATCTTCAAAATAAGTAACAATGAAAGAAACAGAGTATAATAATTACATTTCAGAAATGATTGATAACTATGCTTCTCAGGAATGCATTCAACCATCATCTTCATTGAACCAACAGTTGCTGAACAAACTGAACAACATCGACCCCAAGCCGAATGTATCCATTTATACGAAATCGTATTATACCATCGTCATCTTACTCGTTATGGCAAATATCGCTTTGATTTTCGCGCATTCAATCCAAAGCGCACCTATGGCAGTATCGCGTAGCAAAGGACTACAACTGGTATGTAAAGAATTTTTGATTAATCCAACCGAAATAAATAACTAGGCGATGGACATTTTTCTACAAAAAAAGGTATTGGTTCGCATCGTCATCGTATTGGTAGTGCTCAACCTCGTATCGATTGGTGTTTTTGTTTGGAACGATTACAAATTTCAGGCAGAACCAAAGTTGTTTCCTCATCAAAACGACTTTCGCGATATGACTTCAATACTACAAAAAGAGTTGGAATTTTCGGATGAGCAAATGGAAAGAATTAAAGCCCTGCGTAACGAATACTTCGAAAAAGAAAATCATTTGGCAACCATCATTCGGGCCGAAAAAGACTCGATGAACGTTGAAATGTTTAACAAAACCACCAACACAGACTTAATCAATCATCTGTCCAGAGCTATCGCAAACAACGGATACACGATGGAAATGATGAGGTACGAGCAAGCAAAACGACTAAAAGCCATATGTACTGCTCCACAATTAGAGAAGTTTGAGAAACTGGTATTGGAAATAAGAGACTATTTCAGGCCCGATAATCAACCAAAGAAGAAATGAGCTTACGATATGCCAGAAAAGCAATTTAATGTCGTCTAAAATCGAAAAAGGCCAGTAAAAACATAAAAAAAGAACAGCATATCAACTAAACTTTATTGTTTGTTGGTCGTCTGATAAGAAAAAACTAAAACCCAAAAAGCCTATGCAGAAGCTTTGTACAAAACAAAGTCGGAAATTAACTTTTAGTACAGCCATAATCATTGCAATCCTTTTCATTGTGGTAAGCGGTAATCCACTTCGTTCGCAAACCTATAATATCGTCTTAGGCCGGCCTACGGATACTTCAATCACCGTAAGTACCATGTTCAATCAGAATACCGATTTTTATATTCAGTATGGTACACAAGTTGGTGTTTACGTAACCAATACCAATACGATTACAAACATTGCCAACATTCCCAATCATGTCGATTTGCATAATTTAATTGGAGATACAAAATACTATTACCGAATCCAACACCGTCCTGCCGGCACATCAGGTTCGTTTGTTGCAACTCAAGAATATTCCTTCCGTACACAGCGTGCTGTGGGAAGTACGTTTAAGTTTACTCTCGAAGCTGACGAGCACCTCTACGATAAAAAAGGTGTTGACAATATGTATAAAGTAACATTAAAAAATCAACAGGCCGATAACCCCGATTTTATGTTGTCATTAGGCGATATTTTTGGAGACGATCACCATCCTTATACCATTAGCTATCAGTTTTTAGATTCGCTGCATGCTTATTATCGTCCTTTGTTAGGCGATGTTACTAGTTCTATCCCTTTTTATGTTTGCCTTGGCAATCATGAAGGTGAAAAACAATTTTACCTCGACTCTGTTCCACCAAACAACATGGCGGTTTGGGGAAGCTTGGCAAGAAAAAAATATTACCCCGACCCTTACCCTAATAGCTTTTATTCGGGCGATACTTTGCACGAAGGTTACGGAATTGGTCAACCCGAAAATTATTATTCGTGGACATGGGGCAATGCCTTGTTTGTTGTGCTTGATGTTTATCGATACGATTGCGACACTTCTGCCAAACCAGAAAGATGGGCTTGGACACTAGGGCAAAGCCAATACGATTGGTTAAAAACAACCCTTCAAAACAGTACCTCTCAATATAAATTTGTTTTTGCCCATCATATCAGAGGCGAAGGAAGAGGCGGAATTACCGAAGCTAAATTATACGAATGGGGCGGATTCGAAGGAAATGGCACCTCTTATACTTTTTCGACACACCGCCCGAACATGGCAATGCCTATTCATCAATTATTTACTACTTATGGTGTCAATATTTTTTTTCAAGGACACGACCACTTGTTTGCACATGAAGTGCTTGATAACATAACCTACCAAGAAGTCCCTATGCCTTCTGATTCAACTTATACCATTGGTATGCTTGCCAATGCCGATGCCTACACAGCCGATACTATTGGAGGAACAGGTCATCTAAGGGTTACTGTTTCTCCTCAATGTGTCAAAGTTGATTTTGTTAGAGCTTATTTACCTGCCGATACTGTAAATGGTATTCACCACAATGGCGAAATTGCTTTTTCTTATACTCTCGGCAATTGTCTTGCTACTGGAGTTAATGAAAACTCCCCTAATGATGAAGTGTCGGTGTTCCCCAATCCAGCAAACAATAAGTTAACCGTGAAACTATCGGATGCGATTCAACATTTTCAAATCGACATAGAGGATACTTTAGGTCAAACATTGTTGCAGTCCTATTCTAAAATTATTGACATAAGCAGCATTCCAAACGGAATTTATTTTGTTCACGTAAAAACCGAAAAGCAAGACACCAATAAAAAAGTAATTATAATTAGATAAAGAATGAAAAAACTACTACCTGCTATTACCTTAATCCTTGTTCTAAGTATTACAACCAAAGCTCAAACACTTTGGCATAAAGAATATTTGGGCAAACCAACCAATACAAGCATTGCAGTTCAGTTAATGTTTCTTGATTCGGCCGAGATTTCTGTTCAGTATGGCACATCAAGTGGGGTGTACCCCAATCAAACATCGTGGCAAGTATTTGGTGACAGTTCTTCAGCTGAGATTGTAATTTCAGGATTAACCCCTGATACTAAATATTACTACCGCGTTTTATATCGTCATCCAAGCACCACTGTAACTACCACACGCCCCGAATTTACGTTTCACACACAACGTCCTCCTAGTAGTACCTTTACCTTTGTGGTGCAGGCCGATCCACACATGGATAATTTAACCGATACTGCAATGTATCGGCTTGCAATAAAAAATCAATTGGAAGATAATCCTGATTTCATGATTGATTTGGGTGATTTTTTAATGACCGATAAACTGCTAAACAGTGCCCATGTGGTACCCTTTGATACAATTCCTTACCGCTGCAATATGCTTCGTAATCGATACGAAACAGAAAGCGCTTGTGTACCCATTTACAACACCATTGGAAATCACGAAGGCGAATGTGGTTGGTTCAACAACGGCACAGCAAATAACTATGCCGTTTGGGATGCCAACGAAAGAAACAAGTATTTTCTGAACCCAGCGCCTGACAACTTCTATACCGGAGATACTTCTATAACACCCTATGTAGGCCAAAGAAAGAGTTATTACGCATGGCAATGGGGAGATGCGCTTTTTATAGTTCTTGACGCCTATTGGTACACCAATCCAAAGCCCGATTCGTTGCATGGTTGGCGATGGACACTTGGAAAAAACCAATATGATTGGCTAAAAACAACGCTCGAAAATTCTACAGCCACTTATAAATTCATTTTCGCACACCAACTCATCGGAGGTGATACTGAAGGAAGAGGAGGTGTAGAACGTGCTAATTTTTACGAGTGGGGTGGCGAAAACATTGATAGTACAGCCGGATTTGCCACTAACCGACCAGGCTGGTACAAACCAATTAAAGATTTATTAACTGAACATCATGTAAATATTTTCTTTCATGGTCACGATCATTTCTTCGGTAAACAAGAAAAGGATTGTATGATTTATCAGGAAACACCTCAACCAAGTATGCCTAATTTCTCGAACCCGCCAAATCAAGCAGCTGTTTATGGTTATTTACAAGGACAAATTCTTCCGAATGCTGGTCATTTACGTCTTACCGTTTCTCCTACCGGAGTACAAGTGCAATATGTTAGAGTATTTCTCCCTACGCAAGAAACCGCCTCTAGACACAATAAAGATGTTTCCGCAACGTACTACATCAACACTCCAAACTGCTATGATTCTTTAGCTACGGGCACTCCAGTGTTATGGAATAGTAATTATAATGATGAGCTAATTTATCCAAACCCTTTTCTACAAGAAACAAAAATTGAATTTTCGCTATTGAAAGCAGAGAAAATAAACCTCACAATTTTCAATGAAAACGGACAAATTGTAAGAAGACTTATTGCGGGTAGCATTGTTCCTGAAGGTAAATTTGATATTATCTGGGATGGTAAAGATTCTTACGGTTCATCACTTGCCGCTGGTGTTTATTATTATTCCATACAAGGTGAAATTGGAAATGAGAAAAAAGGAAAAGTGGTACTGATGAAGTAACACATTTGTTAAACATGACTAAACAAACGCATTTATAAAAAATCAAAAACATGAAAAAAACGCTTTTAAAATTTGCTGTCCTGTTTATGTCAGTCGCTTCATTCGGCCAAAGTGGTATTGAAAAGAATTTTTCAGATGTGCTTATTCCAGGAGGGACTTACGATATGGGCGACCATTTTGGTTTTGTCGACCCTCAACATCCAAGTGATGAAATTCCAATACATACAGTTCATGT
This sequence comes from Bacteroidota bacterium, assembly GCA_037131555.1. Lineage (GTDB taxonomy): Bacteria > Bacteroidota > Bacteroidia > 2-12-FULL-35-15 > 2-12-FULL-35-15 > 2-12-FULL-35-15. Next base: position 10,519 of record JBAXQU010000077.1, read on the forward strand.
CGACTCTTTCTATATTGCAAATCTAGTGGTTACAAATCAGGAGTTTCTCACTTTTCTAAATGCTGCTTTACAAAACGGTAGCATTCAGGTGGCCAACAATATTGTATACAGTGTTGCCGACACCAATATTGTTTGTTATACCAATCAATATGCATCTTATTACAGCATAAGTTATAATGGTTCTGTTTTTACGATGGCTGATTTCAGAGCCAATCACCCCATGGTAGGTGTTCTATGGTATGGCGCAACAGCTTATTGCAATTGGTTGAGTCTTCAAAGTGGTTATCAACCTTGTTATGCACTTACTACTGGAGATTGTGATTCAACAAAAAATGGTTATAGATTACCTACAGAAGCAGAGTGGGAATGGGCAGGACGAGGAGGACATACCAATCCCTATTTTAATTATGCATGGGGCAATGATTTAGATACCACAAAAGCTAATTGGCCAGTCTCTGGCGACCCTTACGAAACTGGCGCTTATCCGTATACCACTCCAGTTGGATTTTATGATGGCACATTGAAATTGAAAACTACTTATAATTGGCCTGGAGTTGAAACCATTTATCAAACTAATGATGGTTCCAATAGTTTTGGTTTGTTTGATATGACAGGAAATGTATGGCAATATGTGAACGATTGGTATGGCAGAAACTATTACAGTACCAGCCCATTAAATAATCCCAAAGGACCAACATCAGGAACATTAATGCCCGATAATAAAACATACAGAGGAATGCGCGGAGGAAACTGGTACAATGGAGATGTCATAAATTTCGTGAATGACGGACATTCTCGAATATCAAACCGCGACCCTTCGTATTTCAGAGGTCCACAAGACCCTAATCATCCTTGGTATCACGTAGGGTTTAGAGTGGCGAGAAATTATTCTTGGTTCACCACTGGAATCAACTCAAAAAGCGCAATTATTGATATCTGTCGTAGTTTCCCCAACCCTTCTCATTCCGAAATTACATTTCAATATGAGCTTAAAAAAGCATGTCTCGTTTCAATAAGTATTTATAATGCTTTTGGGCAACTAGTAATTCCCCTGGTAAATGAACAAGAAAATGAAGGGATATACAATCAAATATGGAATCCAGAAAATTTACCAAATGGAATTTATACCTGGAGATTGGTAACTGCGAATCAAGTTTTAAACAATAAAATTATTCTTATTAAATAACAAATTAATCATTAAAAAGGGAGGATAAAGAATGAAAAACATCATTAAACTATGTGCAATAATTGGATTATTTACTTTTGTAGATACATCATATTCTCAAACCGTTGGTTTGTTATACAATGATACTTCTAACTCATTTAAGGGGTATACACTATTAGCATCGAAACATAATTCGATGTCATATTTAATAGATAATAACGGTCATCAAGTACATGAGTGGACTGCAAGTAACTATCCTCCTGGACAAGCTGTGTATCTGTTGCCAAACGGGAATTTGTTTCGCACCTGCCAAGTACAAGGACAATTAGGTACCGGAGGTGGCGAAGGTGGAAGAATTGAAGAATACAATTGGAATGATAGTTTGGTTTGGTCTATTGATTATTCCACAACTACCTATATGCAGCACCATGATGCTAAAAAACTACCTAACGGGAATGTGATTATGTGCGTGGTTGAGAAAAAAACAATTGCCCAAGCAATTGCTGCAGGCTTTGATACCAGTAGGTTTCAACCTGATGTAAGGACTCATGGTTTTTTCCTACCCGATGCCATTATTGAGGTTCAGCCAACTTATCCTTCAGGCGGAACAGTTGTGTGGTCATGGCATGTAATGGATCACCTTATTCAACATTTTGATTCTACAAAATCTAATTATGGCGTTCCAAGTGCTCATCCCGAGTTAATTGATGCTGCAGGAAATCATCAAGCAGAACCGCTCTTTTGGAATCATGTAAATTCGATAGATTATAATGCCGACCTTGACCAGATAGTGTTGAGTGCAAGAGGCAACAGCGAAATTTGGGTCATTGACCATAGTACTACATTGGCTCAATCAGCTTCTCATGCCGGAGGAGCTCATGGCAAAGGCGGTGATTTGCTTTACCGTTGGGGAAACCCTGTTTGTTATGGTGCAGGTACAATTGCCAACGAAAAACTTTATCAGCAACATGATGCTGAATGGATAAAGACCGGATACCCTGGAGCTGGACACATAATGTGTTTTAATAATGGTCTTGGAAGAAACTATTCTACCATGGATGAAATTGCTACTCCGGTGGACGCATTTGGCAATTATTCTTTGACAGTTGGACAACCTTATGCGCCAACAGCCTTGTTCTGGACTTATCAGGCTACACCACCTAGTTCACTTTTTGCCCTTGATATTTCGGGTGCGCAACGTTTGCCCAATGGAAATACGCTCATTGATAATGGTCCTCGAGGCACATTAACGGAGGTTACTGCTTCCGGAACAACCGTTTGGAAATACATTTCACCGATTACGAATAACGGACCATTAACTCAAGGTGACACTTTACCTGCCGACCCTACTCATGCTAACGAATTTATGAATGCAATTTTTAGAGTTTATCGTTATCCGCTTAATTTCTCGGCATTCACAGGTCGTGTGATAACTCCAGGAAATACAATTGAACTGCATCCAACTTCTCTAAGTAATATAGCCAATCAAACAGATATCCTTGAGAATTATCCTAACCCCTTTACTTCGCGTATCAATATTAAAAACGCTTCAGGTAAAGAAAATTATGAATTATGGAATGATATTGGCATATTAGTATGGCAAGGAAAAAATATTGAGCTCCAAGATTTTTCCTCTTTAGCTACAGGTATTTACTTTTTGAAAACCTTAACTCCTTCTTCTATTCAAATTTTAAAAGCCATTAAACACAATAAATAATTCAAATGAATAAATCCATTTATGTACTTATTTTTTTATTTACTATAAATAGTTCCTCCGGGCAATCAATTGTGAAAACAATGAAAAACCTGCCAGATACTGGTGAAAATGTGAGTTACACGGCTACTAATGGTGAAGATAATGACTACATGATAAACCCTCCATTTTTTCTATTAAATGGAAATGGAATAGTAACTGACACGATGACAGGATTAATGTGGGCACAGGCTGATGCTGGAGAAATGACATTTGAAAGAGCTCTCAACTATTGTGATACCCTCACACTTGGCGGTTATACCAACTGGCGATTACCCTTGCCACACGAAGCATTTAGTATTCAGAATATGCAACATGCTAATCCTTCTCTCGACCTCTCTGTGTATACAACCACCGCGGCTGAATATTGGTGGACAAGTGTAAGGCAGATAAACGACACCACAAAAATTTGGGTTACCAATGCTGGGGGAGGAATTGGGAATCATCCGAAATCTGAAACTATCAGTGCTGGAGGGACCAAGAAATTTCATACTAGAGCGGTAAGAGACATCACTAACCCATCGATTATTCTAGCCCATTTCACTGATAATTCAAACGGTACTATCACAGATAACCTTACTGGATTAATATGGCAAAAGGATCATTCGTCCGATTCATTAACATGGGAGCAAGCATTAGGATACGCTGATACACTTTCCTGGAATGGTTCTAACGACTGGCGCTTGCCAAATATTAAAGAAATAGAGTCGATAAACGATGAAAACATGGTAAATCCATCTGTAAATGCTACTTATTTTCCTGATTTGACTAATAAGAAAGTTTGGTCGTCAACTACATTGCCAAACCAAACCACAAAAGCATGGTACCTTCAAACTCAATTTGGTATTACAACGTATGATTCCAAAATACGTAAGGATTATGTTTTATGTGTTCGTGGAAATAATCTGATCGCTACTAAAATTGATTCTGAAAACGATAATTTACCTTCAATTAATTTATTTCCTAATCCAAGCCAAAACTTCCTTACTCTAATCACAAACGAACCACTAAAATCAGTACATATCTTTAATCTACTAGGCGAGCAAGAGCTTTTCGAACAACTAACAACCAACAACCAACAACTAAGCATAAATGTGAGTACATTAAAGGCAGGAGTATATTTTGTAGAAGTAGAAACCGAGAAAGGTGTTGTACGTAAGAAACTTTTGAAGGATTAACTGTCTTCATGAAATACGAATCTTACGAATTAGAATTTAGTACTTAGAATTTCCACTTTGTGGTGAATAAAAACTATTAACTATTCGCTATTGCCTGAATAAACACCTAACGAATATAATGTAAATAATTGTACTTTGTAAGGTTAATTGATGCTAATTCGAATGTAGTATACGCCCAACGTTTGTTGAAGGAATAAACCATTCCTCGTTCGAACCTAGAACTAATAAAGCCCCTTGCAGAAATGGGAAGGGCTTTTTTTAATGCGACACTTTCATATTCTATTGTTCGAATGTTCAGTTGTTCGAACAATTGAATAATTGCCTACTGCCCTGCTGGCGCAGGCGTGTTTCGCATCTGCCATTTATTATGTGGCGTCTCACCTCAACACATTGTCTTTCCACTCACAAATATATTTCTTTTCTCTTCATTATTCAGCAAAAAAATAGCAGTTCTCCCGTTTCTCATATCTCCTAGCTTACATCTCACTTCTCCCCTTGTTTTTTCTCCATGTGTCTTTAATAGGGCATCTACATAATGGCTTCCCAACCTTCCAAATCTTTTCAATTTTAATCTAAAGCCTTTTATAGCACATTCATCCCACACACGCAATTCATCGCAACCAATCTTCGGTGGCCAGTTTCCTATCGCACGTGGCCAGTTTCCTATCGCACGTGGTCAGTTTCC
>JBAXQU010000078.1:0-15176 GCA_037131555.1 Bacteroidota bacterium
TTATAACTTGTAACAACACTTAACTAGCCGGCCTGACGCCAAGCCCTGTTCGTTACCGGCAAGTGTAAAACGACACTGCAACCATTGAACAGACGACTAAAAATTGAACATTAAAACAGAGACAAACCATTTTGACAGGTGACCAAAAACATACAGACCATATTGCAACGGGACAGCGAGTAAACCGACACTCAAGCCGACCCGATTTTTTTTATTTTTTTTCCCACCGCACTTTTTTAAAAACAATTTTAGCCAGCCGCACAAACGGCACATTTGGTTTTGCCCCGACACACAAAACCAACGCTTCGCAAAACCAAAAGAGCCGTTTTTTTTCCCACGCTCATAATATCTTCGTATTAAATTCAAAACTTACCTCAAAATTCAAAGTCCTATGAACGAGAGAAAGCTATCTGAATTACAGAAAGAGTATAGGGCATTCTTTTTAGAAAAGATGAGTCTTTATGGTGTTAAGTCTCCTGCTCAGCTAACCAAAGACAAAAAGAGTGAGTTTTTTACCGAGATAAAACAAGATTGGGCAAAACACAAACTATCAAAGAAAAAACTAAAGGAAGTTGACAAGCAAAAGGTTGAACCCATTGTAAAGGAGCCAGTAGAAGTTTATGAAAAAAGAGAAAATGAAACCAAAACAACCAACCCTGTAAGCAAGAGGACAGAACAAGAACGTAAAACACAGCACCCACCAACTGATAAGAAAACACCTCGACAAGAAGAAGAAAAACCGAGAGAGTTCACAAAACAAATAATTAAGTCGGAGCCGAATGCAGAGCAAACAGACGACTTAAGAATATTATTTAACCCTAACAGTCATTTTGCACAAGAAGAGCAATACCTCTACCCTGTTGTGAAAATGCCTAAAAAAAATACGATTTTAAAACTGCCCAGAACTGGTCGTTCAAATCAAAAGGGATATAAAGAGAATGACTTCTTCAACAAAATAAAGCAAACTCTTACGGACATTGAAATGACAGACAATGTTCATATGGTAATACCTAATTTCAATAAGCCATATGAACCAGACATCGTATTGTTTGATAAAAGCCTTAACATCTATATAGATATTGAAATTGATGAACCTTATGACGGTTATTATAGATATCCGACACACTACATCAATCCTGAAGATGAGGTAAAGCAGGATAATGTCAGGGATTTATTTTTCACTGAAAGTGGATGGATTGTTATAAGATTTACTGAAAAACAAGTGCATTGTGAAGCTTACGCTTGCATTGATTACATAAAAAATGTTCTTCATTCCTTATACAATCGAACCTTTGTTAACAATGTAAATTGTGAAAAGGAAAGTCAATGGGACTATAATCAGTGTATTCAATGGCAAAAAATTTATTACCGAGAAAATTATCTTGGAATTGAAAGATTCCAAAAACAATACAGCTACAAGGAAATTGCAATTAACACTAATGAAAGTGAAAGCATCGAACGTGTAATTCAACGAACTAAAAAATTGACTTTTAGCGATTGGAATACAAGTCTTGGTTTTGACGAAAAATCGCATACTTACGCAAAAGATGAAACAGGAAATTCCGAATATATTTCTGTAACTACTTTAATTGAACGTTTTTTTCCTTTTGATTTAAAGAGATACATTGAAAGAAAAGCGGAAGAGGAAAACAGAACAGAGGAAGATGTTTTGGATGAATATCTTTTAATGCGGGATGAAGCTGCTGAGAAGGGAACATACCTGCATAATCAAATCGAAAGTTTCCTAAAGAAAGCTGAGTTTGATTCAGATTCAAAAGAGTTTGAATTGTTTCTTGAATTCTATAACAAAGAAATTAAGGCAAGAAACCTTTTGTTTTTTGATGCAGAAAGAATGATTTTCTCTGACAAGTACAATGTGGCCGGTACAATTGATTGTCTGTTCAAAAAAGAGAGCAAAGATGAATATGTAATGCTTGACTGGAAAAGAAGCAAAAAACTTATCATTGATGGCCGACCGAGAATTTTCGGATATGGTTATGCATTGTCTGAGTTAAGCTCATTAGATAATTCAAGCTTCAACAGATACTGCCTGCAACAGAACATCTACAAGCATATAGCTGAAACCGAGTATGGAATAAAAATATCTTCAATGAAATTGGTCGTTTTGCACGAAAACTATACGGGCTATCATGTTGTGGATGTGCCTGCAATGAAAAAGGAAGCCAACATTATTTTGAACTCACTAAAAGTAAAAATATAAAATGGACGTACTAAAAGAATTTCAGGCGGCAATTGAAATCGAATTTGCCAAAAACCTTGAGGACTTTAAAGAGCAACAGAAGTTGCCCTTAGATGAAAGGGTTGCCAAGGGTGAAACAATGACTAATCTCCGAGTTGAAATAGAATTTTATGATGGTACGCCAAATCAATGGTGTTCCCCCCTTCACGGTTCACAGGAGTACATTTATGCGGTAAAGATATTTTGCGACAATAACATTTCGAAATTCAAAGAAGGTAAACCGGTTGTTTTGAGTAATGGTTCGTATCGCTTTGAAATGGATATTGAAGAAGATAGTACAGAAAACTTTGTACTAAAGCCCAATGACTTCAATGTCAAACATTGCTTTATTGACAGTGTTAATTATCCAAAGAATAATTGGGAAATTAATTCGGTAAATATTGATATTAGTACAAAGCTTCTTTTAACCGCAGCGGAGGTTTTAAAAAACGATGATGCAACCCTGCGAAAGATAGAAAACTTCTTAAACGGCAGAACCAAAAACACCTACCAAGGATATTCGCAAAAAGTTGGATATTTAAACGATTCCCAAAACACGGCCTACCTGAAAGCCATAAATGCAAGTGACTTCTGCATTATACAGGGCCCTCCCGGTACAGGTAAAACTGAAACCATTAGCAACATTGCAAAACATCTCGTTGATTGCGGGTTAAAAGTATTTGTTACTGCATTTACTCATACAGCTATCAATAATTGCTTAAATGCAATTGCTTCTAAAGTAAAAGACAACACCAAGGTCATCAAGATTGGAGAAAAAGCGAGTAATAAAGAAGTTCAAGAGAACCCATATGTAGGAAAGAAATCAAGGGTAACTTATGCTGGTTACATAAACAATGCTAATTACAGCCAAAAAGGAATTGCAATTGGCTCAACGGCTTATTCGCTGTGTTATCCGGGTAGTAAAAAATTGGATGGTTGGAAATTCGATGTTTGCATTATTGATGAAGCTGCTCAATTAAGTATTCCTTTATCCATTGCTGCAATGTGTAGAACAGGGAAATACATTTTTGTTGGAGACCATAAGCAACTTGACCCCATTATTCCAAAAGGTTCAAACAATGAGATGTTTGCTGAATCTATCTTTAGCAGATTAGCACGAATTTATCCTAATGATATTAACCTTTTGAACACTTCCTATCGCCTGAATAAGTCTCTAATAAAAATTCCAAATACTTTGTTTTATGACAATTTGCTTGAATCAGCAACTACAACGCAGGAAGATAATGCAAGGTATCAAGGCAATCATCACGCTGAAATTTTAAACAGCGTACCACATAAACTTATTCTGCATAATGTTTTTGATGCAAATGGCCGTTCTCCACACGAAGCAAAACTAGTTGCAGAGTTGGTTTCCGACCTTTTACAAAACGGTGTAAATATCAAAGACATCGGTATTATGTCACCTTTCAGAGCACAAGTAAGAGAAATTAAAAAGGAGGTAAAAAAAGTACTGCCAAGAACCATATCCAAGCCTTTTGACACATTGTTAGTTGACACAGTTGATGGTATGCAAGGACAAGAGAGAGATTACATCTTATACAGTTTTGCCAATTCTCATCCTTTAGAATCTATGAGGCGATTGGACTTTTTCTACAGCCCAAACCGATTGAATGTTGCAATTACAAGAGCCATTAAAAAATGCTTTGTGATCTCCAACTACAAGGTTTTTGATATAATTGATGATGAGCTTAAAAACCACGAGGAATACCACGCAATCAAAGACAGTCTGGATGTTTTTAAACGGTATAAAGCGATGGCTTCTACAGTGCAGATTAACCAAACCGATGATACGGAATGGTAAGCAATTTAAATGATAACTTTGAATACGAATTTATTATAAAGAGATAAAACATACATGCAAGGAAAACAACTTAGAAAATTAGAAGCCGAACTGTGGAGAGCCGCAGACCAACTTAGAGCAAATAGCAAACTAACTGCTTCGGAATACTCCATGCCTGTGTTGGGCTTGATATTTTTACGACACGCTTACAACCGTTTTCAAAAAGTAAAAATTGAAGTGGAGAAAACCTTGCCTTCGCATCCGCAAAGGGGCAAACGACCACTGACCAAAAAAGACTTTGAAGAAGAAAATTCAATGTTCTTGCCTGAAAATGCTCATTTTGATTATCTCGTTAAATTTCCTGAAGGCGGCAAGGAAGTAGTAAATCTTGAGGGTGCCAAGGAGCATTTGCAAATTGGAGAGGCTATTGATTTAGCCATGCGAAGTATTGAAGCAGAATATGAAAATCTAAAAGGTGTTCTTCCTAAAAACTTTTCAATTTTCAGTAAAGACTTATTATTTGAATTGCTCCGCATTTTCAATAAAGAAGTATTGCAAAAAGCCGAAGGCGATTTGTTCGGAAAAATTTACGAATATTTCCTCGGTAAATTTGCAATGACTGGAGCGCAAGAAGGCGGGGAATTTTTTACGCCTATGAGTTTGGTGCAAACCATTGTCAACGTAATTGAACCCGACCACGGCATTGTGTTTGACCCTGCCTGCGGAAGTGCAGGTATGTTTGTGCAAACTGGCTATTTCATAGAAAGCGAAGGATTGAAGCCTGCCGAGAAAGTAACTTTTTACGGACAGGAAAAAGCCGACCTCAATACCAAATTGGCTAAGATGAACTTAACTGTTCATGGATTGGAGGGCAACATACAGGAAGGAAATACTTTTTACGAAGACAAACAAGATATGGTGGGCAAAGCCGATTTTGTAATGGCGAATCCTCCGTTTAATGTGGATGGTGTGGACAAAGCCAAAGATGCTGTAAAGAAAGACCCTCGTTTGATTTTGGACGGAAAAGTAAACCTGCCTAAAAATGATAACGCTAATTACTTGTGGATTCAATATTTCTACAATTACCTGAAACCAACAGGCAGAGCAGGTTTTGTAATGGCTTCATCTGCCAGCGATGCAGGACACAGCGAAAAAGACATTCGGGAGAAGTTGGTAAAAACAGGTTCGGTAGATGTGATGATGGCTATTGGCAACAACTTTTTCTATACACGTTCATTGCCTTGCACCCTTTGGTTTTTTGACCGTTCCAAAGAGAACGACAAGAAGAAAAGCGATAAAGTTTTAATGCTTGATGCAAGAAAGATTTACAGAAAAGTAACGAGTAAAGTAAACGACTTTAGCCCTGAGCAATTGCAAAACCTTATTTGCATTGTAAAACTGTATAGAGGCAATACCCAAAAGTTTGAGAGCACCGTAAAAAGCTATTTACAAACTGCTACCGATTTAGCTAAAGAAACAGCCGAAGCTACTACTGAACTTCAAAAGCAATTGCAGAAGGTTTTAAAAACCGTTACGGATTTTGCAACCAAATACGCCAAAGAAAACAAAGAAGCAAAAGCCTTTGTAGATGATTTGAACATTGAAGAAACCGTAAGTATTTACGAGCAACAAAACAAACTGATTGCCGAAGCGAAAAAGGCAAAAGCAGACATTGAAGTTTTAGAAAGTATTGCTCACTTGTGCAAAGCTTTACGCAAACCGCAAGACAAACTCATTAAACAATTATTCGATGCCATTAGCACAGCCGCCAAAGAATACCAACTGAGTAAAAACAAAGATTGGAAAGAGCTGAACTTGAAATTACAGATCGACCAACTGAAAGCCCTGCAACAACAATTGAGCGGCAACCCCGATGAAGAAGAACCAGGACTGTTGCACGAAACGGAATATTTCTACAAACAAGCCCATTGGCTCACCAGCCGTTTCCCCGATGGCGTTTATACCGATGTGGAAGGACTTTGCAAAGTAGTAAGCCAAGCAGAAATTGAAGCCAAAGATTGGAGCCTAAGCCCGGGCAGGTATGTAGGCGTGGACACCGCTACTGATGATGATTTTGACTACGAAGAACGCCTTAACGAAATACATATTGAGTTGGAAGGATTGAACGAAGAAGCGATGACTTTGGCAAAAACCATTTCTGAAAACTATAAAGAGTTGGCAATATGAAGTGGAAAGAATATAGTTTAGATGAATTAATTCACATAAAGCACGGCTATGCTTTTAAAGGTGAATTCTTTTCTGAAGAACCAACAGACGATATTTTATTAACCCCCGGAAACTTCGCAATTGGTGGTGGATTCAAAGCACAAAAACTAAAGTATTACAATGGCGATTTTCCAGTGGATTACATTTTAGATGAAAATGATGTAATCGTTACAATGACAGATTTGAGCAAGGAAGCCGATACACTTGGTTTTTCTGCTAAAGTTCCTGCTTGGTATGGAAAACGATTCCTTCACAACCAACGAATTGGTTTGGTAAAACTCAAGACAGATGAATTTGACCAAAATTACTTGTATTGGTTGATGCGAACATTTTCTTATCAGCGATTTGTAGCAAATGGAGCAACGGGAGCAACTGTAAAACATACATCCCCAACTAAAATTTGTCAATACAAATTCACTGCACCCGAAGACAAAACCACCCAACGCAAAATCGCCAGCATCTTATCGGCTTATGATGATTTGATAGAGAATAATTTGAAGCGGATAAAGTTGTTGGAGGAGAAGGCGTTTGCAAGTTATAAGTTGATTGTTCAAAATGAAAAACTAGAAGAATTTACTATTGAAGAATTGGCAAATGTTGTAATGGGTCAAAGCCCAACTTCTGATACATACACAAATGAAAAGGAAGACAATTTGCCCTTTCATCAAGGAGTAACCAATTTTTCAAACTACTTTGTAGAACACAAAATCTTTTGTAAAACACCAATTAAAATTGCAGAAGAAGGAGATATTTTGTTTTCAGTAAGAGCACCAGTTGGAAGAATAAATTTCACAAGTGATAAAATATGCATTGGTCGGGGTTTATGTGCTTTTAGGAGCAAAAAAGGTTTTCAGAATTATTTATACCATCAATTGAAAGAGTTTTTTTTCGCTGAGGATGTTATTGGTAACGGTGCAATATTTAACGCTGTTACCAAAGTTGAACTAATGAAAGTCAAGTTGAAAACACCAAGTGAGAAAATTCAGCAAGAATTTGAACTTGAAGCACAGCAGAAGTTTAACTTGATTCTAAACTTGACAAAACAAAACACCAAACTCCGAGAGGCACGGGATATTTTATTACCTAAACTTATGAACGGACAAATAGAAGTGTAAAAAATGGAAATAAACTATTGGATAATATCACCTAATGTACACAACGATGCTACTGAGCAACATTGGAAGGAGATTATTGCCGAAAGAAAAAACGCATACATTGGTTTCGGTCCTGATGATTCCACAGGAGTTACTTTCTTCAATCAGATAAAAGAGGGTGATATCATTATTGTAGCTCAAGGTGCCAATAGAAACAAACGGAGTTACTTAGCCGGTATTGTCAACAGCCCTGCCATAGCAGGTGAAGAAGATGGCACACCGGGCTATGCACAACGCAGAGTGCTGATACACGCCATTAACGAACAAGATCTTGCTGCCTTAAAACTCGATTTTAATGGTTGTGCCTATGGTGATGCAGATAGAATACCTGCCCTTTACAAACTTAAACCTTGGGAGAACACCAATGACCAAAGAATAGCAACTACAATATTGGCAGCCATTAATCAAAAAAGAATAGATGAACTTATGGAAAATATAAAGCTTTCACCCGAAAGACAAACCCAAATCAAAGCGCTTTGGGAAAAATTTAAAAGTGAAACCAAACAGGAAGATAAAACCTTCAACACGGCAGAAATTGATAAACTACTTGCAGGCTGGGCTAACTACAGAGGTAAAATCTTAAATGACACATTGAGTTTAGATGAGTACACCAATACGCTGGGTAGTGCCACAGCCACAATGCCCGGTGGTTACCTGTGTAATTTTTTAGAACGAACTACCCGAACGGTTTTAGGTTCTTCTAAACCAGGTACTGCATTCAATTTTGAAGTAAAGTTGAATAGCGACAACAGCAGTTATTATATCTTAAAGCTAAAAAAAGAAACCGCCAACAGAGCAGAGGCGGAAAGCTATTTTAATGACAATATCAAAGGCTTATTAAAAACAATAGTTCAAGAAAAAGATGTATTGGCAAAAATCAATTTGGTAGAGCAAGCAAATTACAGTGCCAAACAGGTTTTAATGAAAATGGCGGTGTTAGATAATTTAAGCGATTTTCTATACATCTATTCTACGCAATGGCTCGAAGAATTATACAACGATTTTATTGATGGAGATGCAGAAGGCATATTTACAAAAAATCACCAGGTTTGCTTGGTTGCCAAAAAACTATTGGCGGTAAACGAGCAAGACAAAGGTGAACTCATTTTACTTTCTCGTTTCTTATGGCGGTATGTAAATGCAAGAACCATAGCCGATGCTGATAATCCGAATGTAATTATGTATGGTCCTCCGGGAACTGGCAAAACCTATTCGGTGGTAAACAGCTTGGATTTTGTTTGTCAAGGCGACAGTGCACGATACGAGTTGCTGCAATTTCATCCCTCGTTTACGTATGAAGATTTTATTGAAGGCATCAAGCCAAAAGGCGTTTCAAAAGATGGCAATATTCGCTTTGAATTGGTAAACGGAGTTTTCAAAAATTTCTGTATCAAAGCAAAAAATACACCCGATAAGCCTTTCTATTTTGTGGTTGATGAAATCAATCGAGCTAACCTTTCATCGGTATTTGGCGAAACACTTTCACTATTAGAAAAAGATTATCGCCACAATGGTATAAACAAGCGAAACCTTATCAGAACTCAATATTCCACCCTCATTGAAGATTTGATTAAAGAAGATGACAAGTATAAAGACTTAGCATACATCATCGATAACGGTGAGGTGAAGTTTGGCGTTCCCGAAAATGTCTTTTTTATAGGAATGATGAACGATGTAGACAAGAGTATTGATGCTTTTGATTTGGCACTTCGCAGAAGATTCAAATGGATTCGCAAGGACTGTGACTACGAAGTAATTGAAGAAGAAACTCGGTTTAAAAGGAAAGATGATTTCAGCAACATTGGTCAATACATTAAGGCTTGCGAAAAGTTGAACAGCTATATTTCTGCTGAATTGGGCTTAGGGAAATCATACGAGTTTGGACATTCCTTTTTTATGAAGATGAGCGATATAGCCAAACGCAAAGAAATCACACAACATAATTTGGAAACACTTTTCAATTTGTACTTACGCCCAACCTTGAAAGAATATCTGAGAGCTGTATTTGCAGAAAGCGAACTGGACGGAAAATTGGATGAGGCATTGAACCGTTTTAAAGAAACATTGAAATAGAATGAGAATAAGCGTACCTGTCAATCATAATTTTTACGAAGAAGCACCCATCCGTGAATCGGCTTTGGGCGAAGCTTTTGCTGTAAAAAAGGCAGGCGACAGAAAGCATTTGCAACATCTGTTTTCATCGGTTTATGAACTGAAATTGGGGGCAGAGCAGTTGAAACAAATTCGAATATTCAACTTTAAACGCAGACGATTTTTTGAACCGGATGAGGAACGATTAATTCTGAAACTGTATTCCAAAGAAAAACTCGAACAGGAGAAAGAATACATCGTTCAAACCGGATTGTATGCCGGAGTTTTGTTTTACAAAGGCTGTAAAATCAATATCACTACAAAATATGGAGATGCTTTTCTAAAGAGAATGCTCAATTTTGTAAATGATATCTATGTAGATAACGAACAAGTAAAAGCCAAAAAGGACGAAGCAGAAAATCAGTTCTTGTTTATCATTGCCTATCTTTTTATTCAGGCGCTTGAAAAAGCAGCCGTGTTGGGTTTGCCACAGCAATACAATAAGCATCAGGAAAGAAGCCACAAGGTTAGAGGCAGCATTGATTTTAACGATTACTTGAAACGAGATATTCCTTTTAAGGGAAAACTAACCAGTACATTCAGAGAGCGAATGTATGTGCAGGAAATTGTGGATGTGCTTTACCTTGCATTGCGTAAATTAGAAAGGCTTTTTGGCAAAGAAATTCACAGCCGTTTACTTGGCTTAAACCAATTACTTAAACAAAATTATTCAGGGCAATTTGCCAGCTACGCCACCATTCAAAAAGCAAAAGCTCATCAATCCATTAATAATCCAATGTACAGTGGATTTAAAAAGGTGTTGGAGTATGCCGAAATTATTTTATTGGATAAAGACCTGATGCCAGATAATGACAAACAGCAATTGGCAACGACAGGATATTTGTTTGACATTGCCGAATTGTATGAATTGTACCTTGAAAAATTGTTAAGCAGAAACTTTTCGGAATGGTCCGTTAGTGGTCAGGAAGAATTACGCATCTACCAACAGCAATTCTATAACCGCCCAATGTTTCCGGATTTAGTAATGAAACACAGAACAAGCGGAAAAGTGGTTGTGTTTGATGCCAAATTCAAGAAGATGGAAATGCTTAATGGAGATGTGGACAGAGCTGATTTACATCAGATACATTCCTATTCTGGGTACTGCAGAAACAATTTAATCGCAAGCGGCTTGATTTATCCTCTCTCAAAGGAAATTAATACAGAGAAGGCACACTCAAAATCGATTTACGGAAACGATGAAAATGAAATCAACTTTTTTGTTGATGGTGTTTACGTAAATGAAAATCAAACAATGAAAGAATTAATCATTAACGAAGAGGCATTCGTAAGCAGGATTGCATCGGTAATAAATAAGAATTTATAATGACTTGGGAATATTCAGAAGATAACTTAATAGAACAAACAGCGATTGATTTATTCTTCAATCAGTTGGGTTGGGATACGCTATTAGCCTACAACAAAGAAGGCTTTGGCGAAGGCAGCACCTTGGGCAGACTGAACAAAAAAGAAGTAGTGCTGAAAAAGATATTCTTTGAAAAAATAAAAGAGTTCAATCCGGGCTTACCACAAAAAGCGTACGAAGAAGCCTATGAAAAACTGATTGAGGAAAGCATCACTAAATCATTAGCCGAAATCAATTACGAAAAACACCAATTGCTCCGCAACGGTATTCCTGTTGACTTCATCAATGAAAAAGGCGAACAGGTAAAGAATAAAACCCTTAAAGTTTTTGATTTTGAAACGGCAGACAACAACAACTTTTTAGCCGTTCGCCAATTGTGGCTGCAAGGCAAAAGCAACCGAGAACGCAGACCCGATATAATAGGTTTTGTAAATGGTATTCCGCTACTGTTTATTGAACTAAAAGCAGCACACCGCAAATTAGAAAACGCCTACAACGATAATTTCACAGATTACAAAGACGTAATTCCAAAACTGTTTTACTACAACGCCTTTGTTTTATTGAGCAACGGCATTGAAAGCCGAATTGGAAGCGTGACAGGCAAGTATCAGCACTTCCACGAATGGAAACGCATTACTGAAGAAGATGAAGGCATTGTTGCCTTAGATAGAATAATTGTAGGCGTTTGCGAGAAAAAACGCTTTTTAGACTTGTTTGAAAACTTCATTCTGTTTGATAATTCATTGGGCAAAGTAGTAAAACTCATTGCCCGAAATCATCAGTTTATTGGCGTAAACAAGGCTATTGAAAATATTCAGCACAAAGAACAACTCTACAAACTGGGCAAAATCAGTTTGGAAGAAAAACAAAAACTGGGTGTGTTTTGGCATACCCAAGGAAGCGGGAAATCCTACTCAATGGTTTTCTTCTGCCAAAAAATCCACCACAAATTTACTGGCAGTTATACTTTTCTGATTGTTACAGACCGCAACGAATTAGACACGCAGATTTACGGCACATTCAGTGGCATTGGTGCAGTACCACAAGTAAAAGCAGGTTCAAAAGATTCACTCAAAGCCAACAGCGGAAAGCATTTGAGAGAATTGCTCAGCTCGGAGCATCGCTATTTGTTTACCCTCATTCACAAATTCAATTTTGAAGAAGAAATAACCAAGCGGGATAACATCATTGTTATTTCAGATGAAGCACACAGAACCCAAGGCGGAAATTTAGCAATGAACCTGCGTAATGCTTTGCCCAATGCTTCATTCATTGGCTTTACAGGAACACCGCTATTCAAAGACGATGAAATTACCAAGCGAATTTTCGGAGATTATGTTTCTCGATACGATTTTAAAAGAAGTGTAGATGATGGTGCAACTGTTCCACTGTATTACGAAAACAGAGGCGAATATTTAGGATTAAAAAATCCAACTATCAATGAAGAGATAAGACAGTTGCTGGAAAATGAAGAATTAGAAACCGACCAACGCAGCAGGGTTGAACAATTGATTGCACGAGAATATCCGATACTCACTGCCAAGAAAAGATTAGACGCTATTGCCAAAGATGCCATCTGGCATTTCTGCAACAGAGGGTACAAAGGCAAAGGAATGTTTATCGCATTGGATAAACTCACAGCTGTAAGAATGTATGATTTAATCACGCATCATTGGAAACTGACTGTTGAGCAATTAGAAAAGGAAGTTGCGAAAGGAAAATATGGCGACCAGGAATTGCTGGAAAAAAGCCGTGAACTGCAATGGATAAAGGAAACCGAAATATGTGTAGTGGTGAGTTCTGAACAAAACGAAATACAAAAGTTTCAGAAGTGGGATTTAGATATTGAGCCACACCGAGAGAAAATGAATAAAGAAGACCTTGAAGCAAGGTTTAAGGATGAAGATGACCCTTTCCGTTTTGTGATTGTTTGTGCTATGTGGATCACCGGTTTTGATGTACCAACGCTTTCGACACTTTACATTGACAAGCCACTGAAATCCCATACGTTAATGCAAGCCATTGCCCGAGCCAACCGTATTAGTGAAGGCAAAAACAATGGTTTGATTGTAGACTACATTGAAACTTATACTGCTTTATTAGATGCATTGGCAATTTATGGAGAAGGTGGTGGAGGAACTGGAGAAAGCGGAGGAGGCGAAAAACCAGAGCCACCCGTAAAGCCAAAAGAAGAACTTATCAAGCAATTGGAGGAAGCTTTACAAGCGACAGAAACCTTTTTGCAAGATGAAGTGAATTTTAATTTGCAGGAATTAATCAATGCAGACGGCTTGCACAAACTGGCTGCAATGGAAAAGGCAGTTAACGCTGTTTACACAAATGACGAAACCAAACGCAAATTTCAGATTTTAGCAAGAGAGGTTTTTAAGAAATACAAAGCCCTGCAACCCGACAAGGTATTGAATCAGTACGCACCAAGAAAAAACGCTATTGATGTAATTTATACAGCCATTGAGGACAATATTGAAAGTGCAGATGTAGCTGATATTATGCGGAAAATCCAAAATGTGGTGGATGAATCCATAGAAAACATGGTTGCCGAACCAAGCCACAACGAAAGCAAAATCATTGACCTAAGCGGGTTAGACTTTGATTTGTTGGAGAAGTATTTTATGAAAACTCAAAACAAAAATGCTACGGTTCAATCTCTAAAAGACAAAATAGAAAAGCAACTGAAACAAATGGTTGAACGCAATCCTTTGACAGTTGATTATTACAAACGCTATCAGGAAATCATTGAAGAATACAACAAAGGGAAAGACGAAACTGTAATAAAAGAAACATTCAGAAAACTGATTGAACTCGTAAACTCCTATTCTGAAGAGGAAGCCGATACTAAACGAGAAGGACTTTCGGACGAACAAAAAGCAATCTTTGATATTTTAAGACATGGAAAGAAGTTAGAAGAAAAAGAGAAAAATGAAATAAAGAAAATTTCCGTTGAATTACTAGAAGAACTAAAACAAGAAAAACTGAAAGTTGAACAATGGGCTGACAAATCAGTAACAGCAGCAGCAGTTTTTAATACAGTAAGCAAGACTTTATTTGAAACATTACCTTACCCGACCTATCAAACTGACGACATCGACTTAAAAACGAACTTAGTATATGAACATTTAAAACATCAATATTTTGGAGGAGGAATGAGTATTTACGGACAATATTAGCCAACGCTATTTGCAAGCACAATTAAAAACCGCACAAGCTGACACACAACCAAAGTTTTTAATAGAGCTTGCAAAGCCAACGCAACAGAAAAATTGTTTTTAAAAAATTTCCCACCCTTCAAAAAAAATAAAAAACGCAACGCACAGCCGACACTCAATGACACGACAACTCAATCCTGACAATGGTTTGCAAAGACGGAGGACAGAACACCTGCCGGTAACACGGGTTTGGCAAAAGTGGCGGTTCAGTGCTCCGCAGACACGTTTGTGGTTAATCAAAGTTTGGTTCTCCGCATCAACATTTGTGGTGAAAATCGCCACCTTCGCCAAGCCCGAAAACGTTAGCAGCAATTATTATGACACCAAAAATCTCATATCTACTTTTCTTTTTACTTGTGCCATTACAATTTCTAGGACAAGTAAAAATTGAAAATTATTCCTTGCAAAAGCCTGACACAAACATTTTATACATAGGCATAGAGAACAAAATTCATGTAAGTGGTTTAAAGAACATTTCACAAGCAAAAATCTTACTAAATGGTCGTTATTACAATGAAGAAAAAGACGGATTGTTTTATGTTCATTCAAGCAGTAGTGGCCCTGGAGAGATTCAAGTGATTTTATCCTCTAAAATTGTAACTTCGAAAATATTTTATTCAAAAAGAATAACTGAACCAATTGCTTTACTCGGTAATTTTCGAGATACTTCACTCTCAAAAAATGAAATCGTCAATATTGATATATTAAGGGTCGTTATGCCTAATTGCATATTAGAGCTCAAATTGCCAGTTATTAATTATCAAATTACATTTGTTTCTAAAAATAAAGACTTAAACATTTCCAATAAAATTATTGGATCTAAAATACCAGCATCTTTAAAAGTCCTTATAAATAAATTAGAAAGCGGTGACAAAATAAAATTTGAAAACATTAGAATAGGCGGGCCTGACGATATACCCGTAGATAACTTTTTTATTACAATCAAATAAAACTGCTGCTAACATCAGGTTTGGCGCAAGCCTAACTTTTTTATAACTTGTAACAACACTTA
>JBAXQU010000079.1:0-15132 GCA_037131555.1 Bacteroidota bacterium
CTGATTGAAGTGGAAATCCTTTTTCTTCGACCTTTTCGGGCAAAGAAAAAGATTGGAACGGAAAGCAGGACGAAAGGAAACGAAGAGTGACGAACTACCTGCCCTAATTTTGGTTGTTGGTTGTTGGTTGTTGGTTGTTAGAGGTTGGAGGTGAGATTTTGTTAATTGTTGGTTGGGCTTTAGGAAATACGAATGGTACGAATATACGAATGCTTCGTGTAACTTAGTGCCTTAGTGTCTTAGTGTCTTAGCGGTAAGATTGTCTTTATGAAATACGAATCATAAAATTGTGAATTCTACATTGTGAATTGTAAATTTTTTAATTGCCTACTGCTTAATTGAACAATTGCCGAATTACCTTTGAGATAGTTACCGATATTAGTGATACATTTACTTCCAAAAAAAAACGATGATACCAATAATAAGTGTTGAGGAATTATTACTGTTGCATAATGATGATATGGTGCTGATAGATGCTCGTTCGGGAGCAGATGCCAACGCTGAATATAAGCAACTACATTTGAAAGGTGCTGTGCATTTTCGTTTGGAGTTTGACTTGGCCATGAAAACCTCGAATGCGGCTCAAGGAGGAAGACACCCTTTGCCTGCCATCGAAACCTTTGCCGACATGCTAGGCGAGGCTGGGGTAACGAGAAATAGTCGTGTAATCGTTTACGATGATAAGAATGGGGCGAATGCCGCTGCTCGGCTTTGGTGGATGATAAGAGCCATTGGTCATACTGCGGTGCAGGTGATAGATGGAGGGATACAACATGCCCTGAAAGCAGGATTTCCGGCTGATGATGAAGTGGTGAAGCCAAATCGTATTCCATCGTATAAAATAAATGAATGGAAATTGCCTATGGTGACCATTGAAGAGGTTGAAAGTATGATAAAGGATGAACATTATGTGGTGGTAGATGTGCGCTCAGGGGAGCGATACAGAGGAGAAGTAGAACCAATAGATTTGGTGGCAGGACATATACCGAATGCCATAAACATTCCATTTACGGAGAATCTGGATGAGGAAGGAAAATTTAAATCGCCATTAGAACTAAAACGAAAATTTGAATTGGCTTTGCATCAACGGAAACAAGAACATGTGGTTGTTCATTGTGGTTCGGGTGTTACGGCTTGCCACACCATATTAGCAATGAATTATGCAGGCATGGATTTCCCGAATTTGTATGTTGGCTCGTGGAGCGAATGGTCGCGAGCAGGAAAAGAAATAGCTAAAGGCGAATAAAACGATTAGGCATTATTTATTTTTCGCAACAAATAATTTTGACCAATAAATACACCCGCAGTTCTGATGGCTCCAACCGTAACACCAAGCACACCATGCAAGTTTAGGTTTTGCCCTGTGAAAAACAAGTTTGGTATTTTGGTGGTTGGCGAAATGAATGTACGGAGAGGGTCTTTATAATCTTTAGCAATGCCATACAGTCCACCATCTTTAGCTCCAATATAATCGCGATAGGTAAGCGGTGTAGAAGTGGTAAACGATTGAATTACGTTTTTAAGATTAGGGATTCGTTGAGCTACTAAATCGATTACTTGTTCGGCTTTTTTGAGTTTAAACTCTTCGTATTGTTTACCTCTCGAATCGTCATGATTAGGGACTGTGGCAAATGTATCTCCCCATTTTTTTACCTCATCATATTTCATGTAAATAAGCAAGGTCATGCTTTCAGCATATACATCGCTTTTAGATGATTTAGGCACAAATACACAATAGCCATCGGGTCCCATTTCATCGGTGAAGTGAATACCCGTCCATACATCATTTCTATTGAAGTGATAGATATTATAATTGATGTATTTGAACGTGTTTGGTTTTAAAACAATGTCGATGATGAAAGCCGAGGAGCAATTCTCAAGTCCTATTAATCGGTTACGGTAGGCGTTTTTTATTTTGGTTGATTCCAAAATTTCCATCGTAGTGGCAGGATGAATGTTTGAGATAAAGTTTTTGCCTTCAATCTTTTCTCCGTCTTTTAATTCAACATGGGTTACCACACCATCTTTTTCTAAAATCTTGGTTACTTCGGCATAATTTCGAATTTCACCCCCATTGGCTTTTATATTTTTGGTAAGCAGTTTTTCTATTTGCGCACCACCGTCAACACATTTGTACGAGCTTTCGATATAAGTGTTGGCAACTAAAGCGTGAACATAGAGTGGTGTTTTTTCGCCATCGCCTGCATATAAAGGATTAGAGCCCCCTAATACAGATTGAAGGCGAGTGTTTTTTGTGACTGACGCAATGAAATCGCGAGCATTTACATCCAAGTATTTGGTTGCAATGATTGGTGCATCGTCTTCGCGAAGTTGATACAATGGGAAGTAATTACATACATCTTGGATCAGATTGGTGTAATTGATAAGTGCTTCTTTTTCGTGTGGAAATTTGATGGCTAATTGTTCTATAAAGTTAGGATAGCCTTGTGCATGCCAATATTCATCGTTGTCATCACCAAAGGTGATTCTATCGAAACCATTGATATCCATTTTATGAAGATTCAACTTATCCATTATTCCAAAGTATTTGAAACATTTGTTCAAGTTTTGTCCTTCGTCTAAGCCTCCGATATAGTGAATACCTGTATCGAAAATAGCCTTCTCTCGCACAAATATCTGAAGGCTACCACCTAGTTGACGGTTTTTTTCGAGCACCAATACTTTATAACCTTCTTTACTTAAAATGTAAGCACACTCGAGTCCCCCCAGTCCACTACCAATAATAACAATATCGTATTTAGCCATGTTGTAGATTTTTTAATTGTTTCTAATGATGTAAATCACGTTAGAAGTAAGTTTGGTATTATCTATTTTTTGAAAATTAAAATTGTGCTTTTTTACAATATCGATGATGAATGAAGAAGGCACAAATTCTAATTTGTTTTTTGTTTTGTTGAACCCTACATTGGTAGAGAAAAACTCGGTGTAACGTGTTCCCCAATGGCGTTTGCTCATGCTACTGTCAGCATCGCGTATCAACAACATTCCGTCATGATTTAAATTGTTTAAGCATTTTACAATCAGTTTTTCTTGATCGTGCATTGGTAAGTAATGAAGTATATCGCTAAGAATAAAAGCATCACTTTTAGGGAGCTCGCATTCGGTGGCATCGGCAACAAAGAAAGAAATGTTCTTGGTTTTCGAAAAACAATTATTAGCCGTGCTTATTTTTTCTTCATCATAATCTGTCCCGATAACAATCCTATCTTCGCTCATAAAACTCAACATATAAGGCAAGAAACCATATCCACAACCAATGTCAGTGATAGTTCCTTTTTTGGGAAGTAACGACTCAAATAATCTATATTTATCTTCCATCTTTACTTTTATACGCATATACCACTCCAGAACAGGACCTTTGTAAATGTAATTTTTGGTCAACCGGTTATAATAATAATCCACGGTTTCAATTTCAGTTCTAAGCTTAGCATATTCCTTTTTGAAATACTTACTGATGTTTTTTGTCTTTTCAGAATAATTTAATCCGAATGATTTATCATCCGCTTTTATACGTGGAAGGTATTTTACAGTCAGTTGACCAGGTTTTAATAAGAAACTATCGTCCTTGCCTTGAATGAATGCATTGCCATGAAAAATAATTGGTACAATATCTGCGTTTAGTTGCTCGGCAATAAAAAATGCACCTTTGTGAAAACGCCCAATGTTGACTGTTTCGGAACGAGATCCTTCAGGAAAGATGGCTAATGAGTAACCATCGTTAATTAAATCTCTTATTTTTCCTAAGTTTTCTTCATAACCAGCAGCTTTTGGAATAAATCCTCCAAGTCGAACAATAGGACCCATGAATGGAGAATCCCAAACCCAATCGTTTACCATTAGAATTATCTTAGGATTCAACGATTGCATAAGTAGCGAATCGATTACCGAATGATGATTACAAATAATGACGGCAGGTTTTTCGAATAACTCATTCTCGGTATTTATCTTTTTCTTCTTCACATGAAGATGCACGTATATCATCGATTTGGTGGCATAGTGTCGCAGTTGATGAAAAATGCGCAACCTCAACTTAAGAGGTAAAGGAAGGATTTTTACAATGATAAATCCTAATGGGATAAGAGTAAAACATCCTACTGTGAACCAAGCGAAAGCGAAAATAGATTGGAACAAGCTTAGAAAAGTGAATGGTACTCGTTTTTTATCAGCACGGTTGGTGATAAAAAATTTAAATAGCGCAGGTTGAATGGTGTTTGAAATGATGATGACACAGAACATACCTATAATGGTTATCATACCTATCGATTTTAAGGCAGGATGTGAGGCTAAGGTTAATACTCCTATCCCAATGGTTGTGGTGATGGCAGAAATAAAAATACCTGTTTTGTAGGAGTCTAAATTCTTTTGCCCGGTTTTATATTCATTCATTAATGCATCGGTAATAAAAATGCTGTAATCATCGCCCAAACCAAAAATGAAGGTTGAAATAATGATGTTGATGATATTAAATTTGATGTGGAAAGCACCCATCATTCCTAAGATACATAACCAACTTAGCACCATAGGTACATAGGTAATGATGGTGAGTTCGAATCGGCCATAGGAGATGAGAA
Organism: Bacteroidota bacterium; assembly: GCA_037131555.1. GTDB lineage: Bacteria > Bacteroidota > Bacteroidia > 2-12-FULL-35-15 > 2-12-FULL-35-15 > 2-12-FULL-35-15. The sequence goes on from JBAXQU010000079.1 coordinate 4,593, forward strand.
GCATGATGAGAACAAGCATGGATGAAATACCAAGGATTAGATTGAAATTGTTTTTTATAATTTCAATAAATCGATTGGTGAGAAATTTCTTGTCGAATACAACAAGGTTCTTATTCTCGGCAAATGCATTATACACTTTGTCCTCGTTTTCGGCAGTAGCCTTTATCACGGTTACAACGGTGGTTTCGTCTTTGTTCTCAGAAATGTAATTATCCAACATGGTTGATTTAAGACCACTGAATGCTGTTGCATTAATCGGCTTATAATCTTTGTTAAGCATTTCGAAAAATCCAGAGAATGCAGACTCTTTGAATTTAAAGGTCGCAGATTTTAAAATCAATTCTTTTTTAAGTTTCTCTTTTTTTTCAGCAGTCCAATAGGAATTCCAACGTGAGATTCTTTTTTCTTGTTCAGCTTTTGAAAGTAAGATAGTGGAGATGGAAGAATACTTTTTGAGTACATTGTCTTTCTGCAATTGATTAAGAGCCGGTAAGGTTTTTTCACTGTTTGCTAAGGCTTCATCTAAGTTTTTACCACTTGAAACTAAGTAGATACTTTTGAGTGAAACATTGCTGATGTTATTTAAATTCTGTTCGGCTTGTGCTAAATGTTTATCTACATAATTCATCTTCATCATATCGGTTTCGAATTCTACATTTTGAGAAGTGAAGATGGAAATGACTGCTACGACAAGGATACCCCATATTAGGTATTTGTTTTTTTCAAATTTATAGGCTGCAATTTTTTCAACAAAGTTTAGTTTGTGTTCAAGATGTTCGGTGTGTTCAGCAGTTTTTCTTTTTCTCAGAAAGTGAGGAAAAATAATTAATGTGAACAGGGCAGCACCCAATAAACTAAATGCTGCGAACATCCCAAAGTCTTGCAATGCTTCTGATTTGATAAATGTTAACCCTAAGAAAGCTCCTATTGTAGTGGTGCTGCCAAGTGTTAGTGGAAATGATAAATCTTTGACGGTTTCCTCAGCAGAGTTTGTATGTTTGAAATGAGTATAGAAATGTATGGTGTAATCCATTGCTATACCCAAAATGATAGAACCTGCACCAATTGCAATGCCTGATATTTCTCCTTTACAAAGGTACAATAGAGCTAGTGAAAAAGCCCCACCAAATAGAACAGGTGTAAATATCAGAAAGAAAACTTCGAGGCGTTTGAAGAAGAAACTAATGAATAGAAATAATCCAATGACCGTTATACTCAAGGTGAGCGTAACGTCTTTTTTGATTTGAACAGCATTGCCTACTGCAACAGCTGCTGTTCCAAAATATTCGGCATACAATTTATTTTTTGTGAATTGAACATTCTTTGAAATAGCATCATCTAACGATTTTAACAATTCTGAGTTTTTGGCAGTTTGCGATGATTTTACTTTCGGAGTAATAAAAAACAATAAGTGCTTTTTATCTTTCGTGAATATGTATCCGTTTTCTAACTCGAAATTATCATTAAATTGTAAACTCTGCATTCTTTTTAATGCAAAAGGAGTGATACCGATGGGGTCGCGAAGAATGTTTTTTTTTAAAATCAAACTCGTTGGTGAAATTAGTGTTTTGTAGTCTTTATCAAGGGTAGTGTCTAGTCGTTCACTCGTTATTAAGTGGTCAAGTGTTTTATAGTCTTTCTCTTCAAGGAATACAGGCAAGTTGTCAATAAATGTATTGTACACATCATACATGACATCATCATTCACTTTATTGGTTATTTCTTTTACAAGGGAAGTGTCGAATTTCTGAATGGAGGAAACAAGGCTATCTGTAAATTCAATAAGAGCTTCAGGCTCGGCCTTTTCCGTTGAATCGGCCAATGAAACTGTAAGAACAAGTTTGTCGAGAAACTTAGAGTTTTTGAAAATGGAATTTAGGCGTTCTACTTTTGCATCCGTAGGCATCATTTTGGTGATGTCTTCTTCAAGTTTTATTTTTGAAGCAAAGAATCCAACAAATAAGATAGAAGCAATAAAAAGTAGAAAAAAGATTAATCTACGTTTTCTGAATAAGCGATATAGGTATGTAAATATTATTGACAATTGATTTGGTTTATTTAAATGATAATGGCTAAAATAAATGAAAATTCCCTTTCGAAACTAATTTGGCTCAACTTCTTTTAAGATTTTTTTGCCAACTAATTTCAATACAATGTATGCCGCCACTCCCAAAATGATGGCCATTATGATAGCGAAAACAACAGATCCTACTACATACTCGAGTAGATGTTGTTTCATGGTTTCTATAGTTAAGGTGTTGTTGAATATATTGTCATGTAAATCTTTTCCAAGTATTAATTGACCCGTTTTCAAACTACCATAAAGCAAAAAAGGAATCATTGGAGGAACACTGATATTGGCAGCTAACCCGACAATGGCTTTATTCATTTTCATTAAATGAGCGAAAATAAGTGCCAGCACAAATTGATATCCCCAGATAGGAATAATACCCATAAATACTCCAAAAGCAACGGCAACAGATTTTTTAAGAATAGGTTCTGATGAATCTAAGAAATGTTTGTGCATGAATGCTCTTATATTTTTTCTGTTGAAGCTTTTAAATAGATGTATTGGTTTGAACCAAGCCAAAGCAATCAAGACTAGATAGGTATTCAGAATACTGATACGGGCAAAATCTTTAAATGGTCGAAAATGAGAAATGCGTTTTCCTTCTTCGGCATAAAATACTTTTATTGGAACGGGTTCAATATTTATTCCTTTCCAAGCAGCTTTCACCATTACTTCAATTTCGAATTCGTATTTTTTTGTAAAATAACGGGTGCTTTTCATTTTCTCTACTGGATAGAGGCGATATCCTGATTGGGTATCAGGAAGATTGATGCCCGTTTGAAAACGAAACCAGAAATTCGAAAATTTATTACCGAAGGTGTTTTTCTTTGGCATGTTTTCTTGATGTAAATTCCGAGCACCGACTAACAAGGAATCAGGTGTTAATTCAATTTTGTAAATTAATAGCGGAATGTCGTCCGCGTAGTGTTGTCCATCACTATCGATAGTGATGGCATATCGATAGCCTTTTTTTTGTGCAAGTTTTATTCCTTCGCGTAAAGCATTCCCTTTGCCTTTGTTGGGTGAGTAAGAGAGGATTTGAAGGTTGTTGAATTTTTTTAATATTTCAGAAGTTGAATCCGTTGATCCATCATTCACTACGATGATTTGATCAGTGTAAATCAATACATCTGTAATTACCTTTTCGATTGTCTGGGCATTGTTGAATGTCGGTAGGATGACACAACAATTTAACGCAACAATTTTCTTACGGTATTCTTCAATATCAATTTCTATGGTCATTCAGTTGTTCAAGTCTTTATACGCAAACCTCGTTTGTTTAGCTAGGTCACTTTTTAAGGACTGCAAAATTAACATTTTATTGAGATGAGGATTTATAAGATTGAATAATAATAATTATGTACTTTTGAACAAAAAAATTTCGAAAACCAAATTAACTTTTTATCCAAATGAAATCAAAATTATTGTTACTCTTTTCTTCGTTTTTATTATTAATTCTTGTTTGTTCTTTCACTGGCGATACCGCTTATTTGCTAGGAAAATGGAATATCACGGCAATTGGTACAGCTGATCAAACTTTGGTGAAGCAAATGAATACAAATAAAGACACTATTCAAGGTTCGTTAACCGAACTTTCGAATATGATGAAGGAAGGATATGTTTATGAATTTCGCAGTGGTGGCCTTTTTAAAGTTACCGACAAGGCTAAAAAGGAAATTGTTTTAGGTGATTATACTTTGACAAAAGATGGTGAATTACTCACTTTGATTAACGGAGGAGTAGATGTTGAATATAAATTGATAAAAACTTCGGAGAAACACATCAAGTTAATCTCCAAGAAAGACGCTTCCACAATGGAATTGAGTAAAAACTAAAGTGATTTTTGCCGATTTGTCTAAACAAAATTTCTTTACATCTAATTTGTGCTAATTATTGATGTCCGCTTCGATTTTTCAGTTACTTTTGTGTAACTAAATTCTACTCAATAGATTTAGTTTGTTTTCATAGTTGGGGAGCTCGGTAGGAGTGCTGGGTTCCTTTTTTGGTTTAGATGGAAAAGCCCCCGCAGTGATGCGGGGCTTTTCTTTTTTTAGGAGTATGATCCAATGAATTTCTTCTATTTCCCAAATTTTTTATTAAATGACTTCAAACAACAATCTTCATTAAAATTGTTTTTATTACCTGAGGCTGACTTTCAGCATTCTAAAATTTTTAACCAAAATAATAGATTTTAGTTTAATTTCAATTGTCCGTTAAAACAATTCGAAGCTTTAGTGAAGTATTTTAAAAACCATTTCTTTGAGAAGTTCTCCTTCTGATGCTGAGCCTCTGTCAATTCCTTTTGATTTAAGGTCGTAATCGCGGAGATATGAAAAAATGCGTTTTAATTTATTAAGGTCGTAGTTTTTGCCTGCCAGTTTATAATCGTCAACAAAATTAAAGGGGATTCCAAGACTTGACATTACTGCCTTTTGAGATTTATCGGGCAAATGATGATATAGTAGAAGTTTACAAAAATAACCGTAAAGAATAGAAACGGTCATCACAAGTGGGTGATCTTTTTCGTTGGAGCCAAAATAATTGACAATGCGATTGGCCTTAAGTACTTCTTTTTTGCCTATGGCATTTTGCAATTCGAATATGTTAAAATCTTTGCTAATACCAATATTGGCTTGAATCATATCCATGGTAATTTCCGATTTCGGAGGGATATTAATCATCAACTTGTCCAACTCATTTGTTATTTTGCTAAGACTTGTACCAAGGCATTCTGCCAAAATGGAGCTTGCTTTTTGGCCAATACTAAAACCTTTTCCTTTCAGGTAGTTATCAATCCAGCCTGCTACTTGATTATCGTATATTTTTTTTGATTCGAGAAGTACCGCTTTTTTATCTAAACTCTTGTAGAGTGAGGTCCGTTTATCTACCGTCTTGTATTTATAACAGATGACCAGAATAGTTGATTTCTGGGGGTTTTCGAGGTAAAGCTCCAAAGGTAATTTTACTTTATCTTCATCTTTTTTCTCTTTCTCCTTTTCCTTACCTGCAAAGTTCTTAATGCTCTGTGCCTCTTTTACAATGATTACCTGATATTCACTCATCATCGGAAACCTACGAGCTGCACCAAACACATCGTCTGCTGTGATATCTCCCCCATAAAGAACAGTTTGGTTAAATTCTTTTTCCGACTCATCAAGAACTTTGTTTTCGATGTAATCAGAAACCATATCAATAAAATAAGGTTCGTCACCCATCAGAAAATAAACAGGATTGTAAATCTTGTTTTTTAGGTCCGACATGATATGATTAAACTCCATAGCTATTTTGTACTTGATTAATTAATGCTTATATGTTTATTCAAAAACGAAGATGTTTTACGGTTAATCCATTATTGATAAGCTCATTCAGGGAATCAATACCGATTTTTAGATGTTCATCCACATAGTTTTGGGTTACAATTTTATCACTTTCTATTGTTTTTACTCCTTCTGTTATCATTGGTTGGTCGCTTACAAGAAGTAGGGCTCCAGTAGGAATTTCATTATAAAAGCCAGTGCTAAATATTGTTGCTGTTTCCATATCTATTCCCATAACCCTAATTCTGCGAAGATAATCTTTAAATTCTTCATCATGCTCCCACACCCTTCTATTAGTGGTATACACAGTTCCTGTCCAATAATCTTTGTTGTGATTTCGAATAGTGGTAGAGATGGCTTTTTGTAAACTAAAGGCTGGTAATGCAGGCACTTCGGGTGGGAAATAGTCGTTTGAAGTTCCCTCACCTCTGATGGCTGCTATTGGTAATATCAAATCACCTAACTCATTTTTCTTTTTCAAACCTCCACATTTACCAAGAAACAATACTGCTTGTGGTTGTATTGAACTTAGTAAATCCATGATAGTGGCAGCATTGGCACTACCCATTCCGAAATTGATTATTGTTATTCCGTTTGCGGTGGCATTAGGCATTGGCATATCTTGTCCGTTTACCTCAACATTGTTCAACTTCGCAAACATTTTCACGTACTTACCGAAATTGGTCAACAAGATAAATTTACCAAACTTGTCAAGCGCTGTTCCTGTGTAGCGTGGTAACCAATTCTCGACTATTTCCTCTTTTGTTTTCATAATTTCACTTTAGGTAAGTTCACAAATATACAAATAACATAAAGTTTTGAACCTAAAAAATATTTTTGTTATGAAACTTTGATTGGTAACCTAAAAATTTCGTACTTCGCAGTTGATGGAAATGCTCAATTTACCGCCCTATACTTTTAAACTTAGAGAAAATGGAAGTCAAACAGAAATATTTGATTCGTTTCGCAAAAAATATGTAGTACTTACACCTGAAGAGTGGGTGAGGCAAAATTTTCTCCAGTTTTTGGTGCAAGAAAGAAGTTTCCCTGCGGCATTAATAGCGGTAGAAATAGGTTTGAAATACAATCGTCTCAATAAACGTGCTGATATATTGGTTTATAACAAACAGGGTAAACCTTATTTACTGGTCGAATGTAAGGCTCCAATTGTAAAAATATCTCAAGACACATTTGATCAGGTGGCTCGATACAACATGGCGTTTGGAGTAAAATACATGGTGGTAACCAATGGTATCAATCATTTTTGTTGTGTGATGGATTACGAAAATAGCACCTATCAATACATCGAAAACATCCCAATATTTGAATAATAATTGGGGAAGGTGGTTGTAAAAAAAGAGTCTCGGTTTTCTCAACAGCGATATGTGGATAATCAAAAAGGAAAGAAAGGAACATTCAACATCATTAATTACTATCTTTGAAACATGGAATTTTCAGCAAAACAAATAGCTCAATTATTAAACGGAACAATAACAGGTACCGAAAACGTTATGGTTTCGAGTCTAGCCAAAATTGAAGAAGGTAAAAAAGGTAGTCTTTGTTTCTTATCGAATACCATGTATACCAATTATGTTTACGATTCGGACGCTTCGGTAATTATTCTTAATCATTCGTTAGTGCTCGATAAGCCCGTTAAGCCAACACTTACCCTCATTCGAGTGGAAGATGCTTATGGAAGCTTTGCTAAATTGATGGAGATGTATTATGAAACCATACAAAACAAAAAGGGTATTGAACAACCTTCTTTTATTTCATCAACAGCTAAACTTGGCGCTAACTGCTATGTTGGAGCATTCGCTTACATTGGCGAAAATGTGAACATTGGTAACAATGTAAAAATTTATCCACATTGTTATATTGGCGACAATACCACGATTGGCAACGATTGTACTTTCTTTTCGGGTGTAAAAATTTATCACGAATGTGTGATTGGTAATTTCTGTACCGTGCATGCGAGCACCGTGATAGGTAGTGATGGATTTGGTTTTGCACGCAATTCGGAAAACAATTATAAAAAGATACCACAAATAGGAAATGTAATAATTGAAGATCATGTTGAAATTGGCTCCAACACTTCCATTGATAGAGCAACCATGGGATCAACTATTATTCGTAAGGGAGTGAAGATGGACAACCTTGTACAGATTGCGCACAACGTAGAGATAGGAGAAAACACCGTATTGGCGGGAGGTGTATTTGTTGCAGGTTCATCGAAATTAGGAAAGAATATCATGATTGGTGGTCAAGCTGGAGTGGTGGGACATATTAAAGTGGCTGATGGAGTGAAGGTGGCTGGTCAATCAGGAGTTGGATCTACCATAGAACAAGAAGGCTTGGTGGTGCAAGGCTCACCTGCATTTGCCATTGGCGATTATCAACGAAGTTATGTTTTATTCCGTGGTCTTCAAAAACTCAACGACCGTATACGTACACTTGAAAAAGATAGTAAAAAGAACAATTCACCTGAGTAAATCCATTCGGATTAAATCTACCATACGTTACTACTCCATCCTCAGTTATGACAGAAAAAAAGTTTATCGACATAGATAAAATATTAAAAGAAAAAGCACCAACTCTTAAAAAATGGTTACCTCGATTTTTGCTTAATTGGCTGAAGCGAAAACTTCACGTGGACGAAATCAATCAAATCATGCACGAAATAAAAGATTATCATGGTATAGCGTTTAATAATCAATGCATCGAAAAGCTGGGGGCGAAGGTAGTTTCGAAGCATTCACATTTTATACCCAAAGAAGGTGGTATCATACTCGCTGCTAATCATCCATTAGGTGGACTTGATGGAATGGCATTTGTAAAAGCAATTGGCGAAGTGCGTCCGGATATTCATTTCGTGGTGAATGATGTATTGAAGAACTTAAAAAATTATGGTGATGTGTTTATAGGAATCAATAAAATTAAATCCACTTCTCCTACTTCGCTGAGAACTATCGAAAGTGTATTGGTGACTGATGAGGCGGTAGGTTTTTTTCCTGCTGGACTCGTGTCGCGAAAACAAAATGGATTGATACGTGATTTAGAATGGAAAAAGAGTTTTGTTACCCAAGCGATTGATCATAAACGCCAAATTGTTCCAGTGTTTATAGAAGGTGAAAATTCTAAGTTCTTTTATCGCTTTGCCAATTTTCGTAAAAAAATTGGTATCAAAGCGAATCTTGAAATGCTTTTTCTTCCCGATGAGATGTTCAAACAAAAAGGACATACAATTAAAGTTTATTTTGGTAAAGCGTTTGATGCGGCTATTCTTGATAATCGCATGTCGCATAAAGCTTGGGCAGCGCACATTAAACAATACATTTATTCTGAGGAATTCAGAAAAGGTATTTCGTTCGAAGAATACATTCGAAACTAATTAACTCGTATTCATCTTCAAACCAAAAATTACTTCTTATTTCTTCACACACATTTGTTCTTTAAAATAATTCGTGTGCTCAAAATTATTTTTCGAAAAAGAATTATAAAGCAAAACAAAGTGTATTTTTGGTTGTTATAAAATTAAAAAATCAAATTATGAAAAAAAAAAACTCCTCACAGCATCTTTATTCATTATTGTATTATCAAATTTCACAACATTACAAGCTAAAACAAATATGGAAATCCCAAAAACATCCATCAAGGAAGAAAATGTAATGTACATGCTCGACACCCTTCACATGAAGGGTTTTGTGGCATACAATTCGTTAACAGCAAACAAACGCCCCATAGTATTAGTTATTCCAGAGTGGTGGGGAATTAATGATTATGTGCGCGGTCGTGCTAAACAATTGGCCGAACTTGGATATTTAGCTATGGCTATAGATGTGTATGGAAATGGAACTATAGCTGAAGACCCTACCACTGCTGGGCAAATGGCAGGGCCGTTTTATCAAAATCCTCAACTTGCGAAAGCTCGATTTGAGGCCGCACTTGCTAAAATAAAAACATATCCCATGGCCGATACAAATAAAATAGCAGTTATAGGTTATTGTTTCGGTGGTGGTATGGCCTTAAACATTGCTCGTTTGGGTGAAAACCTTAAGGGGGTGGTGAGTTTTCATGGTAGTTTGGTAGGAGTGCCTGTTGATAAAAAAACATTAAAGGCTGATATTTTGGTTTGCCATGGCGAAGATGATAAATTTGTGAAGGCCGAAGAAGTGGCTGCTTTCAAAAAATCGCTAGATGTGATAGATGCTAAGTATACCTTCAAATCGTATCCCAATGCTACCCATGCATTCACCAATCCAAATGCTACCGAAAAAGGAAAAAAATACAACATGCCCATTGCTTACAATGCTGCTGCCGACGCAGCTTCGTTTAACGAGATGAAATTGTTTCTGACAAAAATATTTAAATAAGATAAACAAATAAAAAAAAGCGGTACAAGCAGTACCGCTTTTTTTTATTCAATGATTAATTTTCCGACATGCATCATACCTTGGTCGTGTAAGATTTGAACAAAGTAAATTCCTGCTTTTAGTTTTTCTCGTTCGATTATTATGGATGTGGATTTAACCGATTTTATTTCTCTTACCACCCTTCCTAGCGCATCGTAAAGCACAATATTAGGATGAAGCATTAAGATGTCGTTACTTAATTGTATTGTAGTTGATTCGTTCATAGGGTTAGGAACCATTGATACTTGCGAAGAAGCAAGGCTCCATGTTACTATTCCCGTAGCAGGGCTCACGGTTATTTGTAAAGTATCGATATCATCAGGTACTATACCTGGACTACAAGGTGGACCACCATAACCAACATTCAAGGTAAGCCTGAAACGATGAATGCCAGCCGATAAGTTACCAAGATTGAAGGTGTCGGTGGCGCCACATATCACCGACAGCATACCTACACAATGTTCAGCCGAAGCCTCAATATCATTGCCACTGGTGTAAAAGGAAGTGTTGAACACACTGCATCCACCTGAGGTGAACATACAATCGGCATACACTTTTACATAATCATTGGTGGTGGGCGATGCTGGTGACACAGTGAGACTGAGAATACTTGCTTGTGAATAAATTTTATTCGCTAAAAGTACGAATGTGATAATATTGAAAACTTTTTTCATAATGATAAATATTGATTGAATACAAAAATAGGTGTTTTAGTTTCAAGTTTATAAACAATGTAAGGA
>JBAXQU010000080.1:0-14932 GCA_037131555.1 Bacteroidota bacterium
TCGGACAACTCATCCGAATAAGCGAAAGACCCTTCGGAATACTCGAACGACTCTTCCTGATATTCGAAAAATATTTTCGAATAGTCGATGACCTCTTCCGAACATTCGGACGACTCTTCCGAATAAGCGGAAGACCTTTCCGAATAGTCGAAAATATTTTTCGACTATTCGGATGATATTTTCTGATAAGCGAAAGGATTTTTATGCAGCAGAATGGGTTTAACATCGAGATTGAGAATTATTATAATCAATTTGATAGTATGCAAGTGCCAACCAAGGTTGGAAAACGAGCTGCTAAAAAATATTTTTTCAATTTTTCACAATATTTTATCAATTCTTACGTATAAGAGGGTAATAAAGACAACATCCCCGTGTTTTAGTTTTTGTTACAAATGGTTTTAGGTGAAGAAACATACTGCTTATTATTTCTCTGCTTGACACTGTAGTTGCAAGGCCTCCAATTAGATTTTTATGGAAAATTCGAAGTAGGTGCATCTAATAGTTAACAAGAGTAATTAATTCTAAAATTTAAAAGTCATGAAAAATCAAAATCAAACAATCGAAAACTTCAACGATTTGGTTTTCGAAAATCGTAACAAGGCTTATGGAGCTTATGTTATGCGTCAATCGTATCATCAAAATGTAAGTAAATCTTTACTTGTATCCATGTTGTTTTTTAGCCTGCTAGTGCTAGTGGGAGTGTTGTTGAGTGGTAATCAAATGCCAAAAATAAAGCTCGATAATATTCAAAAACTTGATTCGTTAATGTCCACAGTGGTAGATGTCACCCCACCAGAAAAGCCAAAATTAATGGAACCAACAAAATTGAAAGAACAGGTAAAACCGAAAACAGATGTTCTGATTGTGGAAGTGAAAGATAAAAAGGAAGACGCCTCCATTAAAACAAATGAGAATTCGAAAATAGACCCTAAAGGCGACTTAAAGGGGAAAGACAGTATTCCAGTGAAAGAAGACTTAACGGTAAAGACTACCAATAAGTTTACAGATTCAAATGATAAAAACGAAGACCCTAAGTTGGTGGCGGATGTAATGCCCGAATTCAGAGGAGATCTTTTCAGATACTTAAGCGAAAATATGCGGTATCCTCGGATGGCTGTTGAAGCCCTTACTCAAGGCACCGTTTATTTAACATTTGTGGTTGAAAAAAATGGTGACATAGGTGATATAAAAGTATTAAAGGCGGTGTCGGAAGGTTGTACCGAAGAAGCCATAAGGGTGGTGAAGTCGATGCCTAAATGGAATCCTGGTAAAAACCATGGACAACCAGTGAGGGTACAATACAATTTACCCGTGAAATTTAGACTTCGGTAATTAAAGTGAAAAGTAGTGGATGAGAGAGTCGTGCACCTATATTCTATCATCCTCTACTTTTATGACTATAAACAATGATGTGTTTATAAGTAAAGTACTATCAAAAACATTTGCCTTGGGCTTACAAGTAATTTAGCTTCGTTATTTAGAATCAAAAATTAGAAAAAGTAATTTAAATATAAAAACATGTTAAACTCAATTTTATTGCAAATAGTAAGTAATGGAGCCACTGTGGCCAATCAAGTAGTAGATACGGCTAAACACCTAGCTACAGCATTGCCAACACCTCCTGTAGCTCCAAAACAAGATTCTTTGACTTTGCTCGATTTGATTATGAAAGGAGGATACATTATGTATCCAATGGGAATATTGTCGGTATTAACCATTTACTTTTTCTTCGAACGATTTATCACCATTCGCAAAGCAGGTAAACTCGAAAAGAATTTCATGAACAACATAAAAGATTATGTTCATAACGGAAACATGGATGCTGCCAAGGCTCTTTGCAAAAACTCTATGGCACCTGCTGCTCGTATGGTAGAGAAAGGAATCACTAGAATTGGGAAACCAATAAAAGAAATAGAAGAAGCGATGGAGAGTGTTGGGAAATTGGAGATTAACCGACTTGAGAAAAACTTATCAGTGCTTAGCTTAATTGGAAGAATAGGCCCAATCTTCGGTTTCATTGGAACCATAGCAGGTGTTATAAAAATATTTTACGATATATCATTAACCGATAATATCAGTATTGGAGTTATATCAACTGGGTTATACCAAAAGATGATTACCTCAGCATCCGGTTTAGTTGTTGGGCTTTTAGCATTTATTGGTTATTTTATTTTAAATGCAATGCTCGACAAAACAATTAATAAAATGGAAACTGCATCGGTCGAATTTATAGACTTGTTGCACGAACCAGGCAAATAAATTTTCACTCAATCATAGGTAAATTTTATTTCCAATAAATTAATTACACATCCATGAAACTAAAAAGAAGACATAGAGAAGGGGCCGAAGTAAGTACAGAATCGTTGAACGATATCATGTTCTTTCTGTTGCTTTTCTTCTTAATTATTTCCACACTTGCGAATCCTTCGGTGTTGAAACTAACCTTACCAAGTTCTAAAACAGCCGAACAGCTAGCAAAACAACAGGTAACGATAGAGGTAGATGCCAATCATCAATACATGGTGAATAAAACTCCAATTGCATTTACCGATTTAGAGAACGCATTAAAATTAGAATTAGCTCGAACACAATCTCCAACGGTGATTTTAAAATTGGATAACACCCTGTCGATACAAGACTTAGCAGATGTTATGCAAATTGGATATAGTTTAGGAGTAAAAATGGTATTGGCCACTAAAGCAACCAATAAGTAAAAATGAACGCGTCAACAGAAAATAAAAACAAATACATTGCATTAGGACTTACCATCCTTTTTCATACGCTATTGTTTTTATTATTTATTTTCATGGTTTTCGTTACTCCAATTCCTCCTTTCGAAATCAAACCAGTTCCTGAAATAGAAATTGGGTTGGGCATGGAAGGACTGGGAACAAAGGATGCTGGAGGCAGTGGTCAACACGAAAAAGATATTGCAACAACAGAAACCAAAGAAAAAGCGCCTACTAGTGAAAACACAGCTATCAATATTGTTACTGATGAAAAGGAAAATACAATAGTGGTGAAAAAGAATAAAAAAAATAAAAAGATAACGAAGACAGAAACACCTGTTGAGACCGAAGAAAAACCTAGTTCAGAATTATTAAACGCACTTGCAGCTATTAAGAATAGAAATAAATATAATGGAAAAGGAGAAGGAACTGGAAACAAAGGTGGTTCAGGAAATGGCACTGGCACAGGAGTTGGAGACGGAAGCGATACTGGACATGGTAATGAAACTCCGGGTTACAATGGCAAAGGTGGTTATGATTTAAAAGGCAGGAAATTATTAGTTAGGCCCGCACGAATGACCGATAACGAAGAGGAAGGAATTGTGGTAGTTGAAATAATAGTGAACGAAGAAGGCAAAGTAATAAAGGCCACACCTGGACAAAGAGGTTCAACAACCACAAGTTCGAAACTATATTCTAAAGCTCGACAAGCTGCATACGAAGCAAAATTCAATCCTAGTGTTGATGATGTAAAAGAACAAAGAGGAACCTATACCTTTGTCTTCACTTTAGAATAATTTCTTACTTTCACTCGCGCAAAAAAACACTTTACCCGAGTTCCAGATGAACTACCAACAAACGCTTGACTATATGTATAGCCGCTTACCGATGTTTCAACGCATTGGAAGTGCAGCTTACAAAGCTAATCTCGATAATACCGTAGCACTTTGTAAACTATTAGGAAATCCTGAACGTGAATTCAAAACGATACACGTGGCAGGAACCAATGGTAAAGGTTCTACTTCACATTTAATTGCATCCATCTTGCAATGCTCGGGTTATAAGGTAGGCTTGTATACCTCTCCTCATTTGAAAGATTTCAGAGAGCGGATAAAAATAAATGGTGTAAAAATTCCTGAGCAAATAGTCACTCAATTTATAGAAGACCACATCGTCCCTGCTGTGAATAATCAACCAGAGCTTTCTTTCTTCGAAATGACTGTTGGTTTGGCCTTTGATTATTTTGCTAAAGAAAATGTTGACGTTGCAGTTATCGAAGTTGGATTAGGAGGTCGTCTCGATTCAACAAATGTTATTATTCCCGAACTCTCTATCATCACTAATATAAGTTTCGACCATAAAGCTCTTTTAGGGAACTCTATTGAAGCAATTGCTAAAGAAAAAGCAGGAATAATTAAACCATCCATACCTGTGATTGTTGGAGAAAAACAGGAAGATAGCAAACATGTTTTTATTGAGAAAAGCGCTGCAATAAATGCTCCACTGATTTTTGCTAGTGATGTTTACAAAGCAACGAACATCCGTCATTTAAAAACGGAGAAACTAATGTTGAATATGGACATCATTAGAAAAGGAAATCTCTTCTTGAGCAATATCGAAAGCGAACTTCTTGGGTTGTATCAACAAAAAAATATACCTACAGTTATTTGTGCAATTGATGAGTTAAGGAAAAAAGATTTTTACATTCCAGAATCGTGTTTGCGGAATGGAATTAAAAACGTAATAAATAAAACTGGATTACTTGGCCGTTGGCAAATACTAAACGAATATCCACTGACAATAGCAGACACTGGACATAATGAAGCTGGCATTAAGGAAGTACTTACTCAAATTGCCTCTACTAGGTACAAACAAATTCATTTTGTTTTAGGAATGGTAAACGATAAAGATATTTCAACCATACTTAGTTTACTACCTAAGGAAGCAATTTATTATTTCGCTAAAGCATCAATCCCAAGAGCTTTGGATGCTGAAGAGTTGGCAAGTCAAGCAGCAATTCATCAACTGAAAGGAAATGTTTATTCAACAATATTGGAAGCATTTGAGTCAGCAAAAACAAATGCCGACAAAGACGATTTGGTATTTATTGGTGGAAGTACGTTCACTGTGGCGGAGGTTATTTAAACGTGCATTCATTTTCAAGATTGAAATAAAACCTCGAATTTTAAAATGCCAAATTCAAGGAGAATCTTATACTGAATGGAGTTACCCTTGGATTATCTAGATAAGAAAGTCGCCACACAGCGTCTAGTCTAAATATCTTAAATATATTCTCAACACCCGCATTCGTTTCTAAATAAGGACCTCTGCTCAAATCATAAAGATGGTCAGGAAAATTAAGCAAACTTCTGTTTTGATCATTTACACTTCCAATGAGTGCATTCGCACCAACAACTTCTCTCCATTTTAGCTTTCGTAACAAAGGAACTTTATTGAAGAAAAACCCATTGAAGTGATGCTCTCCTTTAATGAATGCGTATTGGTCACTAACAAATTCATAATAATTCATGGCATTAAATGCATACTGATCGTAGGTATAAGTTTCATTTCCTCCATGTAATGTCAATAAAGGGTATGGAAGAGCTTTCCAAGTTTTTCCGTATTCAATGATGTAATTGAAATAACCCAATGCTCTAGTACGAATAAAATGATCCCAATTAATTACTAATTTATGATAATCATAACTACCACCAAAAAGATTTTTCACACCCAAAGTGTACTGTGCGCTTACTATCGGCCATTTTGTTCCCAGACTAACACGCGTAAAAACTCCATCCACAAATTTTTCATGGTAGGCGAAACGAGTAAATAATCTTATTTCGGTGGTTGTAATGTTGTCGAGATACGCAACTTGATCAGATGTCTTTTGATACTCATAATGAAAGTTCGCCAGAGGAGTCATCTTTCGATTATACACACTTACAATTGTGTTGAATCCCGTAAACCACTCTCTGTTGATGTATACATTGGTTTGCTTTACGTTAGTGAGATTATTCAAAGGGGTAATGGCGAGTATAGATGAAAGTATATTATCGGTAGTGTATCCATTCTGACTTTGACCCAAAATTTCATTGTCATTTTTATAATACATGCCAACCATTACTCTTGGTTTTTTTGTCACAAAGGCTCTTATTCCTAAACCATATTTAAACTTCTCGTCTTTTGTTCCAAATGCGGTGTATCCACTCAATTCGTACCATTTACTAAACTTATTACTTGTACGCCCTCCAAAACGGAAACGATTGCCTTCAATGGCATTGTAACTATACATATTGTAATACGGCCCGATTTCGAAATTCCCAGTAACCTTATATCCTGTTGCAAACATTTGAATGACATCTATCCAAGTTCTGTAGGCTGGCAATGTCTGCAACGTATCAATCATGTGATAAATTTGTTTCTCATCCTTACTTAATGAATCTAAACGATGTTCTTTCCAATACGCATCAGTTTTATCAAAAGCATCATCGGCAACTTTTAAATTTTCGGTAAGCGAATATGATTTACTATCTCGCGGCTTGTTAATCTTAAAACTGCTATAGGAAGCAGTTTTCCGACCATACACACCCATCATCGATTTCTTTTTCTGATCAACAGGGAAAGGGTTAAAGTCAATCACAAGTCTCTCTTTTTTCATCATCCAAGTACTATCCACATAAGTATATTCTTGAATTACGTTAGTAGTATTGATGAAATTTATGTTTGCATCTTCTGCCAAACTCATCTCTATACGTTTAATCCCAAAAGTGGTATCGGCAGTCCAAAGGTTACCTGAAAAGGTAAGGTCTCCTTTTCGTTTTGGTTTGAATTGTAATTGATAGCACTTATGACCATCAATACTCATACTATCTATCAAATAATATTTATAAAACAGAAGTGCATTATCTGCAATGGGAGAAATAAAGTTTTTACCGAACACCAAAATGGTGTTCTCATAAATATTTACATTCTGGTACATATCACCCATGAACTGAGAAACAGAGGCATTTTGAACCCCTGCAACCTTACTAGCCTTCACCACTTCATTTTTTGTTTGAGGGCTTTTTCGATAATATACATCCGAAAGTGCTTCGGTCATGAATACTGGTAAATAAGGCTTTTCTTTTGTATTACTACTGTCGATACCATTAAAAACAAATGCAAATGGTTTGAGTATTTTCTTGGTCGCGCTATTGATATTGTTTAAATCGAACTCTACCTTATTATAAACCTCGTATTCATAAGCATCAAGTTTTCTTCTGTCGTTTTTATCCTTGTTTGCAATTATCTTCCTCAATATGCGCCATGCTGGATTCTCACCTGCCTTCACAACAATTGTTTTCAATTCAACTCCTTGTGCAAGTGGAACATTTAATTGTTGAGTTATTCCTCGTTTTATACCTTTCGTAACTTTGTTATAACCTATGTATGAAAAAATCATTGAATCTACTTTCAATGGAGTAGATATGCTATAATTCCCTTCAACATCAGTAGTTACTCCAACATTTGTTCCTTTGAATATTATATTTACAAACGGCAATGGTTCACGTGTTACAGCGTCCACCACTTTGCCCGAAACTTTAGTAATTTGAGAAAATGTTTGAGTTGTGAGTGAGAGAAATAAAACTAACGAGAGTATTCCTTTAGTTAAAAAAGGCAATACATGCCATAAAGTAAATGCTCTATTTGTTTTAGAATTCAATGTGTATTATTTTTGTAGTGCTTCCCAATATTCAACTGCTCTGCGTGTATGAGGTATCACAATGGTTCCTCCAACGATGTTAGCAACCGCAAATATCTCAAACATTTCGACAGTTGTAATTCCTTGTTCTTTGCATTTCTCAAGATGGTACTTAACACAATCGTCACAACGAAGAACCATTGAAGCAACTAAACCTAGCATTTCTTTTGTCTTTGCAGGCAAGGCTCCTTCAGCATAAGTATTGGTGTCAAGATTAAATAATCGTTTTAGGACTGTATTATCAGCCGTTAGAATTTTATCATTCATTCGAGTCCGATACTCGTTAAATTCGTTGACAATATCATTCATTGATTTACTAGTTATTTTTTACAAATGTAAGTTTTAAATTCAATTTGATAGGACATTAAAATAATGCAAAGGATTAATGTGCAAAATGTAATATATGTGTCAATTTAAACAACTATTTAAACAATACTATTATTAAATTGCTCAATACTCATTGCATCGTCTAGCTTATATTCACCAATGCGCGTTCGACAAAGAGCAGTGAGATGCGCTCCACTATTGAGAGCCAATCCAAAGTCGCGAGCAAGTGAGCGAATATAGGTCCCTTTGCTGCATACTACTTTAAATTCTACGAAAGGCATTCCTATTTTTGTTATGGTAAACTCTTTAATGGTGATTTGTTTCGGCTTCATTTCTGCTGTTTGTCCAGCCCGTGCAATATCGTAAGCTCGTTTACCATTTATTTTGATAGCCGAAAATAAAGGAGGTGTTTGATTGATACAACCAATAAACTGTTCGGTTGTTTTTATTATCAATTCATCAGTAATGTGATCAACTGGAAAAGTTTGGTCAATTGGTTTTTCGAGATCGAAGCAAGGTGTGGTGGCACCAATATAAAAAGTGCCTGTATATTCCTTTTCCTGTGCTTGGTAAGTTTCTATGTTTTTGGTTTGTTTGCCTGTACATATAATTAGTAAGCCTGTGGCAAGAGGATCGAGGGTACCCGCATGTCCTATCTTCAGTTTATTAGTTGAACGTTGTGTATTATTTGCTTGCGAAGGGTCAGGAATTCGAATTTGCGATTTTGAATTTCGAATCAAATACTTCATCTTGTTGACCACTTGAAACGATGTCCAAGTTAGTGGTTTATTGATGAGAATGACTTCTCCTGTATAAAAATCCATGATATTAGTTCATGGAATAATGCATGTAAATCAAGAATGAAATTCCTGCAATTATTCGATACCAGCCAAAGAGACGGAAACCGTGTTTTGTGATAAAGCTGATAAAGAACTTAACGGCCAGCAAGGCCACTATGAATGATACGACAGCTCCTAAAAGCAAAATTGACATATTATCTTTTATCAATACCTCAGGATTTTCTTTGTACACATCCCAAAAGCTTTTGACCGATGCAGCAAACATAGTAGGAACTGCTAGAAAGAATGAAAACTCGGCAGCTAATTTTCTTGTCAACTTTTGACTCATCCCTCCTATTATTGTTGCTGCACTTCTACTAAGACCTGGGAAAATAATAGAAAGTGATTGAAAGCACCCAATTATAAACGATTGCCGATAGCTTATTTTTTCTTCTTCGACAACAGTATGTGTAACAAATATTTTATCAATGAACAAAAGGATAATCCCTCCAACAATCATGACGCACGAAATAAAAGTAAGGTTGCTCAATGCACTATCAATGTGCTTTTTCAACAACACTCCGAGAACCAATGCTGGAATCATGGCTACTACCAACTTAAAATAGAATGCAAGATTTTTTAAGTCGATAAATTTTTTCCAATAGATAACTACTACCGAAAGAATGGCTGCCAATTGGATGACTACTTCGAATAAATTGATAAATGGTGTTTCGGAAATATGAAGGATGGGATTAGCAAGTTTCATGTGAGCGGTGCTCGAAATGGGTAGAAACTCAGTGATTCCCTCGATAATGGCAATGATTAATGCTTGAATGTAAGACATAGCAGGGGCTAGCAATTAAATGGATAATGACGAATAATAGGGATACCTATAGTTATGCAAAAGGATACCTCTGAAAAAAGTAATTGAAACTTAGTCTTTCGATTTTTTCATAATGCCGAAAAGCACTACCACAAAACCTGAAAGAATTACGATTGGAGAAAGTGTAATTCTTCGGAAACTAAAAATTTCATCTGCATTGAATTTGGTAGGGTCGTCAGAACCTCCTCCTATCATAAGCAGATAACCAACAATAACAATCAATACTCCGATTATTAATATTCTGTAGTTTTCTTTTCCAAAAGGAAAATTCACTTTTTTTATTTCTTTAGCCATTCAGGTATATTATTTTTTGAGCCACAAATGTAGGAAAAATGTTTTAATAAATAATCACAAAAAAAAGCCCCGAACATAATTGTTCGGGGCTTTTCTACTAATAAAGAATGTTATTGAGCATACCAAACAGGCGTTCCTAATGAAGGAGTTGGGGCATTCGGATTCATGGTCCGTTCCTGCTCCGCTGTTGGCAAACGTTTTGGAATGTAAGATAAGAAACCTGAAGGATTGATAGCTAAGACTGGAAATCCTGTTCGTCTATAATCCGAATAAGATTCTACGGGATTAGCAAACATTGCTTTCCATTTTTCTAATATTACCGTATGAATAGTTGTATTTGCAGCTGTGTAAATAGCGATAGAACTTCCATCGTTAGCACCTTGGGTTACTTCTGAAACATCTGCCTTAATTGCATCATTCAATGAAGCTATCGCAGTTGGATCACTTGCATTAATACGAAGTTTTGCTTCAGCCTCCAAAAACTTAGCTTCAGCATAAGAAACCAAAACAATATTTTTAGCAGCATTCACATTGAAATTTGCATCAATAACACCACCTAAATAAGGTCCCCAATAACTAGAGTTTGGATTTAAATCCCCCAAGGCATTTCCATAAGCAGAACCTACTCCGATAGTATCGAAATAATAGGCTGTTCTAGGATCGGCCATATTTCCCATGGAGTCAATCAACACTTGTGAAGCTACAATATAACCTCTAGAATTAATATAAGCAGCCCATTGATTTTGTTCATTACCGCCAGAGCCATGTTTTGCATAACAATTATCAGCGTTACTCGAAATACCATTACTTAAGTATGTTAATACCGTATTTGGATCGAATCCGGGCTTTTTACTTAATCTATTATAATATCTCGCTTTTAAAGTCCATGCTGTTTTTGTCCAAGCTGTAACATCACCGTAATAAACAAAATCATCTGAACCAGGAGTTAAATGGTTAGCGGATGGACTTGTGGCAAGATCGGCTATGGCTCCATCTAATAATGTTTGAATAGAACTCAAAACACTTTGTTGAGGATCGAAATGTGCAGTGAAATTACCACCTGTTTCGGCACCTTGAAAAGCTTCTGAATATGGAACATCGCCCCACATATCAGTAGCCAAACCTAGATTCATAGCCATTAAAACTCTTGCTATTCCTCTATAGTAAGGGTCTTCGGCTCCGTACTTATCAATGATTATTTTACAGTTGAACATATTTGTGTAAAGCGAGTTCCAATAATTGTCCATATCACTTTCTATTGGTTGGTATTGTTCCGGTTGAACAGCTTGCCCAAGCACTCCTGAACTATTCTGCATCCACATTGAGGCAATTTTAACAGGACCACCTTCCAAATTATTAAATGTACCTACTTCGCAACCTGATAACATAGTACTTGGCGTACCTGTCGAAGGCGCGTTTGGTGAAATATATAAGTCATCTCCTTTTTTGCAGGAATTCATTCCTGTAAGTAAAAGTACTACGGCTATTGTTTTAAAAATTATCTTTTTCATTTTTTTATTTTTTATTTTGGTTATTAAAAAATTTATTAAGGATTATATTCCAAACTTCAGATTGAAGAAGTATGATTTTGTACCGGGATTGTTGAAATAATCAAATCCTTTGATGTTAGAACCAGCACCTGTTAGACTAGTTTCCGGATCAACTCCAGTGTATTTTGTTTTCAAATAAAGATTTCTTGCACTGACTCCAAGTTCTACATATTTGAAAAGCATTTTCTTTTCTCCACCTTTAGTCAAATCCAAACGATAGCTTATTCCTACTGAACGCAAACGTATCCAGCTTCCATCTTGTACTGCACTTTCATCAGCTCCATTTTGTCCTTTATAATATGTGAAGTAATCATACGCAGAAAGCTTGGTGGTATGTGCTTGACCGGCACTAGGTGTGCCAGCATCATAAACCCCAGCTACGTCATAGGTTTGATTTCTGTCAGCAGAAGCTGCTGATTTTCCTTTGGTGTTCAAACTTTGTTCGGTACCGTTCCAAATGTCTCCTCCATGACGGATGTCCCAAAGAAAGCTGAAAGTAAGGTTCTTGTAAGTAAATGTATTATTGATGTTCATTAGCCATTTTGGATAAGGATTACCAACCACTGAAGCTTCCGAGCTCAATTGAGGATAACCATCTGCATCTAATAATAAATCTCCGTTTCCATTACGTTTCCAGGTAGAACCATAAAATACACCGTAAGGTTGACCAACGATTGCAAAATTGTTTAAGCCTCCAAAACCTATTTCTGGTTGAAATTTAGTTACTCCATTTGTTAATGCGGTAACATTGTTCTTGTTTTGAGACCAACCAAGGGTAATGTTCCAGTCAAAATTTTTGGTTTTTATTGGGTCGCCACCTATTGCTAATTCTACACCTTTATTTGTCATCGAACCGGCATTAACATAACGTGCAGTATAACCCGATGAAGCAGCAACTGGTTGATACATTAACAAGTCCTTCGACTTTTGACTGTAATAAGTAAAATCAAAAGTAACTCTGTTGTTTAAAAAACTAAGATTAATACCTGCCTCTTGATCTATTACTCTTTCTGGCTTAATATCAGGATTGCCTAGACTAGGTGAAATTGCATATCCTGACTGACCTAGATAAGGTAGGGTATTTCCGTTTGTATAACCATCGGTATAGATAGGTACATAATAATATGTTCTGTCTGAATAAGAAACTGGACCTGTACCACCATTAGCATAGGCTGCTCTCACTTTACCAAAACTTAACCATTTTGGCAATTTGAAGGTTTCGGTAAATACCCATGATAAATCGGCTTTAGGATAAAAGAAACTCTTTCCGTTTTTTCCAAATGCACTATTCCATTCATTTCTTCCTGTTAAGTTAAGGTATAACCAACGTTTGTAATTTACTGTTGCATCTAAAAAGAGTGCATTTGATTTTTGATAATAATCAGAATTGCTGCTGTATAATTCAGATGCGTTATTCAAATTATAATACTCAGGAATGGAAAGACCGCGGCCTCTAGTAAATTGAAATTGCGATTCGATGTAATGAAAGTTATAACCCAACATGGCATCTAATCCAAAATCTTTAGAAACTTGTTTGCTAAATTTAAGTAACAAATCGGAATTAATGGTTCTCGACATTAACGATGATTTGTTTATTTGTCCCATACCAGTTGTATTGTCATCGCCCATAGATGATATAGCATATACTTGCTGTGTGGCGGTATGATAAAGGTCGGTACCTACTTTCCACGTAACATCCAAAAATTCTAAAGGTTTGTAGTTTAGGAAAACGTTTCCAATCATTCTATTGGTTTGATCGGTGTAGGTATTTTTATAGGCTGAATAAAGAGGATTGTCATAAACACCATAATACTGACGTTGTGTTCCGTCAGCGTTTTGATAATTTGTAATATCAAATTCGGCTGGTGTACGTGTAAGTGTTAGCATTGTTCCGGCAAGGTTACTTCCGTTTTGAGTTCGGTTACCGCCAGTATTAATATAATCTACTGTTCCGCCTGTACTTATTTTGTCGGATATCTTACTATCGGCAGTTAAACGAATGGATGTTCGGCTCAACTTGGTGTTAGGCACTATACCTGTTTGGCTGGTGTTGCCAAGCGACAAACGAATGGATGAATTTTCGTTACCCCCAAATATGGAGGCATTATTTGTATAGGTATATCCTGTTTTGAAAAAATCTTTATAAAGATCGTGTGCGGCCTTGCCTGGAAGAGTAGAAATGGCAGGTCCCCAGCTATTAGGAGTGGAAGTAGAATATACTGGACCACTTGCTGTTAATTTTCCTTGAGCATAGGTAGTTTGCAATGCTGGTAATTGGCTTACCTTGTCGATAGCTACTGCTGTGCTGAAACTCACACCAAAGTTCTTTCCGGCTTTTCCTCGTTTGGTAGTGTACACAATAGCACCATTTCCAGCTTGAGAACCGTATAAGGCTGCTGCTGCAGGTCCTTTGAGGATACTTACCGATTCGATATCATCAGGATTAATATCAATTCCTCGGTTCGACTCGTTGATACCTGCCAAATTCACATTGAATGGGGCATCTCCTGCTGTAGGAGTGTTGGTGCTGTTATCCATAATTACACCATCAATAACAACGATTGGCTGATTGGAACCTGAGAAAGATGTAGGTCCACGAAGCGTAATTTTGGTTGACGCTCCGGGTGTACCTCCCGAACCAACTACTTCCACACCGGGTGCTTTGGCAGCTAGTCCTTCGATAACGTTTGTTTCGCCCGATTTTCGCACATCGTCACCACTTACTTCG
Source organism: Bacteroidota bacterium (assembly GCA_037131555.1). Lineage (GTDB taxonomy): Bacteria > Bacteroidota > Bacteroidia > 2-12-FULL-35-15 > 2-12-FULL-35-15 > 2-12-FULL-35-15. The sequence goes on from JBAXQU010000080.1 coordinate 14,032, forward strand.
GAAACAGAATATCCAAGCGATTTTTTTTCTTTGGATACTCCTAGTGCTGTCACTACTGTTTCTTTCAGCATGGTAGTGTTCATCACCAGCGACACAGTAATCATGTCTTTGTCGGCAGCTACAGCTTGAGTTACATATCCTACTGACGAGAATAGTAGCTTTTTGCCTTCGCCTTCTACCGTAATGGTAAACATTCCGGTAACATCGGTAACGGTAGCGTTAGTAGTTCCTTCCACAAGTACCGTTACTCCTGGAATGGTTTCGTTGGTTTTGGAATCTTTAATAATTCCTTTTACAACCTTTGTTTGCCCAAATACTGCACTCTGCAGCAGAAAGAGCATGATGATAAATACATAGTTTTTTTTCATTTTGTAGCATTTAAAGTTTATAGCATTTTAAATTGTTCGGTGAAGTAAGGAATAAATTTTCGTAAATCAAATGATTAAAATCACAAAGTTGACGAATTGGAAATAAATAATGGTAAATGAATACGAAAATCCGAAGCATGATTTTTTGGATTAAACGCTTCCTTTTTTTTCCGTCAAGGAAAATTAGTAGAGAACATTTTATGCTTTTAGTAATTGGTGAAACCTTTTTAACAATATAAGAGTGGTTCGAAATCGGGCTTTCATACTTCTTTGCCCGGAAATGGAAAAATAATAAAGCGGCTTGAAGCTGTAAATTTGGATAATAAACAAAAGACTGCAAAAATGGCAGTTTACAAAACAGAAATATCTGACAAAAGGGCGCGAAACTGAAAAATTAATTATAAAAAGGCTAATTCCGTGCGGAACGGACAAAAGTATAATTATAAAACCATTCGTTCCGTGCAGAACGGATGAAAGTATAATTATAAAACTATTCATTCCGTGCGGAACGGACAAAAGTATAATTATAAAAC
>JBAXQU010000081.1:0-14906 GCA_037131555.1 Bacteroidota bacterium
TTTCTTTGTCCTTTTCGGGCAAAGAAAAAGATTGAAACGGAAAGCAGGACGAAAGGAAACGAAGAGTGATGAACTGTCTGCCCTAATTTAGTTGTTGGTTGTTGGTTGTTAGTTGTTGGTTGTTGGTTGTTGGTTTGTTCCCAAATCTCCCAATTTGCAATTTGCCAACTTGCAATCGCTCACCTGCAAATCCCAAAAATCCCGAATCGCATCAAAATCATTTGCATCACCTGAGCTAAAATAAACTACTTTTGCACTCCTAAAAAAATTATTTTCGAATTTAGGCATTAGCAATACAATTATTAAAATATGATTTCAGTATCCAATCTTTCGCTTCGCTACGGAAAAAGAGTTCTGTTTGACGAGGTGAATTTAAAATTTACCCCAGGCAATTGTTATGGTGTGATAGGTGCCAATGGTGCCGGCAAATCCACCTTCCTCAAAATACTTTCGGGCGAAATAGACCCTACCACCGGCCAAGTAATGATGGATCCAGGCGATAGAATGAGTGTGTTGAGTCAAAACCACTTTGCCTTCGATGCCTTTGAGGTATTGCAAACCGTGATGATGGGCAACAAAAAGCTGTGGAAACTCATTCAAGAGAAAGATGCCATTTATGCCAAACCCGATTTTTCGGATGCCGATGGTGTAAAAGCTGCCGACCTCGAACATCAGTTTGCTGAAATGAATGGTTGGAATGCCGAAAGCGATGCTGCCAATTTGCTTAGTGACTTAGGTGTTAAGGAATCGTATCATACCAAATTGATGAGCGAGTTGAACGGAAAAGAAAAAGTACGTGTACTATTGGCGCAAGCATTGTTTGGCAATCCCGATATACTTTTGCTGGATGAGCCTACCAACGATTTGGATGTGGAAACCATCACTTGGCTCGAAAACTTTTTGGCCGACTTTCAAAACACGGTTATCGTGGTATCTCACGATCGACATTTCTTAGATTCCGTTTGTACCCACATAGCCGACATCGATTTCAATAAGATTTCAATCTACACCGGTAATTACACCTTTTGGTACGAATCCAGTCAATTGGCTTTGCGTCAACGTTCGGATCAGAACAAAAAGATTGAAGACAAACGAAAAGAGCTTCAAGATTTCGTAGAGCGATTTAGTGCCAATGCATCCAAATCGCGTCAAGCAACCAGCAGGAAAAAACTCCTCGAGAAACTAGTTGTGGAAGATATAAAAGCCAGTACACGTAAATATCCGGGCATTATTTTTAAAGCCGAAAGAGATTGTGGCGACCAAATACTATCAGTCGAAAATCTTTCTAAGCGTTCGTCAGAAGGCGAATTGCTTTTTAAAGACATCACCTTCACCATGACCAAAGGCGATAAAGTGGTGATACTTTCGAAAGAACACATTGCCATCACCTCATTCTTCGAAATCATTGCCGAAGGCATACCTGCTGATAGTGGCGAATATACCTGGGGAAGTACCATCACCAAATCGTATTTGCCAAACGAAAATGCGAAGTTCTTTACTTCCGATTATAATTTGGTGGATTGGTTGCGTCAGTTTTCGAAAGATAAAGACGAAACCTATGTGCGCGGTTTCCTTGGTAAAATGTTATTTACTGGCGAAGAATCGTTGAAGAAATCGAATGTCCTTTCGGGAGGCGAAAAAGTACGTTGTATGGTATCGCGTATGATGCTTACCAATGCCAACTGTTTGATATTGGATGAACCAACCAATCACTTAGACTTGGAATCAATTACAGCGTTCAACAATGCATTGAAAGATTGGAAACATGTGGCACTCTTTACCTCGCATGACCACGAGTTTGTACAAACCGTTGCCAACCGCATTATCGAACTTACTCCCAATGGAATCATCGACAAGCGCATGTCGTATGATGAATACATTAATGATGATGCCATAAAGGCATTAAAGGAAAAAATGTATGCCACAACTGTGGCAAAGAAGAAATAGATTTAAGTTTTTCGATTCTTAACCAAATGGTCTATAGTTTGTGATAATAATGTACTTTTGTGTGAATGAAAAAAAGTAGCGTTAATCGTATTTCTTTATTAGCAAGCATTGCTTTGGTGGGTCTTGTTGTTATTCAGGTTTACTGGATAAGGAATGCCATTAATCTTGGCAAAGAAAGGTTTGACGAAAACGTGAACGAAGCGTTGAACAATGTGGTACTTCGGATGGAGAAAAAACAAACCGCAGCCAACCTGACCAAGAAGTTCAACTTCCGCAAGCAAGGTATCCGCTGGTTCACTCCACCAGATTCAATGAAGCGCAGTTCCAAATTAATGAGGCGTTCCATGTCCGACAAACGAGCGTTCTCCTTACAAAAAGATAGAGTGAATGTAAGAATCCTTGAGGAATATTCGGCAGATAGCAGTGGCTATATTGTAAAGAAAACACGATTGAAAAATTATTCCAGCGATTCCATTGCACGTAACATAGATAAACGTATGGACAACGATGGGCCACTAAGCGTCACTCAATTAGATTCGGGAGAATTCAAAAACAAATGGTATGCTCACAAAAAAGATGTAGTGAATGATGTGTTTGACGAACTAGTGAGTGTGAATATTTACAACGATTATAGTAGAGCCAAATTCGATACCATGAGGTTAGATTCTGTGGTTCGTGTCGAACTCCTCGAAAAAGGAATCTCAACAAAATATAAATATGGAGTGATGGCTTCGAAAGCAATGCCAGCCGATTCTTCCAAACTTTCCGAACTTGATAAGCAACTTTACAATTCGCATTACAAGATAAATTTAGCTCCAGATAATATCTTTATCAAACCTCAGTTTCTCTCGCTTTATTTTCCAAATCAAAATAATTATGTAATCAGTTCGTTATGGTTCATGCTTGCCATATCTGTTGTATTGATGGGGGTGCTCATTTTTTCATTCTATTATACCATATCAACCATTCTCAAGCAGAAAAAATTATCCGAGATAAAAAACGATTTTATAAGCAACATGACGCACGAATTCAAAACTCCCATCTCTACCATATCCTTGGCATGCGAAGTGCTGAACGATAGAACCATTGAAAAGTCGGAAGAAAGAACAGGGAAATATGTAAAAATGATAAGAGATGAAAACAAACGGTTAAGTTTGTTGGTAGAAAATATATTACAAACAGCCATTCTCGACAAAGGAGAATTTAAATTAAAGATACAACAAACCGATATTCACAGTCTGATAGAACAAACCATTGCAAACATCCGATTGCAAGTCGAAAATAAAGAAGGTGAAATTACTACAGAACTTAGAGCTGAAAATTATAATATTGAAGCCGACCGTGTTCATATCACCAACATTATTTTTAATCTAATCGATAATGCATTAAAATATTCGAATGATAAGCCAGTAATCAGTATCGCTACGCGAAGTGATAAGGATGGTATTTTTATTTCGGTAAAAGATAATGGCATAGGAATAAGTAAAGAAAATCAGCATCGAATATTCGATACCATGTATCGAGTACACACAGGCAATGTACATAATGTAAAGGGCTTCGGTCTTGGCCTAAGTTATGTGAAAGCTGTTGTCGAAAAACATGGAGGTTCTATAAAGGTTGAAAGTGAATTGAACAAGGGAAGTACTTTCACCGTATATTTGCCATCTCAATCATCTGAATAAAAATTTAAGGAATAGTATATATTATGGAAAAAGTAAAAGTATTATTAGCAGAAGATGACCAAAATCTTGGAAGTCTATTGAAGGAATACCTTGATGCAAAAGGTTTTTCGACCACCTGGGCGAAGAACGGAAAAGAAGGATATGATGTTTTTGCAAAAGGGAAATTTCAGATTTGCATACTTGATGTGATGATGCCAATCAAGGACGGATATACCTTAGCTAAAGAATTGCGACTAGTAGAAGAAAATATCCCCATTGTTTTTCTTACTGCTAAATCGATGAAAGAAGATGCCATTGAAGGATTTACTTTAGGAGCTGACGACTACATCACCAAACCTTTTAGCATGGAGGAATTATTGCTGAGAATAAGAGCAATATTGCGTAGAACAGAAAATAAAATGGTGAGAACTACCGAACAAACTTTGTTCGAAATCGGTAAGTTTAAGTTTGATTACGTACATCAAACCCTATCAATGAAAAATATTAATCATAAACTCACCACCAAGGAAGCGGACTTGTTGAAATTGCTTTGTTTGAATACCGAAACCCATTTAGAAAGAAACTTCGCATTAAAAACCATTTGGAGTGATGATAATTATTTTAATGGACGAAGTATGGATGTGTACATCGCCAAACTTCGTAAATACCTAAGAGATGATCCTTCAATTGAATTAATCAATATTCATGGAAAAGGATTTAAGTTGCTTACAAAATAGTCTTTATTGAATTCGTTGTTTATTGGAAGCCTATCCGTTAAACCTTTCTTGGTTTTATATTGAACAACTTTCTCCAATCTTTCTCGGAGCCAAATTCGATGTATCTGTAACTAAGAGCCGATATGATAAAAGTGAAAGCATAAAAACTAATCATTTTCAGGATTGTGAATCCATTCCAAAAGTTGAATGACCGAGTTATCAATATATGCCATGAGTATAAACTAAAGCACATCATTCCTAATAGTTGTAAAAACCCAATCCGAAAAAACCGATGCACCCAATTATTCGGCTTCAAAGCAATGATGATTAAAAGAAACAGCCCTACTTGAATAAAATTGTTGGAGATGGCCATCATCACTTCTTTAAACACTCCTAAATTATTAACTTCATCCCAGACCAAACAGCCAGCAATGATAAATACTATTGAAAACACAATGAGTAAGACATTGTTTATAGCGAATACCTTATTTTTTTCATAAAAGAACTTGCATATCAACATACCTAGAACAAAATCATCAATTCGCGCGAATACACAATCTTTGAGTGGGTTGATGTTATAGGCACTGAAACCTGTGTAGAATCCTCCTGCAAACCGAAATAAAAAAGAAACAATAAAGACAAATATTGTGGTGCGTTTGAATCCGTATTTAGAAAACGAAAAGAAAATAAGTGGAAAAAAAATACTGAACCAAATTTCCAAAAGTAAGGACCAATACACTGGATTTAAGTCAGGGAAAAATTGCTTTGAGTCTACCATTGAAAATGTAGACAATGTTTCAAAAAGAATGCGAATAGTTCTTGGTGATATTTTTGTAAGAAAAATAGAGGAAATGATACAGACGAAGACAAATAAAGGGTAAATACGCAAATAGCGATGTTTGTAAAATTCAAGAACATCTGCACTTGATGAAAAATTTCTGTATTGCAAGAAATAAGGCTTGTAAAGAACAAACCCTGAAAGAATAAAAAACAAATTTACACCCAACCAACCATTACCAACAATATAAGGATGAATCAATAACTTGGAATAGTGACTAAATATAGTATGCTGATAAAGAACCGCAACAATGGCAATACCCCTCAAACCATTTATTACATCTATCTTGCCTGTGTTCTCAGCTATTTTCATCTAAATTGAATGATAAGTTTGTTTGATAAATAATATCCTCGATTTGAAATATGTAATTACTTAAATTGAATAATTTGCTTCAAATATAGTTTCTTTTTTTAATAACGTATTCCTTAATCAATAACTTCAGAGTTAAAATAAATGAATCACAACAAATTTTGAATCTTATTTCTTAAAAATATAAAATAGAATTTAATCTCAAATCAGTTCAAATTAAAATTGCTCTTCAATAAAGGCCTTTAATAGCAATTCGTTTTGTAATAAATACAATACTAAATGTTCTTGTCATCTTTTTACTACTTTTGTCGCATTGTTTTTTTAAATAACCATATACTTGAACGAAAAAAAACCTGAAGAGTTAATGGTGAAAAAATATTTGGCACCGTAGTTCAATGGATAGAATAGAAGTTTCCTAAACTTTTGATGTGGGTTCGATTCCCGCCGGAGCCACTATAAACACTTTTATTAACTAGAATTGACCTACAACTAAAAACTAAAATTCACACAATGGATACTCATTTACACCACACCGAACATCACCTCACTAGCTCGGAAACACTTATGGATATTGTAATAGGAATGAGTGATGGACTCACGGTTCCTTTCGCGTTAGCAGCTGGTTTGAGTGGCGCAGTGAAGGATGTTCATCTAATTGTTATTGCAGGTATTGCCGAAATTGCAGCTGGTTCGATAGCGATGGGATTAGGTGGATACCTTGCTGGTAAAACCGAACAAGACCATTACAATAGTGAACTAAGAAGGGAATATGAAGAGGTGAAAGAACTTCCACATATTGAAAAACAAGAGGTGAAAGACTTTTTTGCGGAACTAGGATTAAGTGAAGAAGTTCAAGAAAAAGCAACTCTCGAAATTATTAAAGACGATGACCGTTGGGTGAAATTTATGATGAAACACGAATTGGGTTTGGATCAACCTGACCCTAAACGTGCGAGTAAATCAGCTTTTAATATTGGCGCTGCTTATATTGTTGGTGGTTTGGTTCCTCTTTCTCCTTATTTCTTTGTAGATGATGGAATTTTAGGCTTGAAATTATCTGCCGTACTCGCCATCATCAGTCTTTTGATTTTTGGATACTTCAAATCAAAACTCACAGGAATGAATCCATTTCAAGGGGCACTTAAGGTTGCAGTTATTGGAGCCTTGGCTGCCGGTACGGCATTCATGATAGCAAAACTTATCGAAGGAAGGTTCTAAATTTGTTGATAAACGAATTTGCTTTTTATTCATGATACATTTTTATGTTTTCTGCCGAATCTAAATTATTTTGGATTCTGTCACAACCTTAACGATATATAAAGAAAACTTACTAATTTTATCATCTATTATTATTTTATGAAATGAATATAAAAAGTATTTCGATATTATTTTCACTCTTTTATATTTTTGCTTTCAATTCCTATGGTCAATCGGATACTATAAAAGCAAAAGTACTAGATGATAGTATCCCTACTCCTGAGAAATACTATAATCAAGGTATTGACGACTTTAAGAACAAAAAATTTTCGAATGCGTTAGACGATTTGAACAAAGCCATTTCCATGAAAGCTGATTTTGAGAGAGCCTATTATAATAGAGGTACTACAAAGTTTGAAATGAAAAACTACACAGGTGCAATTGAAGATTTTAATTTAGCATTGGTATTAGTAAAACGACCTGATACCTATTTTGCCAGAGCTCAATCTGAATATCAACTAGGGAAAAAGGATGACGCCATTGATGATTACTCCCGAACCATTGAACTCAAACCCGATTATGCTCAAGCATATTATTACAGAGGAGGCATTAAGTTTGAGAAAGGAGATTATCAAGCGGCAATAGAAGATTTTAGTTTGGCAATTCGTTATAAACCTGATTATGGTTATGCTTATAACGACAGAGCAAGTGCCAAACGGATGTTGAATGATATTGATGGAGCAATTAAAGATTACCAAAATGCTATCATTGCTAATTCAGACATCGCCTTCGCATACAACAACCTTGCAAGTTTGAAACGTGAAAAAGGCGATTTCGAAAATGCCATCAAAAATTATTCGGAAGCCATAAGTCGTAAAAAAGGATATTACATTGCTTATAATAATAGGGGACGAGCAAAGCTTGAAAGTGGGGACTACAATGGTGCAATTGAAGATTTTGATAAGGCAATAAAAATTAAGTCAGATTACGATTTTGCATACAACAATCGCGCTGTCACTAAATTCAAATTGAAAGATTACAAGGGTAGCATTGCTGACTGTTCCAAAGCGATTGAATTAAATCCAAAATATGCATACGCATACTTGAATCGTGGGATTGCGAAGGAAATGATTCACGATGATGAAGGTGCATGCAATGATTGGGAAGTAGCCAATGAATTAGGAATCGAATCGGCTAAAGGATTTATGTGGAATTGTAAATAGAAGAACTAGCTTGAAAACAAACACAAAATACAAACTGAGTCTTGAAGGTAAACATAAATCTATTCTTCTCGCTTGGACTCTTTCAAAAATACTTTCAATAAGTATCATCATCTCATTGCTTATTCTGTCTAATTCATCTTTTGCTCAGAACATCGACTTTTCAAAAGAAAATTTCAGAGAGAATAAAGATAAATTAAAAGAGGCTAAAGTAAATATTGAAAAAGGAGATAAACTTTTCGAACAAGGAACCATTTATTATAAACAAGCCCTCGAATCCTATTTGTTGTCCAATTCATTTAATCCTGAAAATGCAGCCTTAAACAATAAAATCGGGAAGTGTTATTTGTATTCTAATTACAAACTTAAGTCAATTCCATATTTAGAGAAAGCTTACAAATTGGATGCACATGTCGATCCTCTTATTCATTATTCACTCGGACGTGCCTATCATCTCAACATGGAATGGGATAAAGCTATTGGTGAATACAAAGCGTATCAGAATAGTTTAACTAATTTGAAAGAGAACAAAGACATTTACGATGAAGTATTAAGGAAAATTCAAGAATGTAATAATGGAAAAAAATTCACCAGCAAGCCTGTTCGAGTGTTAATAGACAATGTGGGTGATGCTATCAATTCTCCATTCCGTGAATATGGACCTTTCATCACTGCCGATGAATCAGAAATGATTTTCACTTCACGAAGAGCAAGCACCACAGGTGGTGGAACGGATGAGTTTACAAACGAATATTTCGAAGATATTTATGTGTCGAACAAAGTAAATGGAAAATGGACACAAGCTCAAAACATAGGAGTGCCTATTAACACCAAACGACACGATGCCGCCATGGGATTGTCTTATGATGGTCAAACCTTATTTGTATACGGAGACGACAAAGGAGATGGGAACATTTACGAAAGCACATTAACTGGAACCACATGGTCTAAACCCGAGAAGCTCAATAAAAATATCAATACTGATTTTCACGAGTCATCGGCATCTTTGTCTGCCGATGGCAAAACTCTTTATTTCGTAAGTAATCGAGAGGATGGATTGGGTGATAGAGATATTTGGGTGTCGAACATGGATGATAAAGGTAAGTGGGGAAAGCCCGTAAACATTGGACCTACTATCAATACACAATTTGCCGAAGAAGGTGTATTTATTCATCCTGATGGAAAAACATTGTACTTCAGTTCGCAGGGACACAACACAATGGGAGGATACGATATTTTTAAATCTGTCTTCGAAAATGGAAATTGGCAAGAACCCGAAAACCTTGGTTACCCCATCAATACTCCTGATGACGATGTGTTTTTTGTGATGGCTGCCAACGGCCGACACGGTTATTATTCTTCATTCAATGCGAACGGTTTTGGTGAACAAGATATTTATCGTGTTACTTTTTTGGGACCCGAAAAACAAATGGTGCTAAATTCCGAAGACAATCTGCTTTGTAGTGTTGGGGCACCCATTCAAGAAAGTGTGATTGCTCCTCCCATACAAATAAAAGAATCGCAACTTACTTTGTTAAAGGGAGTAATAACGGATGAAGTAATGAAGAATCCCTTGGAGGCTACCATCGAAATTGTAGACAATCAAAAGAACGAAGTGATTGCAAATTTCCTTTCAAATAGTTCTACCGGTAAATACATTGTATCGCTTCCTTCGGGCAAAAACTATGGCATTGCAGTGAAGAAAGAAGGTTATCTTTTCCATTCCGAAAATTTTGATATTCCTGCTACTGCCGAATTTCAAGAAGTGAAAAAGAATGTGGCCTTAAAAAGTGTCTCAGTGGGAAATAAGATAGTTCTGAAAAATATTTTCTTCGATTTTGATAAAGCAACATTACGCCCAGAATCTACCAATGAGTTGCAGCGATTAACCAAACTAATGAAAGATAATGCAACCATTAAAATTGAAATTGCAGGCTATACCGATTCGAAAGGTGCTGCCGAATACAATCTAGGTCTTTCTGAAAACAGAGCCAAAGCCGTTGTTGATTATTTAGTGAATGCTGGCATTAAACCTGCACGACTGAGTTTTAAAGGCTATGGCAAAGAGCAACCGATTGCAACAAACGAAACAGAAGAAGGCCGGCAGTTGAACAGAAGAACTGAATTTAAAATAATGAGTAAATAGTTGTTCGGAAAAGTCTGCATGCAATTATTACGAAAGAGGCTTCAATCCATACCTTCCGAAATCCGCTATCTGTTTAAGGTTTACGCTTTCGGTATTTTCATTTTTACCTGTTTACGCATTGTGCTTGTTATTGCTCAATACGAACAATTATCAAACATTTCATTTTCATTACTCGCTCAAGCTTTTCTGATGGGTTTCAGGTTCGACACTGTGGTGAGTGGATACATACTTGCTTTGCCAGCTCTGCTCAACATTATTAATTGTGTAAAAATAAAACCATCCATCATCCTATTCCGTATCAGCGAATCCATCATCTTGCTGCTTTATACTGTTGCTTTTTTTATTAGTTGTGTGGATGTTCCTTATTTCGCACATTACTTAACACGTATCACCATATCCATCCTTCATTGGACCAACAGTCCGCTCTTTATGTTGAAAATGGTATTAGAAGATAAAGTCAATTATGTGTTTCTTAGTTTTTTCATTCTACTCATTTATTTTACCATAAAACAAGTGAAAAAGATGAGGAAATTGGTGCTTGATAAAAACACCAACGAAGTACAATTTACTGCAAAAGAATTTGGCAGACGAATGATCCTCTCGGTATTCGTTCTAGGGTTTTTGTTTATGGGTATACGTGGAAGAGTAGCTCTTAAAAGCCCTATTCATTGGGGTACTGCTTTTATCTCGAACAATAATTTTATAAATCAATTGGGATTAAATCCCTCGTTTACTTTTCTCAATAGTTACACCAATAGCTTAAATCCTGAAAACCAAAAAATACATTTTATGGATGACCAAGTTGCCATTCGTAATGTCCAGAAAATATATGGTATTTCTACCGATTCGATGTTTGCTTCACCCATTGCAAGAAGGGTCGAGGTGAGTGGTCCACCATTAAATGCAAACGTAGTGATAGTGATGATGGAAAGCATGGGACTTTCGAAAATGAAATTAGACGATTGTCCCATCAGCATGACTCCTTATTTGGATAGCCTTTCGAAAGTTTCAACTACGTTTACCAATGTTTTTTCGGCAGGCATACATACTTTCAATGGTATCTATTCTACTTTGTTCGGTATGCCTGCATTGATGAATCAACAACCCATGCAAGCCACCGAAAGTATCAATCAACCATTCACAAGCATTGCTTCTACCTTGGCAAAATTCGATTATCAAACGACTTTTATTTGTCCACATGACGAACAGTTCGACAACATGTCGGGGTTTTTATTATCGAATGGGTTTAAGAAAATAGTTGGTCAAAAAGATTTTCCATTGTCGGAAGTGCACAGCACCATGGGTGTCCCTGACGATGTATTGTTCGAACACGTGATTCAAGAAATCTCTATCATGGCCAAATCACCTCGTCCTTTTTTGGCAAGTGTACTTACAGGTAGCGACCACGAACCTATTTACATTCCCGAAGGACATGGCTTTGTGCCAAAAACCAAAGAACTCAAACAACAATCAGTAGAGTATGCCGATTGGTCAATCAATAAGTTTTTGAAACTCGCTTCGACTCAACCTTGGTACTCGAACACCATCTTTGTATTTGTTGCCGACCATGGTAGTTGGTACCGCGATTGTTACGAAATGAATCTCTCGTATCATAAAATTCCTTTGTTGCTTTTTTCACCACACTTAATTAAACCGGCTATGAATAATGCAGTGGGTGGACAAATAGATGTGTTTCCTACCATCATGGGTATGCTCAATCGGCCTTATGTAAACAATACCATGGGTGTCGATTTGTTGAAAGAAGGTCGCAAGTACATTGCCTTTGGTGCCGATGACCGACTGGGATGTGTCAACAACGATTTCTTTTGGTATCACAACTATGCTGCCGACAATGAATACTTGTTGCATTACCGAAACAAAGATCCGAAACAATATTTGTCAGCATATCCTCAACTCAAAGATACATTAGAAACCTTTGCTCATAGCCTATTGCAAACTACGCAATGGATGATTGATAACAAAAAGGTAGGACCTCAAGAAAAATGAAACACGAAATTATCGTTACCTCTGATGGTTCGCATTCCTTGTATTTAAAGAACCTTGACGAACATTATCATTCCATACATGGTGCTATTCAAGAAAGTGTGCATGTTTTTATCAAAGCTGGTTTGCATTTCGTTGCTCCGTTGCATCCCGCTCCCATCCATGTTCTTGAGATTGGCTTCGGAACTGGCTTGAACGCATTACTCACTGCCATCGAAACAAAAAAAGAAAATTGGAAAGTAAACTATACCTCGCTCGAAGCCTTTCCATTAGACTTAGAATTGATAGCGAAACTCAATTATATACAATGTTTAAACAACGAAGCCCTTTCAGCGATTTACCTAGAACTTCACCAATGCAAGTGGGAAGAAGAGGTGCAAGTGTCGGACGAAATGATATTGCTTAAACTAAAAAACACCTTACAAGAAGTGGTGCTTCCTTCTTCTTTCCACCTTATTTATTTCGATGCTTTCGGACCACGAGTGCAACCCGAAATGTGGGTGGACGAAGTTTTTGCAAAGATGTTTGCAGCGCTCACGCCCAACGGATGTTTGGTGACCTATTGCGCCAAAGGCGAAGTGAAACGTGCTTTGAAGCGTGCAGGGTTTGAGGTACAAACCCTGCAAGGCCCTCCAGGAAAGCGCGAAATGGTAAGAGCCATCAAGCATGAAAAAGAAATTTAAAAAAACTTCAATAAAAATAAAGTATTTCTCCTTCTCATTCGTCTACCTCAGTATAAGTAATAAATAAAAATGAATTTGGTTACCGATAGTAAACTGAAAAATGAAGAGCTGAACACCACCATTCATCGCGAGAAGGGAAAGTTGTTTAGTTTCATTAACGGTAAAATGCCATCTACCGAAGATGCCGAAGATGTATTGCAAGACGTCTTTTTCGAATTGGTAGAATCATCGCGCGAGGTAGAAGTGATTGAACAAGTTGCTTCTTGGCTATATCGAGTGGCTAGAAACAAAATTACAGATTGGTACAGAAAGCGGAAACCAGAACGATTGGAGAATAAAGTGATGGCTAGTGATGATGAAAACGAACCCTTGCTGCTTGCCGATATTTTGGCAACGACCGAAGCACCTGCCGATGACAAAGTTTTTTTGAAATACATTTCCGAAAAACTTTCGGATGCTTTGGAGCTATTGCCCGATAAACAAAAAGACGTTTTTGTGATGCACGAGTTGGAAGGAATAAGTTTGAAACAAATTGCAACCATCACCAACACACCTATCAAAACGGTTATTTCACGAAAACATTATGCTGTGACCTTTCTGCGTCAACATTTACGAGACTTATACAACGAATTGTTAAACGATTAAACACAATGAAACAAAAGTGACCTAAAATGATTTCACTTCTCGTCACCCTCTCCTTCGGAGAGGGGAAGGGGTGAGGTCTAATAAAAACAAATAGATTAATAAATCATTAGAACTAATTTCTTAAAACTTAATAAAAATGAAAAACAGATTTAAATTATTTAAAGCAGTAAAAATAGTAGTAGCCGTTATTTTCTTCTTTCTTCTCTTCGGCTTTGGTACCATGCATTTGTGGAATTGGCTCATCCCGGCATTGTTCAGTGGACCCATCATTAGTTTTTGGCAAGCCATAGGACTCATAGTATTATCAAAAATTCTTTTTGGTGGGTTTCACAGTCGTGGAGGACGCTGTGGTGGCCGCCATTCGATGCGCAACCATTGGAAAAGAAAATTTGAAGAACGTATGGCTTCGATGACGGATGAAGAAAAAGAAAAATTCCGTAGCTCGTGTGCGCATAAATTTCAATAAGCCATGAACCACTCTGCCATGACAATAGAACCACCACAAATACTGGTGTTTAGAACCAATATTACTGAAACATTCGAAGTGAAAAAGCTTGAACAGGTGATGAACATACCCGAGGTGATTAAATGGAACATCGACCTTGACGACTGCGACAAAGTATTACGAGTGGTTACTCACCGGCTTACGAGTTTGCATGTGATAAGTGCTGTGGTGGGGCAAGGAGTGACGTGTGCCGAATTGGAAGATTAAAGGTTCTTAAAACAAAAAAAACTCCGAACGATATGTTCGGAGTCTTTTTTTGTTCTATGTTTTAAGTACTAGTTGTGGTGGTGAGGACACCACCTACTATTCGGCACTAGCGAAACACGCCTGCGCCAGCGGGGCTTATCCATTCCAACAATTTCAAGAAGTTCATCAATAAAAATCTGAATATCTACGATATATTTTAATTCATCTTCTGTCATGCAGAAAAGAGTATTTGTTTAGTTTCATTTAACCGCTTTATGAAAATTCTATTTCTAAAATATTTTGCGGTTACCAAATCCACTGCTCTACCCAATAGTTTTTCCAAAGATTCTGTAAAATTGGTGTGATTTTCGGCATACTCCTTTAAATCCACCGATTCAAATTCTACGAGCAAATCCACATCACTTTCTTCATTAAATTGATCTGACACAGCCGACCCAAACACATATAGTTCTTTTACCTTATGTTTTTTACACAAGGTTTTTATTTCATTTATATTATTGGCAATTATGGGTGCTAACATTTTCGTTTTAAAAATACAAATATATTTCTTTTCTAATTAATGAGTAATGCCTTTGCTTTCCGTTTGAAAGCAAAAAAACTCCTTTTCAATCAGGCGCAGTTAGTAAGTTCATCACTCTTCGTAACCTTTAAGTATACTCATAAAAAAACTATAGTTAAGCGTCCCGCTACTTCCTGTTTAACAAGGCGTCTCGCCTTTAAACTAAAAATGAAAGTCCAGAGGACTTGTTATCTATGACGTAGCGAGACGCTAAGCCAAACTATGGGCTGGGGGGAATGGTTATCTATTAAATATGCTGTTCGCAAAGG
>JBAXQU010000082.1:0-14835 GCA_037131555.1 Bacteroidota bacterium
ATATATATGTATAATTTTACAAACAATTAAAAACAAAAATGAAATGAAAAAAATTTACACAACATTAGTAATTGCTTTGATGTTTGCAGGGACGATTTCCAAAGCACAATGGATACAGACCAATGGGCCAGTAGGCGGACCAATTAATTGTTTGGCAACAAACGGAATAAATACGTTTGCTGGTACAGGCGGTGGTGTTTTTTTATCAACCAATAATGGAAACAATTGGACTGTGGTGAATACAGGACTAACAAGTGCTAACATCTACTCCATAGCGATAAGCGGAACAAATGTATTTGCCGGAACAGATAATGGAATATTTTTAACAACTAATAATGGCAGCAGCTGGTTGGCAGTGGATACAGGAACTTCATTTGTTAATGCAATAGTTATAAGTGGTACGAATATTTTTGCAGGAACAAATAATGGCATATTATTATCAACTAATAACGGATTCAGTTGGACCGCTATAAATACAGGATTGACAGCTACATCAGTATATTCCTTAGCGGTGACGGGCACCAATATTTTTGCAGGAACTGATGGCGGTGTGTTTTTATCAACAAATAACGGGAACAGCTGGTCAGGTGTGAATACTTCCATAACAAATGTTAATGCTTTAGCTATAAAAGACACTAATATTTTTGCAGGAACTGGTAATGGTAAAGTTTATAAATCAACTAATAATGGGAATACCTGGACTAGTGTTTATACAGGTGGTAATTTAATTTATTCAATGGCGATGAGTGATACAACTGTTTTTGTTGGTAAAGATGGTGGAGTAATTTCATCCACTGATAATGGCGCTACTTGGAATGTAATGAATACAGGGTTACCAAGCAGTTCTGTTTATTCATTAGCATCAAATGGAACAAATATTTTTGCGGGTACAGATTATGGTGTATTTTTAACAACTAATGATGGAAATACCTGGACTGTTGAGAATACAGGATTAATTGAAAGTTGGACCAATTCAATAGCTATAAGTGGAACAAATATTTTTGCGGGAGGGGGTACCAATGTTTTTTTTTCTTCTAATAATGGGAATAGCTGGTCTTCATCGAATTCGGGGCAGTTACCAATTTTCACCAATTCATTAGTAGTAAAAGGTTCAAATATTTTTGCAGGAACCTCTGGTGGTGTTTTTTTATCTAATAATAACGGTGGCAGTTGGACTGCTATTAATTCAGGGTTAACAAGTACATATGTTTATTCACTATTAGTAAATGGCACAAATATTTTTGCAGGTACTTATAACGGGTTATTTTTATCTTCAAATAACGGAAGCAGTTGGAGCGCAGTAAATACAGGGTTAACAAATACTTGGATTAAGTCATTAGCTGCAAGTGGCACAACCATTTTTGCCGGCACTTATGGTGGTGGAGTTTTCAGGTCAACAAATAATGGAACTAATTGGACTGCTATAAATACGGGCTTGGGAAGTCTTTCTGTTTATAGCTTAGCTGCAAGTGGTACAACTATTTTGGCAGGCACTTATAGTGGTATTTATGTATCGACTAACAATGGCAATAACTGGACATTAGCCAATACAGGAATGCCAGCCACTTATGCATTATCATTAAATATAGATGGATCAAATACTTTTGCAACTACTGCAAGTGGTGTTTATTTAACTACTAATAATGGTAGCAGTTGGAATGCTATTAATACAGGGCTAACAAATACAAATGTTTGGGCATCAGCAATTGATGGACCTAATATGTTAATAACCACATTAGGTGCTGGTGTCTGGAAACGCCCTTTATCCGAAATGGTAAATTGCGTTGCATATTATACAACAGCGTATGATTCTACATTAAATAATTTCACATTGTATGTAGATTCAACTTCGGCAGCAATTGCAACCTCCTATCATTGGGATTTTGGGGATGGCACAACATCAAACCTCGCTTATCCAACACATACCTATACAGCAGATACTGTTTATAATGTATGTATGAAAATACATACTGTGTCAGGAGATAGTTGTGAATATTGCCACATCATAGGCAAAGATTATTTAGGCAACATTTATAGAACAGCTGGCTTTACAATCAATGTTCATAATCCGAATAGTTCGGTTGGAGTAAATGAAAACAAATTCGATAATTCAATTTCAATTTACCCTAACCCTGCCACTTCTGAAACAACAATTACTTTTAGCGAAGCTCAAAAAAACACAAGCATAAAAGTGATGAACACACTTGGCGAATGCATCCAACAACTAACAACAAGCAACCAACAACTAACACTAGATATGAGTGGCTATGCAAAGGGGATATATTTTGTAAGAATAGAAAATGAAAAAGGAATAGTGAATAGGAAAATAATAGTACAATAAAAAAACAAAGGGAATAAAAAGTAGTAACAAAAAAAACTCCGAACATACCGTTCGGAGTTTTTTTTATTTTAAAGCGGAAAACTAAGCATTACTCATTAATTAGAAAAGAATTATCTTTGTATAAAAAAATTTAGAATACCATGGAAGCCATCATACGCACAAACGACAAAAATGCTTTTAAATCGTTGATTCAGTTTTTAAAATCAATGAATTTTGAAGTGGAAACAAAAAACACAAAGCAATCGGTTGTTAAACCAACTAAGGAAGATAATTTTTCGGAAGCAGTAAAGTTTTGGGATTCAAATGCTGTAAATATGAGTAAATTCAAATTGAACAGAGAAGAAGCTTATGAAAGATAGAGTATTTGCTGATACGAATATTGTGATTTATGTTTTTGATAAAAAAACACCAAAGCAAAATAAAGCAAGAGAAATTGTCAGAAACAATGCTACTATTTCTTCGCAAGTAATCATTGAATCATTAAATGTTTGTATCCGTAAATTAAAACTTTCCAAAGAGAAAGCAAATCAAAATTCAATGTTTTTATTGAAATGTTGCCAATATTATGCTATCGAACCATCCACTTTTATTACAGCATATTTCATTTCAAAGAAATATGGTTATTCACACCTCGACTCATTAATCATCGCTTCTGCGCTTGAGGCAAATTGCACCATTCTTTATTCGGAAGACTTGCAGCATAATCAATTGATTGAAAAAAAACTTCGTATTGTTAATCCTTTTTTATAAAAAATATTTACTTCTTTATCCTTACAAATTGCATTAGATATAAGCGACTTTGCAAGAGGAGTTTTTTTGTTTTAAAACGGAAAACTAAGCATTACTCATTAATTAGAAAAGAAGTATCTTTGTATAAAAAAACACAACGCATAAAACTCAAAGTAAATGACAACCGCACTTATAAGAAAAAAAATACATCAATATGTTGATGAGGCTGACAATTCAATATTAGAAGTAGTGTTTAAAATGTTGGAAGTATATCAAAAGTCGAATACTAGTTTACTTTCGGATGAACAGCAGCAGTATGCAGTAAAAACTTCGAAGCTCTATAAAGAAGGTAAAATAAAGGGCTACAGTTTAAAAGAAACGAGAGGAAAGGTTCAGAAAAGAATTGCTGATAAAGGAAATGATTAATTATCGTTTAATCATCACCGAAACAGCGGTAAATCAGCTTGAAGATTCGTGTTTGTTTTACGAAGAAAGAAAACATGGTTTAGGAGCAGAGCTAGAACAAGAAGTTGCAGAATTGTTGGAACTAATAGAAGCGAATCCTCTAATGTTTGCAATTAAATTTGCAACTATGCGTGAGGCAGTAGTAAAGAAGTTTCCATTTGTAATTGTGTATGAAATAATAGAGCGAGATATACTTGTGGTTTCGGTATTTCATGTCAAACAAAACCCCATAAAGAAGAAAAAGAAATAAACCACATAAGTGAGCTTCTGTCAAAAACGACAGAAGCTATTTTATTATTTTGTAGCTTAAATTCTGTACGTATGATTTATTTTCTCCATTTCTTTTTAGAATTTCGGCTAGTGTGAAAAACCGAAACTATCCTTATTTCACTTTCTTTTGGCTTTAATTCAAACACAATGATGAATGGGAATTTTTTAACAACATCTTCATTTATTCAAAAAAAAATCCCCCTTCTGGATGAAGGAGGATTTCTGTTTTTTAATTGTTTTAAGACTAATAAGCGCCTTTTGCTTTAATACCCAATTCCACATGTTTAAGAGCGGTAATATATGCTCCTATTCTCATGGTAGTTTTGTATTGTGTGGTATTTCCCCAAACCGTTTCGAATGCTGCGTTCATATAAGCATCGTGTTTGGTGTTTACTTCTTCTTCGCTCCAGTAGAATCCCGATTTGTTCTGAACCCACTCGAAGTAAGAAACCGTTACACCACCACCATTCGCCAAAATATCTGGAACCACAATGATGTTCTTTTCATTCAAAATATGATCTGCTTCAGGAGTAGTAGGGCCATTAGCACCTTCCACTATCAATTTCGCTTTTATTTCCGATGCAATTTCTTCGGTAATTACATTTTGCAAAGCGGCAGGAAGCAATACATCAACATTCGAAGTCAACAAATCAGTATTTTTAATTTCAATACCACCTGTAAACCCTTTTAAGATACCACCATTTTCTTTAGCGTAACGCAAAGCTGCATTCACATCAATTCCTTTCTCATTCCAAAAAGTAGCAGTATGATCACCTATTGCACAAACCTTAATTCCTTGTTCGGATAATAAACGAGCAGTATGCGAACCCACATTTCCAAAACCTTGAACCGCTGCAGTTACTTGTTTAGGATCCATGTTCATTTTTTTCAATGCTGCAAGTGTAGCCACCATGATTCCACGCCCGGTAGCAGCATCTCTACCAAGAGACCCACCTAAACCAACTGGTTTTCCTGTAGTCACTCCAGGGAAATTACCACGGTGAACTTTGTTAAATGCATCCACTATCCAAGCCATTTCTCTTCCACTAGTTCCCATATCAGGAGCAGGAATATCTCTATCTGGCCCGAATACATCAGCCATTGCAATAGTATACGCTTTTGTTAAACGTTCCAATTCGCCTACACTCATGGCACGTGGATCGCATTTAATTCCACCTTTTGCACCACCATAAGGCAAACTTGCAACTGCACATTTAAATGTCATCCATGCAGAAAGTGCTTTCACTTCGTCATCATTTACATCCATTGCGTAACGGATACCACCTTTTGATGGCCCTAACATGGTAGAGTGTACGGTACGAAACCCTTCAAACACTTGAACTTTTCCATTATCCATCATTACCGGTAAACTTACCTTTACCTGCTTCTGAGGATTTCTTAATACGTTTGCTATTTCTTCTGATAATCCATAAATTTTTGCAGCTACGTCTAAACGTGCTAAAACTGCTTCAAACATACTGCTTTCGTGATGTTCTGCCATTGTTGCCATTGTTTTTGTATTCATTTATTTAAGTTATTTTATCTTTCTTTTTACCTACCCTTTTTTTGGGTGTGCGAATTTATATAAAAATATAATGTCACCGTTCACAAAAATGACATTTCTGAGCTAAATCAGTTTTTAAAAAGGCACTATTTGTAATGATTTTCTTGAATTTTGTTATTCAAAAGGAGCGATTCTTGTTTAAACGATTTTTGATGAATTGATGCAATAATGATTTCAGAATTGTACCTTTGGGTTTTAATTAAGCATTGAAAGAATAACAAAACAATCTTATTTTAAACAGAAAATTAGCGATTTGAAAACACTCCATAAAATAACACTTGTATTTATTTTCTTCCTTTGTTTAAATTCTACTTTTGCTCAAGAAGAAACAGAACCTAAAAAAGATACTGTAGATGCTCCTACCATGCTTATCAATTCGGGAAATGTGAAATGCGATTCTGCGGAAGTTCACATAAAAAGAAAAGAAAAAAAACTAGCTGATAAACTTTATGCTGATGCATTAAAAGATTATAAAAAATCGCTAAAGCTAAATAAGGTTCAATTCGCTGCATACTATCGCATAGGTGTTCTTCAAAACAAAACAGGAAATTACAAGGATGCTATCGAGAATTTGAATCTTGCTATTAAAATAGATACCACACATGGCGAAGCATATCGAGAAAAAGGAATTGCTGAGGTAGCCCTACAGAAAATGAGTGATGCCAAAATTGATTTCAGCAAGGCAATTAGTCTCGATGTAAATGATGCTGCTTCGTACTATCAAAGAGGGATGTTGGCCGAACACGGAAGAGATAAACAACCAGCATTTGAGGACTACGAGTCGGCATTAGAAATAAAGCCCAACTATCCCGATGTTTTGTTTAGAAGAGGAATGCTGCTTCATAATTTTAAACGAGACTATGTTTTAGCAATTGCCGATTTTAGTAAAGTCACCGAACTCGACCCTGAATACATGGAAGCATATTTTTGGAAAGGTAAATCATATTTTAGTGGTGAAGATTACAAATCATCTGAACGAGAACTAACCACTTTTTTGCAAAAAGATT
Organism: Bacteroidota bacterium; assembly: GCA_037131555.1. Taxonomy (GTDB): domain Bacteria; phylum Bacteroidota; class Bacteroidia; order 2-12-FULL-35-15; family 2-12-FULL-35-15; genus 2-12-FULL-35-15. Next base: position 6,377 of record JBAXQU010000082.1, read on the forward strand.
CGAGTAATGTCGAAGCATTGATTATGCGTGGAGCCGCACGATTAAACAGCAACGACTATTCAAACGCTATTCGCGACTTTGATGACGCAATTAGCCTTGATCCAAAAAACTACATTGCACTAACCAATCGAGGATTGGCAAAAGGGCAATCGAGAAACGTAGCAGGAGGATTGGAAGATTTGGATTTGGCAATAAAAATAAAATTTGATTATTCTCCAGCTTACATCAATCGTGCATTGGTGAGGTATATCAATAAAGATAGAAAGGGTGGCTGCGCTGATTTGCGCAAAGCTGATGGATTGAATAATGCCAAAGCCTACGAATTGTTACAAAAATATTGTTCAGAAACGAAATAATAATTGAACAATTATCGAAATTTGTCAGAAGAGGGAACAAACATCCGCTTCATCTCTTTAATCATCTCCATTATTTCGCCTCGTTCATTCACCAGATATTCTACTGTTTCTCTATCTTTTCGAACCATCCTTAAAAGTCTCCACCTTCCAAATATTTTTTTCATTGCAGGATAAAAATATAAAACGATGTATCCCGAAGCGATAACCATACTTGCATAAATACCTAAATCACTCCAATTCCTTGAAATTAATCCCACCAAAGCCATTTGGATAATAAAATAAAAAATCCAGAGAAACATGGTCATGTTCATGTACAATGAAGCTAAGAATTCTATATTCTTGGCTTTTTTCAACGCAAACCGTTTTGAAATAAAATAAGGTAGATAATTGGTGGCCATTCCAAACCAATAGAAAGGAAGTCCAAAGAAAACGATTAAGAATTCAATCAGAAATGTTTTCATATTCATTCCACTTATGGCGTCAGGATTTAAGAGATGATCGCGCAATCCTTTTTCTCTTAACAAATTCAAATATGGAACTGTTTTTTCTCGCAAGGATGCAGTCAAATCGGGATACATTATCTCGGTTTGATTAATCATTTCCGAAATTTCTCGTGCAGCTAAGTATTGCGATTTCAGATATGTTGATTTCCATTTTTTCTCCTTCAACAAATCGTTCATATAGATTTGTTCCACTGCTGCTACCAACCCATCATTTTCCTTATTATTAATGATGATAAGCCTTTCGGCCATTTTTACTTCAAGGGCTTTTGTAAAATCATTGATGGCTCGAACTTTATCATTTCTATATTGCTCTTCGTAATCTTTAATTGAAATCGCATCACCACAATCAATGAAAAGTTTACTTCTAAATCGTTTTGCATCAGAATAATTCAAACCAATTGGCACCACCAAAACATCCTTCTTGAAATCGAATGTTTCTTCGGTCTGAAAAATTATTCTTGCCAAGCCTTTCTTCAATGGCCTTAATCTTCTTTCTTGAATGCATATCCCTTCCGGGAACATCAACAAAGTTTTATTGTCAGCCAAAAGAGTTCGGCAAATTTCAAAAGTCTTATCGTTCTTTTTCAATTCCGAATAACCTTCTTGTATACGATACATCGGAAACATATTCAACTGCCCTAACAACCATGCAGCAATAGGTTTTTTAAACACATCACCTCTAGCGAAAAAATGCACATCTTGTTTGGTTAACATTGCCAAAACGACAGGGTCGATAAATGCATTTACATGGTTTGGAGCCAAAACAATCGGCTTGCCTCTTGGTATCTTATCTAGTCCTTCATATTCAAACTTATAAAAGACACGATAAAAAACATTGACCAGAAACTTTACAAAATAATAAAGCACGACTTCAAATCTAATTTAGCGATTAAATAAAATTCGCTCTCCTTTGGTGTGTTCATCAAAGATACCATTGTGATAAACTAAATGTCCATTAACGAGTGTATGGGTGATGGATGAATGAAAGGTAGTACCCTCGAGTGGCGACCATCCGCATTTATATAATAGATTTGATTTTTCTACTGTCCATGATTTATGAAGATTTACTAGCACTAAATCGGCAAAATATCCTTTACGGATATAACCTCTTCTTTCGATTTGAAAACAATCGGCTACAGCGTGTGCCATTTTTTCTGCAATCTTTACCAATTCGATTTTCCCCTGATGATGCAATTCCAACATTGCAACTAACGAATGCTGAACTAGAGGTCCTCCTGAAGGCGATTTAAAATAAGTTTGTTGTTTCTCTTCTAGTGTGTGAGGTGCATGGTCGGTGGCTATTACATCAATTCTGTTTTCCAAAACTCCTTTAAGCAATGCATTTCTATCTTTTGATCTTTTTACTGAAGGATTCCATTTAATCAAAGAGCCTTTCGTTTTATAATCTTCATCACTAAACCAAAGGTGATGAATACAAGCTTCAGCGGTGATGCGTTTTTCTTTTAGTGGAATTGAATTATCAAACAACTCCAATTCTTTTTCAGTCGAAATATGCAATACATGCAATCGTGTATTGTATTTCTTTGCAAGCTCCACAGCAAGCGATGACGACTTGTAACAAGCTTCTTCGCTACGTATCAATGGATGACATTCTATTGGAACATCTTCGCCATACTTTTCTCTGTACACCTGCATATTATGCTTAATGGTTGCTTCGTCTTCGCAATGGGTTGCTATTAACATTTTACATTTCGAGAATAGCCCTTCCAATGTTTCGCGTTTATCAACCAATAAATTTCCGGTAGAAGAACCCATAAACACTTTTACACCGCATACATTCCTGGGATTTATTTTCAAAACCTCTTCCAAATTATCGTTGGAAGCACCCATAAAAAAGGAATAATTTGCCAATGAAACTTGAGCCGCTCGTTTGTATTTATCTTCCAACAATTCCTGAGTAAAAACATTTGGAACAGTATTGGGCATTTCCATATACGAAGTTACACCGCCTGCAACAGCAGCTTTAGCTTCAGTATATATTTCACCCTTATGTGTAAGGCCGGGTTCACGAAAATGTACTTGATCATCAATACAACCGGGAAATAAATACAGCCCATTTGCATCAATAATTTTATCAGCATTCACAGTAATTGTGGTTTCAGAAACTTCTGAAATTAATTGGTCTTCGATTAATACATTGCCTTTAAAAACTCTGTTTTCGTTTACAATGTTTGCGTTGGTGATTAGTATTTTCATAATAATAAAAAGCTCTTTGTTTAAAGAACTTTCAACTGATTAATTTTCTTGAAACGCATTTGAAGAACTCCCCAAAACGCTTCTTTAAATATTCCTTTACTCATTTTCGAAACACCTTCTACCCTGTCTGTAAAGGTGATTGGCACTTCTGCTATTTTAAATCCTAATTTGTATGCAGTATACTTCATCTCTATTTGAAAAGCATATCCCACAAATTTAATCTCATCAAAGTTGATGCTCTCAAGTACTTTACGTGTATAACATTTGAACCCTGCCGTGGTATCGTGTATGCGTACTCCTAAAACTATTCTTACATAAACGGATGCATAATATGACATCAACACCCTACCACGTGGCCAGTTTTCTATTTTCCCATCAGCTACATACCTCGACCCTATTGACATATCGGCTCCGTTTACACAGGCTTCTCTCAAACGAATTAAATCCTCAGGGTTGTGCGAAAAATCGCAATCCATCTCGAACACATATTCGTATTTACGTTGAAGTGCCCATTTGAATCCATGTATATAAGCAGTTCCTAATCCAAGTTTGCCTTTACGCTCTTCTAGAAATAATTTTTCAGGAAACTCATTCATTAAGGTTTTTACGATTGTTGCCGTGCCATCAGGAGACCCATCGTCTACAATAAGTAGATGAAACGGATGTGTCAATGCAAAAACTTTTCGAATCATGCGTTCGATGTTTTCTTTCTCGTTGTAGGTTGGTATGATGACTATACTATCTGACACAAATTAATTTTGAAAAACGAAGGTAAAAGAATTTAATTCACGAATCATGATTTAACAAAATTTTAATACTAATTGCCTGAATTAAATTGCTCCATTTTTTATTTCTTCCACTACCGTAGGGTCTATTAATGTTGAAATATCACCCAAATTACTTGTTTCTCCTTCAGCAATCTTGCGCAAAATTCTTCGCATTATTTTTCCACTTCTTGTTTTAGGCAAACCGCTCACCACTTGTATTTTATCAGGTTTGGCTATTGCTCCAATCATTTTGGTTACTTCCGCCAATATTTCTTTTCGTAATGAATCGTGATTTTTATTGTGATTGGTACAAATCACGTAAGCATATATTCCTTGCCCTTTAATATCGTGAGGATAAGCCACCACAGCCGATTCAACAATATCAATGTGCATGTTGATAGCGCTCTCCACTTCGGCAGTGCCAATCCTATGTCCACTTACATTCATCACATCGTCAACTCTTCCTGTTATTCTATAATATCCATCTTCATCTCGTTTACATCCATCACCTGTAAAATATAAATTGGGATAAGTAGCAAAATAATTTTGATAACATCTTTCGTGGTCGCCATAAGTAGTGCGCAACATCGATGGCCAAGGAAACTTGATACAAAGATTTCCTTCTACTCCATTTCCTTCTATTTCGTTGCCTTTATCATCCACTATCACTAGTTGAACACCTGGCAATGGTAAGGTTGCAAAGCTTGGTTTTGTTTTGGTGATACCTGCTAATGGTGAAATGAGCATTCCCCCTGTTTCGGTCTGCCACCAAGTATCTACTATCGGACATTTTCCTTTGCCTATATTTTCGTTGTACCAATTCCAAGCTTCCTCGTTGATTGGCTCGCCCACGCTACCTAATACACGCAATGAATTTAATTTATAAGGTTTTATAAAATGTTCGCCAGCCGACTCCAAAGCTCGTATGGCGGTAGGTGCTGTGTAGAAAATATTCACTTTGTATTTGTCAATTATTTTCCAAAACCTGCCTGCATCAGGATATGTAGGTATTCCTTCATACATCACCGAGCTAGCACCTGCCAAAAGCGGTGCGTATACAATGTACGAATGTCCCGTAATCCAGCCGATATCAGCTGTACACCAATACACTTCTTTGTCACGATATTGAAACACATTTTGGAATGTATAATTCGTATACACCATGTATCCTCCGCACGTATGCACCACTCCTTTTGGTTTTCCGGTAGATCCAGATGTATACAATATGAACAATAAATCTTCTGCATCCATTGGTTCTGAAGGACAATCGGCATTTACCTTTTCCATTTCGTCTACCCAAAGAACATCTCTTCCTTCCTGCATTTTTATAAAGGTGTCGGTGCGTTGCACCACTATCACCTTTTCTACAGCGGGGCAAATTTCCAATGCTTCATCCACAATATCTTTAATAGGAATGTCTTTTGCTCCACGGTAAGCACCATCGGTAGTTACTACTATTTTACAATCGCAATCTTGTATGCGACCCGAAAGCGCAGAAGCCGAAAACCCTCCAAAAACTACCGAATGCACTGCACCTATCCTTGCACAGGCAAGCAAAGCGATTGCAAGTTCGGGCACCATGGGCATGTAAATACATACACGGTCTCCTTTTTTAGCCCCATTATTCTTAAGAACATTGGCAAACTTACACACCTGCTCGTATAATTGTTGGTAAGTAAGTTCCACAGCTTTTTCATCAGGGCTGTTTGGCTCCCAATAATAAGCTATTTGATTGGCTCGCTCGGAAAGATGCCTATCCAAGCAGTTTTCAGTGATGTTTAGTTTTCCGTTTACAAACCATTCTATTTTAGGTTCTGTAAAATTCCATTTCAAAACTTGGTCCCACTTCTTTTGCCACACAAACGTTTCGGCTTGTTCGGCCCAGAACAATTCGGGTTGTTCTACACTTCTTTTATATTCAGTTTTATATTCTTCGAACGAATTTATTTTGCTCATATTTCTGATTTAAGATTTCAAAGGTAGAAAAACTAATTTGTTTTTATCAAATACTTACTAGTGAATTTGGTGCACACAAGTAATTTAGGGTTGAGAATTTAAATATCGGGGAACAACTATATTGTGCATTTTTTGTAAGATGAAGAAAGAGAAGTCATAAATCACTCCTATTATTTCTGTACAGTTTACAGCAGCCATTGCATTTACTCACAACCTCGTGGAACATCTCGTATTCAAAAAAAGATGTTCCACGGAAATTTGGTGTGTTAACTAGAATTATACCAAATATCTACCAAAAGAAGAAAACCTTGAAGTAATTGCTTACTCCAAGGTTTCCGTTTAATTTTCTTTTAAATTTTCTGAATCGTTACACAGTCATTATTTCTTTTTCTTTTATTTCGAGGTGTTTATCGCATTTCAGCACAAAAGCATCTACCAACAATTGCACCTTGGCTTCGCCTTCTTTCACCTCATCTTCTGGGGTGCCATTTTTCTGAAGTTTTTTCAACTCTTCGTTTGCTTCTTTGCGTATGGTTCGCAAACTCACTTTTCCGTTCTCCACCTCCGATTTAGCTTTTTTCACCAAATCCTTTCTGCGTTCCTCTGTCAAGGCAGGCACTAATATTCGTATCAACACACCATCATTTTGCGGATTTAAACCCAAGTTGGCAGCCATTATTGCTTTTTCAATGGGTGTCAACATCGATTTTTCCCAAGGCTGTATCACCAATGTTCGGGCATCAGCCGTATTCACATTCGCCACCTGATTCAATGGAGTTCGCGTTCCGTAATAATCTACCGAAATACTTTCGAGCATTGTAGGACTAGCCTTGCCAGCACGCACTTTCACTAGTTCGGCCTCCAAATGCGAAACAGCTTTTTCCATTTGCTCTTTTGCATCATCTAATATAAATTGTATGTCTTCGTTCATTTTATTTAGGTATTAAATACTATGTATTCTGTTTTAAGAATGCGGCACAAAGATAATTTTTTTTCTTATTATTTATACCTAGTTCATCAAAAGCCTACCCTTCTAATAGGTTGGCGAGACATCTACATTTCTACCAATGTTCCTACTTGCTCTCCCTGCATTAGTTTTTTTAAATTACCTGTTTTGTTCATATCAAAAACAATGATTGGCAATTTATTTTCTTTACAAAGTGTAAAAGCCGTCATATCCATCACTTCTAGGCCCTTTGCATATACCTCATCAAATTTAATGGTTGTATATTTAGTGGCTGATTGGTCTTTTTCTGGATCGGCAGTATAAATTCCGTCCACCCTAGTCCCCTTTAATACCACATTCGCTTCAATCTCCACAGCACGCAAAGTAGCAGCTGTATCGGTTGTGAAATAAGGGTTTCCTGTACCTGCACCAAATATCACTACTCTTCCTTTTTCCAAATGCCTTACCGCTCTTCTACGTATAAATGCTTCGCAAATCTGTTCCATTTTTATAGCCGATTGCAGACGAGTTTCAACACCTACCTTTTCCAATGCACTTTGCAGAGCCATCGAATTAATTACTGTAGCCAACATACCCATATAATCGCCATGTACTCTGTCCATTCCTCCCTCTTCAGCTTGTATCCCTCTGAAAATATTACCACCGCCAATTACCACTGCCACCTGCACACCCATTTCCGATATTTCTTTTATCTGTTCGGCATACTCAGCTATTCGAGTGTTATCAATTCCAAATTGTTTGGCGCCCATCAGCGATTCGCCACTAAGTTTCAGAAGAATTCTTTTGTATTTCATTGTATGTTTAAAGTTATTAAGTTTAGAATCGAGAAGTTTTTCATATCAACATCTATTTCAAAAATCAAAACGCGCTTTGTGCGCAAAAAAAAGTCCCGAATAAATCGGGACTATTAAAATATTAATGAACTAACCTAAAGCGATTCGTTTGAAGCTTGTTACTGTCAAGCCTTTTTCCGAATCGTTCATATATTGTGCTATCGTTTTCTTAGCGTCTTTAATAAACTCTTGATTCAATAAAGTTGATTCTTTGTAGAACTTATTCAATTTACCCATTGCTATTTTCTCAAGCATTTCTTCTGCTTTACCTTCGGCACGTGCTTGTTCTTTACCTACCTCAATTTCTCTTTGAATAGTTTCTGCATCCACATCGCCTTTGTCAACAGCTACAGGAGCCATTGCAGCTACTTGCATTGCAACATCTTTTGCCACGTCAGCTTTTACAGTAGCCATGTTGAATCCAACAATATTAGCCAATCTGTTTCCTGGGTGATTGTATGCGGTAACAAAAGCAGCTTCTACTACTTCATATTTGTTCAATTCAATTTTTTCTCCAATAACACCTGTTTGCTCAATCAACTTATCAGCAATGGTGATAATGTTATCATATGCCAGTGCTTTTAGTTCATCTGCATTTTTAGGGTTCTTTGTTATGGCTATTTCAAGAATATTGTTCACAAACTTTCCGTAATCTTCGTTTTTAGCCACAAAATCAGTTTCGCAATTCACAGCTAATACTACACCTCTTTTATTATCGGCAGTAGTTTTTGCCACTACCAATCCTTCTTTCGAATCACGGTCGCTACGATTAGCAGCTACCTTTTGTCCTTTTTTACGCAATTCATCAATTGCTTTTTCAAAATCTCCGTCAGCTTCTGTTAATGCTTTTTTGCAGTCCA
>JBAXQU010000083.1:0-14517 GCA_037131555.1 Bacteroidota bacterium
ATTTAGCATATTTGTTTTAACTTTTTCCAGTCTAAATTTTGGGGAGCATTACACTATCATGTGAGAAATATGCACCCATATTGCTAATTACAGTACCCCAATTATTAGCATATGAAACGTAATACTCCACACAATAGTTATGGTTAGAGATTAATGTATCTAGCAATGGAACTTCTATATACTCTCTACTATTAGTCGTACGAAAACAATAAATACCGACATAAACACTACCAGTTCTTGCATATTGATAACCATCGCTATTTGAAGGGACACTTACTCCGCTAAAAGATGGAGCACACGAAGCAAACATGTCACTACTAGAACTATTTGTTGTATTCCCAGAATAGATATTAGGCTGAAACCACGGTGCTGCATAGTAAATTTTTCCATATCCTGCACATGATGTTGTAATTTCAAAGGAGCAGTTTGGGACAAGGTTTTGAGAATTTAATGATATACATTGAAATAAGTTCAATATAAAAACGAGACAAATTAGCTTTTTCATATTTATTATAATTTACAAAAGCCCGTTTACGTTAAGCGTAAACGGGCTTTTGTTCTATTATTTAATTATTATTAATCTATCATTTTTTACTTTTTTTCCACTTATCAACACGTCATATAGATATGCGCCTGCCTGCAATTCAGATATATTTATATTTGTGTTTGAACTAGAAAAATTTAAACTACGTATTAATTGACGAGTAATATCATATATGGTCATGACACCGATTTCATTTAATTGTAAATTATATCCCAATGTGAAAATACCATTGCTAGGATTAGGATATAATTTGAAAATATCAGTTTCTTTACTTACCTCCTCCACCCCAACACCTCCACAATCCACCACACTTACATCATCGATTTCGTATTTGGCAAAATTTGAAGCACCTACATTAACAACCTGTGTATTTGTATTAGCTGGATTGTGAAAATTACCTATAGTCATAAATTTTTCTCCTCCATTAGCAACAAAGCTACCAGAAACTAGTATCCAATTAGCCGTATCACTTAATATATTACTTATCGGATTTTCTATTTGGGGAATTAGGGAATCTATCGCTTTATAGGTAGGTACTATTAAACTATCAATGGAAAAGTATGATCCAATATTACTAATTGCTGCACCATAAGAATTAGCTAGTGAAACATAAAATTCCACACAATAGTTATGGTTCGAAATCAGAGGTGAAATAATCGGCACTTCTATATATTCCCTTATATTTAGAGTGTCAGTAAAAGTAAAGATACCTGCATAATGTCCACCAGTTCTTGCATATTGAAAGCCATCAGCATTTGTAGGAACACCGCAACCACTATAAGATGGAGCGCAAGAGCCGAACAGGTCGGAACTTGAACTGATAGAAGTATTACCATTATGAATACACGGTTGAAACCATGGTCTGGCATAATAAATTTTGTTACCTCCAGCACATGCTGTATCAATTTCGAATGAAGGGTTTGGAACTAAATTTTGAGATTTTGTTTTTGAAACAAAACTCATGACGCATAATATATATAGTATTTTTTTCATATTAATAATAATATTAAAAACCCTTTTGTATATTAATACAAAAGGGTTTTGATTAGCTTAATTATTTGATTTCACTATTACTAACTTATCCGATTTTACTACAATTTCACTTGTTTTTATATCGTAATAATAAACTCCTGCATTCAAGTCTGATGCATTAATAGTTAAAACTAGATTATGAGAATTAAGTTCATACTGTTTTACGATTCTTCCAGTAATATCATATATTATCAATGTTGGTGATGTGTTTTCAGATACGTTATACTCCATCGTCATATTTCCATTATTAGGATTAGGATATAATTTGAAAATATCAGTTTCTTTACTTACCTCCTCCACCCCAACACCACCACAATCCACCACACTTACATCATCGATGAAATAATAAGATGTTGTTGAGTTTGTAGCACTAGGATTAAAAAGTTGTGTATTTGTATTTATTGGTAAATGGAAGTTGCCTAATGTCATATACTTTTCTCCACCAATAGCAATATAATTACCTGAAATCATCATCCAATTTAAAGTGTCATTTAATATATTACCAGATTGGTTTTCAACCTGTGGAAGTATATAATCAATAGTATGCAAATTAGAAGCATCCAATAAGCTATCAAATGAAAAGTAAGCACCGATGTTACTTATTGCCATACCGAATACATTGTTAATATTTAATGATACATAGAATTCGACACAATAACTATGGTTGGCAATTAATGTATCTATTAATGGTACTTCTATATATTCTCTATAATTATTTGTATCCGAGTGAGTGAAGATACCTGCATATCCAACACCAGTTCTTGCATATTGAAAACCGCCACCTCCATTTATTGGTACCCCTACTGTAAAAGCTGTACCCGCACATGCGTTATATAAGTCTGAGCTAGAACTGTTAATTACATTCCCATGCCAATAGGATGGTTGAAACCACGGTTGGGCCCTATAAATATAATTATCACCATGAGGACAACTAGTTATAGTTTCAAAACTAGGATTTGGAACAAGGTTTTGGGCTTGTGTATTTGATATTAAATATAAAGAACAAATTAAAAGAAACAGATTTTTCATGATATGAGTTATTAAATAACCCTTTGCGCGAAAGCACAAAGGGTTGTAGATTATTTATTTTAATATGACAATTTTATCAGTTTGATATAAATTTTCATTTACGCTTATTTTGTAATAATAGATACCAGTGGCTAATTCATTCTCATTTATATTAAATATTGTACTCTTAGAGCTAATCGAATATGTTTTAATTAATCTACCGTTCATTTCATAAATACTTATGTCTGCAACATCGGTATTTTTTATGTTATACTCAAGAAATATACTTCCACTGCTTGGATTAGGATATATTTTAAAATTTCCAGCTAAATGATTAATAGCAATTGGTTTGCGCAATTCATTATTTCCTAGAAAACAATTGTCGGCTAAGTGTACTCTATGGCCTACTATTTCTGAATATAATGCCCTTGCGGACCATACTATCAAACCACCTTGGTAGGAGCATTGAGAAGCAATAGAATAAATAGCTATTGAATCGGATTCACTATAAACATAATTTGGATTATTTAGTTTTAATAATCTATAATAATTTACTTGTTTTGTGTTTGCTTCGATTGTATTACTTGTTATTACATTGTTATTAATAGTACTCGCAATAGAATAGTTTTGCGAAATCATTGCTTTTTGAACATAACGAAATTGGCCTATTGCCGCAACGTTTGTACTGTCATAATAATGTTGTAGTCTTCCAGTAGTATCGGCAGTTTGACCGTTAGTGCTATCTAAAATTGAATAAGCAACCACTTTACTATTGTATCGCTGCTCATCACCGAAAATAGTATAAGGTACAGTGTCGTGAATCAAACTTCCTATTTGAATCGCAAAATATTGAGCGGAATCAACAAGGGATTTTGCTTGTTCATTTCCGCCTGGCCGTGTGTGCATCATTACCGTGACAGAATAGCAATCTAATAAGTTTCCGCCAGTATTTGGAAGTAACCCGGTCCCAGATGTATAAGCTATCCATGAAGTAGCATTTAAGGTTGGAAAAGTAGACGCGCTACCAGATTCACACCACAAGATAGAATTTGTATTAGGGTTTGAAGTTGCGTCAGTAAATGTTTGCCCATTTGCGAATGCGCCAGCACCAATATCCCATAACAATCCGCAATCATTGCCACTACTACCCTGTGTACCTAAAATTGCACCATTCCTTAATGCAAATCCATTGACACCAGTGCTCATACTATTGTTATAAATTTTACTATAATTACAGTTATAATCATAACTGATTGCTTCACCAACGCCAGTTATGTTATTACAGGATTCTTCGCTTTTTTGGCTGCTTAACACATAAATACCTTTGTAATCATCAGCATCGCCTACTATAGTGGCATCTGTCGAAGTTATATAATTATTGTAAATTCTACCAAGCGGACAACCCGCTATTTTTATACCAGCATCAGGTGTTGACGGAGTTGAAATAGGTGCAATTATGTCAATACCTATTGAACCAGAATAAGAAGGATCATTATATATTATCAATGGGCCATCTGTATTATTTGAAATATTAGTAGCTATTACACCATTATATGCATTTGTTATATAATTGTTTCGTACTTTATATTTATCTTGACCTGTGGTGCACGCTGCTCCGTCTTGCAAATCGATAGCGGTAGTACAATATCCTCCTGAACCAGTACCACCACTCGATATTTGGTTTTCGCCAATTATAATTTCCTTGGCATCCAATCCATATGTTATTCTATCCACTTGAATACCTGTTTCGCAGTTTTTAATTAGATTGCCAATAACTTTGACTACTGCATCGTTGTTATCAGGTTCATCAACATAGATACCCTGATAACCTATTCCAGAACCAGTTGAATTTTGTCTAATGTTATTATTCTCAATATCGATTGTATTATAGAGTGTAACATGAATAGGAATATTAACATCTTTAAATTCATTTGCTTGATATGGAGCCCCTCCTCCAGCTCCGATATTAACAGAATAATTAGAGTTGGGATAACCCATAATAATCATTCCCCATCCTGTTTTATTTAGTGATGCATCTTGTTGTATGTTTAAGAACATATTGTTACAGAGGTATTGATTAGTGCGTTTCGAAATAATTCCAACACTAATATTTTCAAACAAATTCATCATTGGATTAGGATATGTAGCCCCTGAATACAAGGCATCATCCCCAATTTGAATTTTTCCGATGTCATCGTCTTCTATACCACACTGAGCCACAGAAGTGGAGAGATTATTCATAGAGGCAGAGGTTAATCCAGCACCTCCGGGTAAAAGTAAGGTCTTTACTGCATAAGCACTGAACTGTGAGTAGTCTAATAATCCAGAAGAATCAAAAAAGGAATATGGAGTAAGAGTAGATGTCATATCTCTACTTGTAAATACAGTGTTTTTTATGTAGTAACTAAGAGGAACAGAAGGAGCACTACCAATAAAAATACTTTTCCAGTTTTTATTGAACACTGCGTCTTTTATAGTAAAAGCACTTCCATTCGTGTTTTCGACAGCTACACCTGCATCCTCAATTAACGAATTGTCACTAATATCAATGCTACCACCCCAATTGTTTTTAATACCCACCCATGTATTCGTTCCACACGAGTATACATGTGTGCAGTGTGTGAGAGTTAAAAAATCACTAACAGTAGGAATTAATATAACAGCGTTATAATCCATAATTAGGTTACAATTAACGAATGTAACCGAACCACTAATTGAAATCGTGCCACTCAATTCGTAAGTATTATTATAATATGCTCCAGTAATTGTACCCGTTAATGCAATGCCAGTGCAAGGTGGGGGTGCAGATAGTGCGTTCGTTTTTTTGTTTAAGAAACTCATCATAATTGTGAGTATTGCGATAATAATAAATTTTTTCATGATATTTTAAATTTAGAAGTTAAACCTAGTTTGAGATAAAAAAATACACCTTCAATTGTGAATGTTGGTATTAAAAAACGATGATGCCCCTCAATTAGTAGTTGGTAAAACTAAGAGAGAGGCTTAGGCTTCTTTTTTTGCTTTGTGGGTGTTTCGTTCACCAACAAAACATTTTTAAAGGGAGAAGAGAAGTTATAGAAGGTACTTATTAAAAATAAAATAATGCAGGTAAGTACAATGTAATACACCAATGTAGTAATAAATAAAATGCATGTATGTACAAAGCTAACCATCATATTAGTTGATTTCCACCACAAACATACAAATTGTTTCCATCAACATACCTATACGTTCTATATTATTTTTAAAAATAATGATTAATTAACCAATATTAGCGGTTAATTTTACATCATAAATTACTAACGAATGCATGTAAAATCATGTTTTAGTAGATGGTTGCTGCCCCTTGCAGAATATGTGAGGGGATATTTTTGTTTGATGAACTTTACGAAATACAAATGGTAGGAATTTACGAATGGTGGATTACGAAGCGTGATGCGCTGACTAACTGCACCCGATTGAAGTGGAAATCCTTTTTCTTTGACCTTTTCGTGCAAAGAAAAAGATTGGAACGAAAAGCGGGAGGAAAGAAACCGAAGCGTGACGAACTACCTGCCCTAATTTTAGTTGTTAGTTGTTAGTTGTTAGTTATTGGTTGTTTGAACATTTGAATAATTGAACATTTGCCTACCGCAAAATTGTGAAATTTCCTTATCGCCTTTCTGACTTTCCTGTCCCGACCCTTCGGGAGCGGTAAATAACCCTAAAAACAAAATAATTTGCCAAGCTTCCATTCATTTCCTCAGTTTTTTGTAATTTTGCTTTACAAAACAAAGTGCAAAATGAACTGGAAACAGATACAGGAAATTTATGTGCAAGAAACCCAAGCCCTAAAGCCCATAGCTAGAGAAAGAGCTTTATTGGAATACAATTACCTCCGCGAAAACATTAATAACTGCCTTCCCGAAGCCTTCGAAAACCCCTCGGTAATTACTTCTACCCATTGGGAACAATTGATAAAAACCCTCGAATCGAATGCCTTAGACACCAATCTTCAGTTCAGGCGAAGTGGCGATGCCCTCAGCAAGGTGCATGCCATCATCAAAAAATACAACAACCTGCCCGTGCTCAACAATAGCCTCCATGCCAAGAAAAAAGCATTGAGCAAAGAGCAAGTAACTTGGTGCTTTGCCGAGTTTCTGAAAAAAAACGAATTTCATCACATCACCACCTCCATCTTTCAACCTTGCGAGGCCGATGTAATAGCCGACAAAGACGATGTTCATTTTTTTGCCCTTGCCATTGGCTCGCCAATGCGCACCAAAAACGCTACCACCAAAGATGCTGCAACCATTTTCAAAACCGACTTTGCGCTTTGTTTATTAGTATTAATGGAACGAATGACCGCTAGCAGCGAAATCATTCCATCCATATTAATATCGAACGATGATACAAGTCATCAACTCATTTCGCATTATCAACAGGTATTGAAAATGGGAATAAAAATATTTCTGGTTACCAGTGCCGAAAAGGTAGAATTGCTAGAAGACGAAGCATAAGTGCGGCCATTGCAGCCACACCTTATTTTATTTCACTATAAAACTTTTTACCCCATTCATAGTTTTGCTTTTTAGTTTAGCAAAATACATCCCCGAAGCTAAGTTTAGTTTTTCGTTATATGAAGTTTGTCCGCTAAGATGAGCGTTATGCACCAATTGTCCACGTATGTCCACTATTTCGAGGTTCAACACATCATCCTTTGCTTTAGCATCATCCAACCGAATGGTGAACGAACCATCGTTGGGCGAAGGAAATAATTCCACCCCAATCTCCATGGCTTCGCTGGTCTGCACGTTGGTAACCACTGTCGACAGGGTGTTTTCCCAGATACCTCTACCAAAGGATGAAACATAAATTTTATCCAACGCAGGATTAAACTCAATGTCGGTAAGTATTACATTCGGCAAGCCGGTGCTATTGTTCACCCACGTGTTCGTTTGCGCATTGAATTTATAAATACCCAAATCGGTTGCTATCAATAAATCGTTGAACACAGGCACTGTTTTCACACAGTTCACAGGTATGTTCGGAAGGTTAAAAGAAATATTTTGCCAAGTAGCACCCGCGTTCGAAGTTTTATAAACCTTTTGTCCGGCAGTAAATCCAGCCAATGTAACATAAGCCGTATTAGCATCCGTTTGGCTAACATCAATGCTAGTGAAATACAACGAATCGGGCAATCCTGCGGTGATGTCGGTCCATGAGTTTCCACCATCTTGAGTAATGTAAATAGTAGAAGGCGAACTGTATTCGAAACGTATTCTTCGCGAACCATAAATTACATTGCTATTGGTATTACTCACCGCCAAGGCGCTCATCTCGTTGTCGTGAATAGCATTGGCAGGCATAGGAGCCAAGGCTGCCCAATTAAACCCTCCATCAGTTGACTTCACCACATTGGTAAGGCCAGCATAGATGGTTCCATAGTTGTTGTAATCAGCAGCAATGGGCGAAGTCCATTCAGCTGCTTCGTTGTTTACATTTACATTGGTACCCAAACTGGATAAACCACCATTGTTCGAAACATAAAAACTACCATATTGCGATGAGCCAATGACAACATTATCATTAATGGGGTCGAGGTAATTGTCCATACCATCGCCACCAAAAATGGTATTCCAAGTACTACCATCATAATAAAACGAAGCATTGTCTTGTGCTCCAGCCATCAATCTTCCGGTGGTGTTTCTCGAACTCGACACACGGTAAAACGAAGTGATGTTCATTCCATCGCTAATGGTAGTCCACTGTGTAGGCCAAGGCATTCCGCTATTTGCATCATTCCATGTTTCGGGAGTTACTGCGGTGGTGCGGTACAAACCACCATCGCTACAAACAAATATATTTCCTGAAGTAGGCTGACGTTCCATAAAATGAATATCGCCATGCAAGGTTGGGCCGTATTGTAATGTCCAATGACTTACCGGATTGAATGTTTGAGCACCATCGGTGCTTCCCCAAATATTTACCCCGCCAACATACACCGTGTTTTTATCAGTTCCATTCACCATAAAGCCAAGGTCGTAAGTACCTTGTCCTCCAGGCATGGTACCATCTCCACCTTCCAGCATGTTTACACCTGGGTCGATATAAGTCCATGTGGTACCCGCATTGGTTGATTTATAAATTCCTCTCGAACCTTCGTCCATACCCACCGCCATCGCATAAATATAATTATGATCTGTTGGGGCAATGGCTAGTTTAATGCGCTGAATATCGCCAGTAGGAGCTATTCCAGTGGTTAACATCACCCATGTGTTTCCAAAATCAGTTGATTTGTAGATACCACACGAACCAATGTTTTGATATTGTAACCAACCAGAAGTGGCATACAAAGTACTAGGGCTGGTAGGGTCTTGAACTAAATCCCAAAACAAAGAATCGAGTGTATGATTCCAAGTAGAACCACCATTGGAAGAAGTGTACATTCCCGAAACGCCACAAGCTATTACTTGATTACTATTCGCAGGATTCACCAATATTTTACGAATCAAAGATGCATCTCCATTTGTTAATTGAAACGATAAAGCAGTTGGATTCCAAGTAAGTCCGCCATCCGTAGTTTTGTACACTCCTAGTCCGTAATGAGTATTACGTTTTCTTCCATCTAAATTTAAAGCCACATCGATGTATTCGAAATCGCAAACAGAGATGTACATTGTATTCGGATTATTAGGGTCGATGCAAATATCGCTGATGCGTTCTATTGGCAAATTGTCTGTCAATGGAGTCCAGCTTACACCATTGTTAGAAGTCTTCCACGCACCACCTTGTGCCACACCTACAAAATAAGTGTTTGGGTCGGTAGGATGAAATGCAATGCAATTAATTCTTCCTATTCCATTTTGCATATATCCTGTTTCGTTTCCAGGCAATACATAAGGCCCTACAGGCGACCATGCCGATTGAATAAACTTTTCTGATTTTGCACTTTTCTTTTCGTTTGCAACCTTTATAGCTTCGTTGATGTACACTTCAGGATTTACGGGTTGTCCTTTGCCATCGGTATGCAACGACATTTCGTTTTCCCATCGTTTGAAATATTTCCAATGTTTAGTGTGTTTCAAATCAGTATGCAATTTCCAGTTTTCGAACTGCACTTGCATTTCTTTAAAACTTAATTTTTGTCCCGATTTACTTTGTAGAAATACCTGAGCATTGGTTGCCGATACAACCATGAATGTCAGCATTAAAATGAATGTAGCTTTTTTCATTTGCTTTCAATTAGAGTTTGAAGATTAGAAGCTAAAAGTAATTAAAAAAAGTTTAAGCCGATTTATTTTTGTTTAATAAGGAAGCGAATCGTTGAGGGTATTTATATCTAAATCGTCTAATCCAACCTTATGTCTTCTTTCGTTTACCTGTTGTTTATCAAGTATAGGATAATAGATGATTTCATGATTCTTTGTAATTTTGGATTGAGTTCCATACACTTGTTTTTCTTTTTTTGCAACCATCATCTTATCCACAAAGAATGCAACATCCATCCATTCGAGTTCGCCTTTATCAGCAGCTTTAACAATAACATCAAAGTACTTTTTCTTAACTTCCAAATTGCAGGTACTTATGATGGAAAACACGGTAGGGTATTCTATGCCTACTAACGTTTTTCCTGGATAGCCGTAATCGTGAATTAGTTTATCAATCTTCGAAACAATGGTTAATCCATTTTCATAATTCAACTTGCTAATGCGTTTGTATTCGTTCGAATTTTTCCCATACTTCGATTCCGCTTTGGTCAACGAATCTGTATAAGCATAACACATTTTATACAAACCCCGAACAGCTTCTGTTAACGAATCGTTGATGGAAGAAGACGATGATGATTTTATTATTTGTTCCGAAATCATTTTCCCTTCTTTGTAATATTGTTTCTTACTAAGATGCCCCAAACTATCGTATACCAGCCATTTCCCGTAATAGAAATAATGATATAAATTATCAGTAATAACCACTTTTGCTTTGCCTTTCTTTTTTAATTTACCATTTTGATAGAAGTATTTATAGTGAATGATATTAAAAAAGTTGAATTCTGTTTTGGTCAACTTTCCATTGGAGTCGAAGTATTTCCATTTTCCTTTTGGAACACCTTTGCGGTATCTTCCAATATTGTCAATCTTCGTTTTGGTTGAATCAGAATACACAATCCAAACACCTTGTCTTAGTTTGTTTTTGTATCGATTGATGTTGGATTGAGCAATAAGCGAAGCGGAGGATAAACTATAACTTAGAGTAAGTAGAATAAGGAAATTTCTAGTATACATCATCTTTCATCTAAGTGTTATGTGCATCACGAATTTTATTTTTTCTCAGGACTTGGTCCTGGCTTACGATTGTACAATTTCATACTGGTCCTTCTCAATTGTTTTTTGTAAGCCCTCGCTGCTTTCTTGTCAGCATTTTTCGATCTCTTGGCCTCCACCTGACTTGGTTTTACTTTATCGTGCAGAAAAGGATTGTAACCACCCGACTTTTTGTGACAACTTGTACTAAGTATCACTAGCGAAACGGAAATAAGAAGTATGATTCGTTTAGATATTATCATGAAGCAAAGGTAAGGGATAATCTTTCGAAATGGAAATGCTCTCTCGTATTTTTCTTTGATGTTTCATTGAATTAAAATCTTCCCTTTTGTTTTTTCTTTCTTCCCTTTTTCAGAATTCCATATTGTTTTTTCTTTTTAAAAAAATCATTCACCCTACCTTGCACTTCCTTTTTGTTGTGTTCAGTTTGTTTCACAAATTCCTTTTTATACTCTGCTTGAGCTTTTGCATACTCACGTTGGGAGGCCACGCTGGGTTTCTCTTTCATTTTTAAATAAGGATTGTAAGCTATGCGCTTGTGACATGAACTAAGAACGACCATATACACGAGGAATAAAATTATTTGTAATTTAAACATCAGAAAATAATTTATTCAATCAAACATTAGTTTAGTTTTGTTCCCTATTTATTACTTTAATAACGATATGCGTTTGAAAAGATACACTTCGATAATATATTGCTTGGTGGTGTTGCTTTTTTCTTGTAGCAATTCGAAAATGGTGGAGAAGGTCACCTTTGCCGAACACATTGCTCCAATCATTTATAAGAATTGCTCTCCCTGTCATCGTACTGGAGAAGCAGCGCCCTTTCGGCTAATTACTTATGAAGATGCTGCATCGAGAGGGAAGGTAATTAAGTTTTCTACCCAATCTCGTTTTATGCCACCATGGCCTGCCGATGCTTCCTACACACATTTTATTGGAGAAAAGGTGTTGACACAAGATGAAATTGATATGATTGCTTCATGGGTCGATCAAGGTTGCCCGAAAGGATTAGCTGAAAAAATTCCTGCACCGCCTGAATTTCCAAAAGGTTCACAACTGGGTAAACCCGATTTAGTAATTAAGTATCGCGATGTTTACAAAATAAAAGGTGATCACGAAGACCGATTCTTGCTGATGCGTGTTCCTTACCAAATTCCGAGAGATACCTTTGTGAGCACGGTGGAAGTGGTTCCGGGTAATAGAAAATTGGTACATCATGTGAATGCACAACTTTTGAGTTACGAATTCGACAAACGCAAAGACATATTCAAAGGCAATGTGGTGGCCGATATTAAAGATTATCCAACCACGTTGGAAGCATACAAACACTTGGACTTGCCAAATGATGATGGTAGTTTTCCGATGCTAACTTTTTCGCTTACTAATTATTTGCCAGGAGTTACTCCTCCCATTTATCCTGAAGGAATAGGAGGCTTTGTCTTCAATCGGAAAGGAGCTCTATTCCTAAAAGACATTCATTATGGTCCTTCGAAAGTAGACACCACCGACCTCACTACTTTTAATGTATTTTATACCAAAAAGCCTCCAACAAGACCCTTGCGAGAATTCCAATTGGGCACCTTTGGTGTTTCGCCTACTGTACCTGTCTTAGTTATTCCTCCCGATACAGTTATGACATTTCATTCAGACTATACCTTGCCATACGACATCTCGGTGCTTACTTTAAATCCGCACATGCATCTTTTGGGAAAGAAATTCTTGGCCTATGCTATCACTCCTAAAGGAGATACCATCAAATTGATTAAAATAAACAAATGGGATTTCCGTTGGCAGTATTTCTATACATTCGAAAAGATGATAAAAAGACCAAAGGGTTCAATCGTTCATTCCGAGGGAGTTTTCGATAATACACGTCACAACCCAGATAACCCTTTTAGTCCACCTCGATTAGTTGCCGAACGAGAGGGAAGTATGAGAACTTCTGACGAGATGTTTCAGTTTATTGTTACCTATTTGCCGTATCAAGCAGGAGACGAAATTCGTTCTTTGATAAGGTAATTTGAAAAACGTTTACTCCTTCAATCCTTTTACACAAAGCACTCCGCCAAAAAAGATTAAGATGGCTGCAGCTGCAAACGAAGCTCCAGGAAAATAAAATGGAGCGGTGTCTTTCGAGAAAAAATAAAATAAATTAGTCATGATTAATGGCGATAGTATGGTAGAAATACTATTCAACCCCGTCATCATTCCTTGCAATTCGCCTTGCTCCGTTGCCGACACACGACCAGAGATAACAGCCTGAAGAGCGGGTGGAGCTATGGCCCCCAACGAATAGACAAACACAAAGGCATAAATCATCCACGATTGTGTTGCCATCGAAAGTAAACCCAAACCTATGAAATAAAGCGTCAATCCAATAAAGATGGCCTTATTTGTTCCAAATTTCTTTTGAGAAAATTTAATCAATCCACCTTGAACAATAGAAATCATAATACCAACAAATGCTAACGAATAACCTATTTCTCTATCTGTCCAATGAAACATAAACTTGGTGTAGAATGGCCAAATGGAAGGCATCACTTGTCCTGCCAAATAAAGAAGAAATACACCCACTACAAGGGTTCGAATATGTTTGCTTTTGCGCAATTGTGCAAATGCACCAAAAGGATTAGCTCGTTTGATATCGAAGTTTCTTCTATTCTCAGGCTTCAACGATTCTGGTAAAATAAAATATCCGTATAACCAATTGATTAACGAGAAGCAAGCGGCAGCAATGAAAGGAGCACGAACACCCAATCCACTAAACAAACCTCCCAACATAGGGCCAATGATAAATCCTAATCCAAATGCGGCACCCATCATTCCGAAATTTTGTGCTCTTTTTTCGGGAGCACTTACATCGGCTATGTATGCAAAGCTAGTGGTGAAACTAGCACCGCAAATTCCTGCAATCACTCTTCCAACAAATAATAAAGGTAAGGTATTAGCAAAGGAAAGGAAGATATAATCGCAACCAAGTCCAAAAAGAGAAAGTAGGAGCACTGGTCTTCGTCCATACTTATCCGAAAGACCACCCAAAACAGGAGCAAATATAAATTGCATGACTGCATAGGTAGCCATCATATAACCACTATAGGTGGTTGCTAGATTAAGGTTTACATGACTAACCTCGGTGACTAGGCTGGCAATAACCGGTACAATGATACCAATGCCGATACAATCGATAAGAACGGTAATAAAAATAAATATAATCGGGTTCTTTGATTTACTCTTTCCTGTTGTTGCTTCCATTTTGTTTTTCTTTTACTCATAAAAAATGGCATGATGCTGTTTACTTAACTACATCATGCCATTTCAGACTTCATTCATTTACTCTGTTTCCTTTTCGAAGGTTCGTTCCGAAATATTTACTCCATCGCGATAGTAATACACTCCTCCCCATCCGAATTCTTCTTTCTTATACTCATAGGTATCGCCACCTACAATGGTTACATCCACGATGGTTACTTTCTTTCTATCCTGTTGAATAATACGAACCACACTATTTTTTTCAATCTTCTTTTCAGGTGCTACAGGCTCCTTCACCACAGGTTTTGGCTTTGGTGGAGGTTCGGGTTTCACTTCTGGTTGTTTCACCTCTACTGGTATTGGCTTACTCACAACC